>NZ_JASBRQ010000044.1 GCF_030149425.1 Maricaulis sp. | reverse complement strand
CCACCTTACCCCCAGAGCCTCGGCCTGCAGCAGGGCCGTCCCGTGCCAGTGACGCCGATGTGGCTGCGGCGACGGCCCTGCTGACTCAATCCAGACGCCCCGTTCTCTATATCGGCGGCGGCGTCGCCCTGGGCCGCGCCGTCGACGCGGTCCGGGACTTCATGGGCCGTACCGGCATTCCCGCCGTGGCGACCCTGAAAGGCCTGGGCTGCCCGCACCCCGATGCCGAGAATTTCCTGGGCATGCTGGGCATGCATGGCGGACGCGCGGCCAATGTCGCCGTGGACGAGTGCGACCTGCTGGTGTGCTGCGGTGCGCGGTTCGACGACCGGGCCACCGGCCGGCTGGACAGTTTCGCCAAGGGCGCCCGCATCATCCACATGGATGCGGACATCGCCGAGATCGGCAAGCTGCGCGCCGCCGATGTGGCGATCGCGGGCGATATCGGCGATGCGCTGGCACGCATGGATCCGGGCTATCTGGACATCGACCCCTGGCGCGAGACCTGCCGCGAACGCAAGGCGCGCCATGCCTTCCGCTATGACGCGCCGGGCAATGGCGTCTTCGCACCGGCCATGCTGAAGGAATTGTCCGAAGCGGCCGGCGACGATTTCATCGCCGCCTGCGATGTCGGCCAGCACCAGATGTGGGTGGCCCAGCATTGCCGTTTTGCGCGTCCGGAATCCCACCTGACTTCTGCCGGGCTGGGCGCGATGGGCTACGGCCTGCCGGCCGGTATCGGTGCCGCCATGGAGCGTCCCGACGCCAAGGTCGTCACGATCTCGGGCGACGGTTCGATCATGATGAATATCCAGGAGCTGGCGACCGCGCGGCGCTACAGCGTGCCGATCCGCATCCTGTTGCTGGACAATGCCTCGCTGGGTCTGGTGCGCCAGTGGCAGGAATACTTCTTCGATCAGAATTTTTCCGAGATCGATCTCTACGACAATCCGGATTTCGCCGAGGTTGCGCGCGCTTTCGGCGTTGAAGCCTTCACCGTCCATTCGCGGGAGGAAGTTCCTGTCGCCATTGAGAAACTGCTGTCGGCCAAGGGGCCGATCCTGGCCCATGTGCTGATCGACAGCCGAGAAAATGTCTGGCCGCTGGTGCCGCCGGGCGCATCCAACACTGACATGATGGA
Source organism: Maricaulis sp. (assembly GCF_030149425.1). Lineage (GTDB taxonomy): Bacteria > Pseudomonadota > Alphaproteobacteria > Caulobacterales > Maricaulaceae > Maricaulis. The sequence continues at coordinate 151,145 of NZ_JASBRQ010000044.1, read as the reverse complement.
GGACTCCATATGAGCACGATCCTACGTATTGAACTGGCCGAGACCGAAGGCGCGCTGACGCGGCTTGTCGGCCTCGTCGAACGGCGCGGTTTTACGATTTCAACCCTGTCCAAGGGCGCCCCGGCCGATGGCGGCGCCTCGGTCACGCTGGAAGTCGCGGCCCGCGAAGGCGTACGCCAGATCGATGTTCTGATGCGCCAGATCGCCCGCCTGTTTGACGTCCATGACGTCTTCGCACCGGAAATGCAGCCGGTGTCGGTTCAATCACATGCCTCCGGGAGACCACCATGTCCGCCCCGAAACTGACCGTTCACGCCCAACCCGAACCGGAACGCCTGCGCATTTTCGATACCACGCTGCGCGATGGTGAACAGGCGCCGGGCTTTTCCATGACCCCGGCTGAGAAGCTGGAAATGGCGCGTCACCTCGCTGCCATGAAGGTGGATACGATCGAGGCAGGCTTCGCCGCCGCTTCGCCGGGTGACAAACAGGCCGTGCACACGATTGCTCGCGAGATTCACGGCTCCACTATTTGTTCACTGGCCCGTGCCAGCGAAAGCGATATCGATGCGGCCGCCGAGGCTTTGGAGCCGGCCCGCCGCAGCCGCCTGCACATTTTCCTCGCGACCAGCCCGATCCATCGCCAGGCCAAGCTGAAAATGTCCCGCATGGAAGTGCTCAAGGCGATCGAGCACGCGCTGACCCATGCGCGCGGATCCTTCGACGAGATCGAATTCTCGGCCGAAGATGCGCTGCGTACCGAGACGGAGTTCCTCGTCGAGGCCTTGTCCGTCGCTGCCGCCAACGGTGCCGATGTGCTCAACGTGCCCGATACGGTCGGGGTCAGCGAGCCGGCGGAAATCCGCGCTCTGTTCGAGCATCTGACATCCAGCGTCGAGCGTCCCGAGCATGTGATTTTCTCAGCCCATTGCCACAATGATCTCGGTCTCGCCGTCGCCAACAGCCTCGCCGCTGTGCAGGGCGGGGCCCGCCAGGTCGAATGCGCCATCAATGGGATCGGTGAGCGGGCGGGCAATTGCTCGCTGGAAGAAGCGGTGATGGCCATTAATGTCCGACCCGACATCTTCCCGGTCATCACCCAGGTCGACACCACCCGCCTGTGGCCGGCCAGCCAGATGTTATCGCGCCTGACCGGCGCGCCGATCGCGCCGAACAAGGCGATTGTCGGCAAGAATGCCTTCGCCCATGAGGCCGGCATTCACCAGCACGGTGTGATTTCCGACCGGCGGACCTATGAGATCATGACCCCGGCCAGTGTCGGTGCTCCCGGTTCCGAGCTGGTCCTGGGCAAGCACTCGGGCAAACATGCCCTGGCGCAACGTCTGCAGGCATTGGGCTATGAGCTTGATGAGGCGGGTCTGGCTGAGGCTTTCCGTGCTTTCAAGGATCTCGCCGACATGCATGGTGAGGTCACCGATGCCGATCTCGCCGGGCTGATGGAAGGCCATTCTGCCAGTGGCTCGGCCTGGACGGTTTTGCGGACAGAGCTGCGTTGTACCGCCGGACCGCGTCCGACCCAGTTTGCCCGCGTCGAGCTTGACCATCCCGAGCGCGGCCGCGTCTCCGACATTGCCAAGGGTGACGGGCCGGTGGCGGCCGCATTCGGCGCGGTTCAGCGCATTACCGGTGCGGATGCAGACGTCTCCGCGCTGGAAACGCGCATGGTCCACTCCGCCACCGGGCGCGAATTCATCGCGGAAATCGAGGTCGATGTGCATGGCCGCACCGTCCGCGGACGGGCCCGGGGTCCCGACATCGTCACCGCCGCACTCGACGCTTTTCTATTCTCGCTCGACCGCGCCGATGCGCTGAACAGCGCCAATCCACAATCCCAGCCCGCCGCCCAGGCCGGCTAACTCAGGAGCCTTGTTATGGCTATTCAGGAAACCGACTTCATCTGGCGCAATGGCGAGCTGACCGACTGGCATGACGCCCAGACCCATGTGCTCTCGCACGCCCTGCATTACGGGACTTCCGTGTTCGAGGGCATTCGCGCCTATCAGACCCCGCACGGGCCGCAGATTTTCCGGCTCAGCGACCATATCCAGCGCCTGTTCGATTCCGCGCGCGTCTACCACATGCCCATTCCCTATTCGCGGGAAGAGATTGAGGAAGCCTGCAAGCTGGCGATCCGGGCCAACCGGCTCAACGACGCCTATATCCGTCCGATCGCTTTCTTCGGTTATGGCGGGATCGGCGTTTTGCCGGGCAAGGCCGCGTCGGTCGATGTCTGCATCGCCGCCTTCCCCTGGGGTGCCTATCTTGGAGAGGATGCGCTGGCCAAGGGGGTGGATTGTTGCATCTCCAGCTGGAGCCGTCCGGCACCGAATACCATTCCGACCGGAGCGAAGGCTGGCGGCAATTACCTGTCCTCGGTTCTGATCAGCCATGAAGCGCATTCGCGGGGCTTTGACGAGGGTATCGGCCTGGACACAAACGGCCTCGTTTCCGAGGGCGCAGGCGAGAACATTTTCGTTGTCTCCAATGGCATTATCCGCACCCCGCCGAGCTCCGCCTCAATCCTCTCCGGCCTGACCCGTGACAGCGTCATCAAGCTGGCAGAGGCGGAAGGCTTTGATGTGCGCGAACAAACCCTGTCGCGTGAAAGCCTCTACGTCGCTGACGAGATCTTCTTCACCGGTACGGCCGCGGAGATCACGCCGGTGCGGTCTGTCGACGGGCATGTCGTGCGCTGCGGCGGTCGCGGCCCGGTCGCTGAGCTGATGCAGCGCCGCTTCTTCGGCCTGTTCAAGGGCGAGACCGAGGATCGCTGGGGCTGGCTGCAGCCGGCTCATGACAATCCGATGGAGGTACAGCATGTCGCCTGATGCGCCGCCGCGTTCCCTGTTCGACAAGATCTGGGACGCGCACCTGGTCGAGACCGAGGCCCCTCAGACGCCGGGGGTCGTCTATATTGACCTGCATCTCGTGCACGAGGTGACCTCGCCGCAGGCCTTTGCCGAGCTTGAGGCGCGGGATCTGGCCGTGCGGCGGCCGGACCGTACGCTGGCAACTATTGACCACGCCACCCCAACGCTGGCTTTCGATCCGGCGGACGGGCCTGCCTATGCCAGTGACGCGGCCCGCAAACAGGTCGAGACGCTTGGTGAGAATTGCCGGCGCCACGGCATCACCCTGCATGGCTGGGACAGCCCGCACCGCGGAGTCGTGCATGTGATCGGACCGGAGCTTGGTGCGACCCAGCCGGGTATGACGATTGTCTGCGGTGACAGTCACACCGCGACCCATGGCGCTTTCGGGGCGCTTGCCTTCGGTATCGGGACCACCGAGGTCGGCCATGTCCTGGCGACACAGTGCCTGTTACAGCGCAAACCGCGCTCGATGCGGGTCACCGTCGATGGCGAGGCGCCTGACGGGGTGTCGGCGAAGGATATCATCCTCGCCATCATTGCCGAAATCGGTGTCGATGGCGGCACGGGGTGCGTGATCGAATATGCGGGCGAGGCGATTGAGGCGCTGGACATGGAGGGCCGTATGACGGTCTGCAACATGTCAATCGAGGCTGGGGCCCGGGCGGGCATGATTGCGCCGGACGAAAAGACCTTTGCCTGGCTGGAAGGCCGTCAGCACGCCCCGCAAGGCGAGGCTTGGGAGGCCGCGAAACAGAGCTGGTCGCAGCTGTTCAGCGATCCGGGCGCGAAGTTCGATCGTGAAGTGCGCCTGAATGCAGCGGATCTCGCTCCTATGGTGACCTGGGGAACAGCGCCGGACACCGGGATAGCGATCACCGCGCCGGTCCCACAGGAGACCACAGCCTCCCGGAAAAAGGCTCTGGATTACATGCAGCTGAAGCCTGGCGAAGCCGTCACGGGGGCCCGGGTCGACCAGGTCTTCATTGGCTCGTGTACCAATTCGCGGATCTCCGATCTGCGCGACGCTGCCCGCATCATGCAGGGACGCCGCGTTGCCGACGGGGTGCGGGCGCTGATCGTTCCGGGTTCGGTTGCGGTCCAGAAACAGGCCGAGGCGGAAGGCCTCGACCAGGTCTTCCGGCAAGCCGGTGCGCAATGGCGCGAGCCGGGATGCTCCATGTGCATCGCCATGAATGGTGACCGCGGGGAGCCGGGCGAGCTTGTCGTGTCGACATCCAACCGCAATTTCGAAGGCCGCCAGGGCCCGGGCGTGCGTACCATTCTTGCCAGTCCGGCGACGGCTGCGGCGGCAGCAATCGCTGGAGCGGTGGCGGACCCGCGCCAGCTGGCGGAGGTGGAATATGTCTGAATTCGAGAACTTCCAGAGCCGGGCCTTCGTCCTGCCGCAAGAGGATATTGATACCGATCAGATCATCCCGGCGCGTTTCCTGACCACAACGAGCCGAGCCGGACTTGGTGCCTTTGCTTTCCATGACTGGCGCTTTGACCGTCAGGGCCAGCCGACAGCGCACCCGCTCGTCAGCCTGGATACGTCCAGCTTTCAGATCCTGGTGGGCGGGCGCAATTTCGGCTGTGGCTCTTCGCGTGAACATGCGCCCTGGGCCTTACTCGATTTCGGCTTCAAGGCGGTCATCTCCAGCGAGATTGCCGATATTTTCCGCTCCAATGCGGCGCGTAATGGGCTGTTGCCGATTGTGGCCCCGGCGGAAGCGCATGCCTGGCTGCTGCACAATCCCGGCGCGGCGGTCACCATCGATCTGGCCGGTCAAAGCGTCCAGGTCGAGGGCGGGCCGAGCTTCAGCTTCGATATCGAACCCTTTGCCCGGCACTGTTTGCTGGAAGGTACCGATCCGCTCGGTTTCCTGCTGGCACGCCGTGCCGCCATCCAGGCGCATGAGGCGCGAATGACATGACTTATACTATCGCTCTTTTGCCCGGCGACGGGATCGGGCCGGAAATCACCCGTGTGGTCCGCTCGGCGCTGGAAGCGGTGGCCCGCCTGCGCGGGCTCTCGCTGGACTTTACCGAGCACGCCTTTGGTGGCGCCTCGATTGATGCGTATGGCGAGCCGCTGACCGGTTCTACGCTGGCCGCTTGCCAGGCGGCTGATGCTGTATTCCTGGGCGCAGTCGGCGGGCCGAAATGGGATCATGCGCCGGTCCGGCCGGAGGCCGGATTGCTCGGTCTTCGCAAGGCGCTCGGCGTCTATGCCAATCTGCGCCCGGTGTCGGTCCACCCGGCGCTTGCCAACCGGTCGCCGCTTCGGGCCGAATTGGTAGAGGGCGTCGATATGCTGATCGTGCGCGAGCTGACCGGCGGGATCTATTTTGGCGAAAAGACCCGGCCGGACGATGCGGCCAGCGATCTGTGCGCCTATAGCCGTGAAGAGGTTGAACGCATTGCCGATATTGCGTTCCGGCAGGCGCGTATGCGCCGGGGCAAGCTGACTTCGGTGGATAAGGCCAATGTGCTTGAAACCAGCCGGTTATGGCGCGAAGTGGTCACGCAGATGGGCGCTGAACGCTATTCCGATATCGAGCTCGATCACATGTATATCGACGCTGCGGCCATGCATTTGCTGCGCTCACCGGGCGATTTCGACGTCATCGTGACCGATAATATGTTTGGCGATATCCTCAGCGATGAAGCATCCATGCTGCCCGGTTCGATCGGGCTGCTGGGATCCGCCTCGGTCGGCGCGGCGCGACCGGGCCTGTTTGAACCGATCCATGGTTCGGCGCCCGACATTGCCGGTCAGGACAAAGCCAACCCCTTCGGCGCGATCGAGAGCGCGGCGCAAATGCTGGAAACCGGGCTCGGTGAAAGCGCGGCGGCGGCGGATTTGCGGCACGCGATGAATGCCATGCATGCGCGGCGGCAATGGACCGCTGATCTGGGCGGTTCGCTCAGCTGCAGCGGCGCGGCGGCCGCGCTGATGCATGAGCTGGAAGGTGTAGAGGCCGGAGCGGCTTAACACCGCTCCGGCCTGCCGGGTCAGAGACGTTATTGCGCTGACATCTGGTCGAACCAGCCGCGATACATCGGCGCGATGACCTCGCCGTAATAGAGGAATTCCGGGATATCCCGGCGCAGGGCGACATTGTCGTCGGCAAAGGCGACGAACATCGCCGTGTCGTGCGTCGGGGTGCCGAAGCGCTGCTGCAGCGCGGCCAGATGGGCCGCTTCCTCTTCTGCTTCGGTCAGGACCCAGACGAAAGCCAGGGCCTCATCGGCGAAGACGAATTCTGCCAGCCGGTTGGCGCCGGCATGGGCAAAGCCCCGGCAGTCGACCTGGATATGACTGTGCTGCGCGATCGGCAGTTCGGCCGGGTCGAGTTGATGGACCTGGTAACTCTCGCACAGATCATCGAAAGCGCTGCTGAGCGCGTCCGGCGAGGCGCCGAATTCGATCGCGGCCGGCAGGTCGAGCGGCTCTGCCATTGCGAGGGTCGGAGCGGAGGTCAGAGCGAGTGCGGCGGCAGACAGAGCAGCGAGGCGGGGGAGGAAAGACATGATCAGGTCCCTTTTGTGTTTGAACATGGGCTGATCGATAGACGCGGCGGTCAGCGTCGTCGTCCGGAAGCATGATTGCAGACGACCCGAAACATGTTTCGGGACGAATTAGTCAGGTTTTCCGGGGTTTTCGCGGCTCAGGAGGCCTGCCGGGCGCGGGCCCGATACTCCGACGGGGTCATGTCCAGGCTGGCCTTGAAGGCCTTGTTGAAAGTGACACGATTGGAAAACCCGCTCTCGATGGCGATCCGCTCGAGCGGCAGGTGCTGTTTGGCATCATCGATCAGATCAACGGCGTGCTGGATCCGGTAGCCATTCACCAGCTTGTAGAAATTCGAGCCCATATACTGGTTGATGACCTGTGAGATCGTATGGGACTTCATGCCGATATTCGCCGACAACTGGGTCAGCGTCAGTCGCTCATCGAGATAGTCCTGGTGCTCGCGCAGGCGGGTTTCAATCAGCTCGGCGATTTCCTGTGAGGCGCTGTCGGGCAGGGCGGAGTGCAGGTATTTCACCTTGGTATCAATTGATGCCGGCGTGGTCTGCGGGGTTTCTGCCAGCGAACGCTCCTCCGGCGTCAGCAGGAAGTTGGCATCCTGCATGCCGCGATACCCCATGGTCAGGATGATCGCCGCCATGAAGAGCAGCCAGGCGCTGCTGACCTGGGACAGCGTGCCCAGTCCAAAGCCCTGCTGGGCCAGGAAAAGGACCACCCAGACCGCTTCGAGGGCCAAGAGCGAGATGGCGAGAAAGCGCATCTGCGACAGCAAGCTGCGGCTGTCATCGGCGCGCAGTGTGTCGATGCGGGCGGCATAGCTCGAGAGCATGCGCCAGGACAGGATCAGATAGGCCAGCAGAAAGAGTTTGATCGCGACCAGGCGCAGTATGATCGCGCCCGGTAGCGTTTCGGAGCCCGGAGCCAGGATCGTATCCCACATGGCGACCTTGTCGGCGGCCGGCTGCAGGACGAGCGGAGCGTTGCTGAGCCACACAGCCGCAGCCGGGAGGAGTTGCACCGCCCAGAGCCAGACCGGGTAGGGCGCGTGTCCGGTCATGCGACGGACATAGGCGTAGAAAACCGGGCCGAGAATGAGCACCATGCCGGGAAGCAGGTCGAGCAGGTGCGGCGCGCTGGCGTAGAAGCCGGCATACATCATCCCGCCCTCAAACAGCTTGTAGGCCATCATGCCGGTTATGACGGCGAGCAGGAGGCCGGGGCCGCGCCCGCCAGTCTTGTGCGCCAGCACCAGCGTGATCATGACCGCGTGGGTCGCGGCGGCAAAATAAAGCACGCCCAGCAGTGTCGCGTTCACAGCCCTGATCCCGTCCGAAGCGTCATGATGTTCATCGCGCAAGCTTACGCCGATCCGCCCCGGGCCTGTAAAGCTCGACCGATCTTATCGCTGCTGTCCGGACGAACTGCGCGGCGGGCGATAATCTCGATCCAGATTCTCACCCCGTGCAGGCAGCCGGGCAGGATGTCCTCACCGCTAGAGAACAGACAGCGGTCGATACAGAGGATTGAATGCCCATGACCCGGATTTCGCTCGCGACCCTGATCGCTGCCACGCTCGTCACCGGAACGAGCGCCGCTGCCCAGGCGGATCAATACCGTCACATCATGTTCCGCGAGACGCCTTACGCGGCCTATCGCGGCATTCATCCGATCGATGCGGAGCTCGCTGCCGGGGTTGCCCACTATGAGTTTGACTATGACGATCAGGGGCGGCTGAGCCGGGTCGTCTACCAGGTCGGCGACCAGCCGGTCTGGGACAATGGGGTCTGGGACAGTTTCATCTGGTTCGCTCCCGATGTCCGTGTGAGCTACGAGGCCGGGCGCGAGATTCACAGCTATTTCAACACGCAGGGCGAACGCGTCGCGGCGCATGGCAATGTCTATTCTGCGGTCTATACGCTCGACGAAAATGGCGCGCGCACGGCGCTGGCCTTCTACGATGCCGAAGGTGAGCCGAGCGAGAGCGAGTGGGGCATTCACCGCTATGACTGGCGGCCCTCCGATGACGGGCATGTTTTCGAGCGTCGTTACAATCTGGCCGGTGAGATGATGCCGATGCGGCCGGTGCTGGAATTCTACGAGACCAAGATGGAATACGACGCCGACGGCAAGCTGGTCTTCATGCGCAATTATGGCCTTGAAGGCGTGCCGACGGATAACTCCACCGGAGCCGGTATCGATCGCATCACCTATGATCTCGCGGGTAATTTCATCCGCTGGCAAGTCTATGACCATGCCGGTAATGCCGTTGAAGGGAACCGCCCAGGCGTGCATCTCGGCGAGCACCTTTACGATGCTTTCGGCAACAAGATCGGCCTGCGCGGTTTTGACCGGCACGGTAATCAGCAGGTTTTTTCCTGGGGCAGCATGATGACGCGTACGACCTATGATGCACACGGTAATCGCTATGAAAGCTGGACCCATGGCCCTGATGGCGCCGAACAGGGGCGCGCGCGCTGGACCTATAGCGAGGATGGTGCGCAGGTGGAGACTATTAGCGGTCGCACGCCGGAGGGCGAGCTGACCGCCCATGCCGGGCTCGGCGGCGCAGCGCTCATCCGCTATGTGCGCGATGAAGCGGGCGCGGTCAGCGTCGAGCGTTTCAATGCCGATATGAGTGTGTTTGCTCCGGCATCAGGAGACTAGGCGTGTCACCGTTTCTGGCCCTCCCTTGGATTGGGCGTTTGCGCTGCGTCCGGCCCCAGGCCGGGCCGGCTCTGCTGCGGGCCGCTTTCAACCATCAACTCTGCGCCGATCAGGAGTGATTTCCATGACCGCCATCTCTTTCCCCAAAAGTCTTGCCGTTGCGGCGGCGGGACTGGCGATGTTCTTCTCCAGCGAACTGTCCCTTGCTCAGGAGAACATCGCCACCACCCGCATCATCAATGATATCGCCTATTTCCAGGGCGAGGGCGCGGATGCCGAACGGCATGCACTCAACCTTGTTCTACCGGCCGATGGCGCCCCTCGGGCGACGGTGTTGTGGATTCATGGCGGCGCCTGGGCCTCAGGCGGGCGCGAGCATGAGATGGGCCTGGCCGAGGCGCTGGCTCGTGAAGGGATCGCCGTTGCGGTGATGTCCTACCGTCTGAGCCCGGGCCGCTGGATGTCAGAGAACCTTCCCGACACAGGCATCCAGCATCCTGCCCATATCGAGGATGTCGCCCGGGCGTTCGCCTGGATGTGGGAGAATGCCGATGCTCATGGTCTCGACCGTGACGCCCTGTTCGTCAGTGGTTTTTCGGCGGGCGGACATTTGTCCGCGCTCTTGGCGACGGATGAGCGTTATCTGCAGGCCCATGATCTGACGCTCGACGCGGTCGCTGGTTCCATACCGGTCGCGGGGACTTATGACGTGCCGCACTATTACGACGTTATCCATGACGGCATGGGCGCGGATGCTGCGCGCGATCATGTGATCGGTGTGTTCGGGCCGCGCGAGGGGCATGCTGCGGCCTCTCCGATAACCTATCTCGATGCGCTGCAGGCGCCGATGCTGATCCTCTCGGAAGGCCAGACCGGGCTGTATACCGACCATTTTGCCACCCTGATCGATGGCCATGCCGCATCGGAGTTGATCTCCTTCGAGCACTACCCCGATGACACCCACGCTTCGCTCTATTTCAACATGATCGATCCGGAGGTCGCCTCCCCGGCTCGGCAGGTAATGCTGGACTTCATCGATGGCGTGCTCGTCCGGTAACACCGAACAACCGTGTTTTCCGTACCGGTATGGAAAGCTTGCCGCACCGGCTTCACACTCTAATGTCTGCGGCTTGTCCAGTCGGGAGGAGTGACATGGCCTTGAAGGCGAAGCTTAGCATCGGGTCCGCAATGATTGCGTTGACCGCCGGTTTGACCCTCAACGGAGCGGTTCTGGCCCAGGACGCACCGATTGTGCAGCCCGGTGCGCCGGGTCAGGATGGTCGCGAACTCACCGCCGAGGAAGCGGTGCAGATCGCAGCGAACCGTTATTCCGAGGACGATGTCCGCTTCATGCAGGGCATGATCCTGCACCATTTCCAAGCGGTGCAGATGTCGGCCCTCGTGCCGGACCGCGCCGATCTGCAGGACGTCCGTGATATTGCCAGCCGTATCGACGCCACCCAGGCGGACGAGATCGAGTTCATGCGCGGCTGGCTGATCGAGCGCGGCGAGGATGCGCCGGACCCGCAAAATGACCCCCATGCCATGCACCATGCGCATCATGGCCATCACGACATGGCCGGCATGGCGACCCCGGCTCAGATGGAAGCGCTCGCAGCGGCCAGCGGCACGGCGTTCGACGCGCTCTTCCTGGAGCTGATGATCGCCCATCACGACGGCGCCATCGACATGGTCGATCACCTGCTGCGCCAGCGCGGCTCGGCCTATGACCCGGTTCTGTTCGATTTCGTCAATGATGTCCGTGGCGAGCAGCGCGCTGAAATCCGTCGTATGGATGCGCTTCTGTCCGGTCTTTCGGAGGACCCGCGCAACGGTCTGGCGGGCGGTTTCCGCGATGCCGAGGAAGCCATCTCCAACCTGGTCATGCTGGCCAGCCTGCCGAAGCCGACCGGCTTCTTCGATGCAGAGAACCCGGCCGGTCTGCCGCCGGAAATCCCGTCGGAAGCGACCGATGAAGAGGTCGAGCGCCGCTTCGGTGACCGTTCACCCTTCCTGAGCTTCTCCAATACCGACATGGCCTTTGCCGACAACCTCATGGTCGCCGGCAATTATCACGGCTTCAACGTCTACAATATCGAGGGCGATACGCCGCAATTGATCAGCTCGGTGGTATGCCCGGGCGGCCAGGGCGATGTCTCCATCGTCGGCGACCTGCTTATCGTCTCCGTGCAGGATACCCGCGCCCGCGTCGATTGCGGCCGCCAGGGTGTTGAAGAGGAAGTCAGCGAAGACCGTTTCCGCGGCATCCGCATTTTCGACATCTCCAACCCGGTGGTTCCGCGCCAGGTTGGTCAGGTCCAGACCTGCCGCGGCTCGCACACCCATTCGGTTGTTTCCAGCGATGAGAATACCATCATCGTCTATAACTCCGGCACCAGCTCGATCCGCCCGGAAGAAGAATTGGCCGGTTGTGTCGCCGGTCTGCCCGGCGATGAGGAGACGGCGCTTTTCTCCATCGATGTCATCGAAATCCCGGTTGCCAATCCGTCAGCCTCGCGCATTGTCGACAGCCCGCGCGTGTTTGCCGATGACGAGACGGGCCGGATTGCCGGCCTCTGGGCCGGCGGTGACCACGGTGAGGGGACACAATCCTCGCGCCGGACGGATCAATGCCATGATATTACCGTCTTCCCGGCGCTGAACCTGGCAGCGGGTGCCTGCTCCGGCAATGGCATCATTCTCGACATCACCGATCCGCGCGCTCCGCAGCGCATCGACGCGGTTGTCGATCAGGGCTTTGCGTACTGGCACTCTGCGACCTTCAACAATGACGGGACCAAGGTCCTGTTCACCGATGAGTGGGGCGGTGGTGGGCGTCCGCGTTGCCGCGCCCAGGACCCGGCCGACTGGGGTGCCAATGCGATTTTCGAGATCGAGGATGGCCGGCTTGAATTCGCCAGCTATTTCAAGATCCCTTCGGCTCAGACCGAGGAAGAGAATTGCGTCGCACACAATGGTTCCGTTGTGCCGGTTCCGGGTCGCGATATCTTCGTGCAGTCTTGGTATCAGGGCGGTCTGACGGTGATTGATTTCACCGATGCGGATAACGCTTTCGAGATTGCCTATTTCGACCGGGGTCCGATTGATGAGGACATCATGATCTCCGGCGGATACTGGTCGTCCTACTGGTATGATGGCCGCATCTACGGCACCGAGATCGCGCGCGGTCTCGATGTGTTTGAGCTGGCGCCGAGCGAGTATCTGACTGCCAATGAAATCGCGGCTGCGGCTCTGGCCGACCAGGGCGCTGTCTTCAACCCGCAACAGCAAACCCAGGTCAGCTGGCCCGACCACCCGGTCGTCGGCCTGGCCTATGTTGATCAGCTGGTGCGGGGCGAAACCATGTCGGCTGATGCCGCCGAAACGGTGTCGTCCGCCCTGGGCCGTGCTGCCGAGCACATGGAAGCTGGCACGACCGACCGCGGTCTGTCTTCAGAACTGCGTCGCCTGTCGCGCAGCCTGCCGGATGCCGAGCGTGGTTCCGCTGATGCCGCACGGATCGATGCGCTGCGCGATGTCATGCGCGCCGTAGCGGGTGAAGTGCGCTAAACCTCCGCTCCAGAACTGAAGCAATGAAGAACCGCGGCCCTGATGGGTCGCGGTTTTTTGCTGCCTGTTAGCGTCGACGGGGGCGCGCGCGCCAGAACTTCATATGGGTGGAAAGCTGACCATTGAACAGAAAGGACGCCATCAGGGCGATGCAGAGCATTTGCAGCATCGCTGTCAGGCCGATGCCTCCGAAACTGGAAATGAACTGAACCCAGTCTTCTGCCGGCGAGGTGACCCCGAAGGATGCCGGGTTGAGCCCGAGAATGATCCAGTCGATGCGGTCGAGCAGAAAGGCGACGATGAAGGCGGGTATGCAGGCGGCCGAGCGATTAGAGAGCGCGATCAGGGCGATGATGTTGAGTCCTATATGCCCGAAAAACGCGGCCTCCTGCCAGAAGTTCAACGTTGCGATCAGCTCCGCCAGCCCGGGGTTCATTGCTTCTGGCCAGATGCCGAGGCGCAAGCCGATATTCGGAATGGCCCAGTAGAACCCGTACAGGATCTCAAAGCCAACAAGGGCAAAGCAGAGCCAGTAAAAAATCCGGTTGATGAGCATCTGCCCGTTCCCAATGCCTCGGCGCGAGGGGGACCTCGCCGGCCCACTATCCGTCGCTAGCGCTTGTAGAAGGCTTAACTCACCACCTGGTCACGTAAAGTTGGCAGGAAGGCGGCCCGGATTTCCTGCACGCGATCCTTGCCCCAGATGGCGCTCAAGGTCGGTCCGGAGATCGCGAAATAGCATACGGCGCCGATGAACTGATAGGTCGCGGCGGTCTGTTCCGCCGGGCTTTTTCCGGCCCATTTCGGGTGACCGGCCATCAGAGCCACGCTGACGTCGAGAAAGCGTTTGAGATACCAGCGCTTACCGGTCTCGGTCCGGTCCAGGTTGTCGAGTAGTTCGCGGGTGATCAGCCGCGCGTCCTGGGGTTTCGACTGCATGTGGTCATGCATGTTGCGGACATAGAGGTCGAGCCGGTCCTGCGGCCGCTCCGCCGGGGCCGCCATGACGACATCAAGGATCCCGTCCAGCCTTGTCGCGATATCCTCGATCACCGCTCCGTAAAGCGCGTCCTTGGTGCGGAAATGGTAGATGATCGACTGCTTGGTCAGTTTCAGCTCGCCCGCAACATCGGCCAGTGACACCCCGAAATAGCCGCGATCGGCAAACAACGGCAGAGCCGTGTCGATGAACTTCTGTTTCGCGGAGGGGACCGGTTTGAGCATGGGGGGAGACTAGCAGAAATTTGACAGCTTACCACTCGTCAAGTATCGACTTACCGATCGGTAAGTCGAAAGGGCAGTGATTATGGACCAACAGCTTCAGATCGAGCTTCTAGAAGAACTGCGCGGGCTGGGGGCAGAAGGGGATTTCTTCATCGGTGATGCCGTGCATCGCTCCCCGATCGAGCGTTACACCAGCGAGACCCGCTTCCAGGCTGAAATGGACCATGTCTTCCGGGCCCTGCCCATGGTCGCTGCGCACGCCAGCGAATTGGCCGAACCCGGCAGTTATCTGACGGTCCGACTGGCCGGCCTTCCGGTGCTGCTGACCCGCGACAAGTCCGGGCAGGCCAACGCCTTCCTCAATGTCTGCCGCCACCGCGGCGCCAGGCTCGTTGGCGATGGCCAGGGCTGCAAGAAGGTGTTCAGCTGCCCCTATCACGGCTGGACCTGGGATGCTGCCGGGCAATTGCGCGGCGTACCGCACGAGAAGGAAGGCTTCCCCGAACTGGACCGGAGCCAATACGGTCTGCGCCGGCTGCCCATGGCTGAGCGACTTGGCATGATCTGGGTCGTGCCGGATCCTGATGCCCAGTTTGACTTTGACGCTTTTCTCTCACCGCTGCAGCAGGATTTTGACTGGCTCGGCATGGCCGGAATGGTCGTCGCCGAGAGTGAGGATGCGGAGTATGAGGCCAATTGGAAGCTGCTCGCAGAGGGCGGCATCGAGGCCTATCATTTCCGCATCACCCATCGCGATACGATCGGACCGCACTTCATGGATAATCTGTCTAGCTATCAGATGCTCGGCGCGCATATGCGCTCCATCCTGCCGCGCACCTCGATCGAAGAGCTGGAGCAACTGCCGCGCGAAAACTGGTCGATCCGCGATCATGCCAATGTGCTCTATACGCTGATGCCGTCCGACCAGTTCCTGCTGATGCAGGACCATGTCGCCTGGATCCACGCCGAGCCGTTATCGGCTGGCCGCACCGCCCTGCGCATTGCCACCCTCGTCCCGAAGGAGGACTTCACGCCGGACCGGGCGGGGCATTGGAAGCGCAATCACGCCATCACCAAGATGACTCTGGCCGAGGATTTCGACGTCAATGAAGCCGTGCAAAGCGGCCTCGCCAGCGGTGCCAATAGCGAGCTCAACTTCGGGCGCTTCGAAAGCGCTCTGCACAAGTTCAACAGCGATATCGAGGCACGGCTGCCGGGCTAGGCCCGGGGAGGCTGCGTCAGGCGGTCAACGATCCGACGCGCATTGGCCATCAGGGTGAAGGTGTGGGCCCGGCCAGGCAATGACGGAGCCGCAGCGCCATCGACAACATAAATCGACGGCAGGCCTGTGATGGCACCGTCATGGTCGCACGTGCCAGCTTGCCCGGTCGTGCTATGGGGCAAGGTTCCACCGAAATGCAGGTCGCTTCCCGGCAGGCCGAGACGGATGCCGCCGGGTGCCAGAATGCCACCGCCGCGACCGACTTCGCGCCCGAGCTGGGCTTGGCACTTGCGCAAGGCATCATCCAGCTCAGCGGTGTAACCGCCACGCACCTTGACCTGGCCATCGCGACCGACCGCGATGGCGTGGTCGGAATATTTTGATGGAAATATCACATTGCCGGCCAGCATGGCCGAGGCGAGCTCACGCAGAATGGCCCGCGACAGCCCGGCTGAGGCGGGCATGTTCAGGCAGAGGAACCAGAGCGGCAGTCCGTCGAGCGAGGTGATGTAACCATAGGCGTCATCCGCCTGGGCACCCCCGGTCGGCAATTGGAAGCCGAGCTGAAGAAGGCTCACGAATTCATCATCGAAGGCCCGGCCGAATTCGAAGGGAAGGACCACGCCATAACCGCCAGCCGGGGTGGACAGGAGGCGGCGGGGTGTGTCGGTCAGCCCGAGCAAGGGATAGACCAGCTTGGCGGACCCGATCGCCCCGGCGGCGACAAGCAGGGTTTCGGCTTCAATCTGCGAGACCTTGCCATCGCCGGAGCGCAGGTGGGCACGCCAATGTGTATCATCGCCGGTACGTTCGATCCGGACGACTTCTTCATCCGTGACCAGCTCGATCAACCCCTTCGCCGCGAGCTCGCTCAGATCGCGGTCGGCGCTATAGATCGCATTTTGCGGGCAGCCGGTCAGGCAATAGCCTGACCGTGAGCAATGCCCCGGCTTCACGGCCTCGCCAGCGGCGCGGGTACGCACAGCCGCATGCATCCAACGCAAGGCGGACGCCGACTTTCGGCCCTTGAGATACCGACCGGCAAAGCGGTCAAGGACCGGGTTCAATTCGGTTGGGCGGTAGAGCGAGACATCGTCGTCCTGCAAGACGCCCAGATCGCCGCTAATGCGTGCTCCGCACGCGCGCTCGACCCCTCGCGCGGGCGGGCCGCTGACCCCGACGATATCAATCAGCGCCTGGTAGTGTGGCCGGAAGGCGTCCCCACTCATACCCCACTGGGCAAAATCATCTTCGCTCCAGAATTCGACGCCAGCGCCCCAACCTACGGACAGCCCACCGAGGCCCTGGATATTGGCGCCGAAAAAGTTGTCCCGCACGATCTCGTCACTACGCGCGAAAGCGGCGGCATAGCGTGGAATGGTGAATTTCGGAGACTTGTCCGACCAAGCGTAATCCGCCTCTCCCGCGGTCTCGATCATGTCTGACCACTGGGTTTTCGATGTGGACCGCCAATTGGACCAGCGATCGCCCTCGCCATAGCTCAGCATGGGGGCGACAGGCTGAGCCTTGCCGGCGCATACAACGGTGACCGGCTCGGACAACTCGGCGAAACGCCGTGCCGCCGCGGCCGCCGAAGGGCCGCCGCCAATGATCAGATGCCGCCTCATTCTGCCGTCCTCAACTGGTCCGGCTTGCCGAATGCCGTGCGCCAGATCAGGCCTCCGAACAGCGCCCGGGTTACAAGTTCGAACGCTGCTACAGTCCCGAGCAGCCCCATCCGGATAAAGGCATGCAGCCAGTGTCGCTTTTCATAGGGGGCAAAGCGGCGAGCTCCCTGCGGACTGAATTCGGCGATCCGTGCGGCCATGCTCAGGCGCCATTTGAATTCTTGCTCGACCTGGTCGCCGGAGCCCCGCCCAAACTGAATGACCCCGGACGGGATTGCCCCTGTCGGGGAATTGGACAGGGCGTCAGACCGGTCATAGCCAGACAATGTAACCGCATATCGACGGATCAGCGCCGGCGGGACGGATCGTCCCAGGAAAACGGAAAGCAGCGACCGCCCTTCTGCGAGCAGGCGGCGTCGTTTTGCGTGCCTCATGCCGGGGAGGGAGTCGTCGGGGTGGAGTGCCTCATCGCCAGCTTCGATCGCCGCCAGCGGTGTGTTCAAAAACGCCTTTAGTCGCTGGCCGATGGCAGCCGGGCTGAACTTCGCCAGGATCAGGGTCAATCCGCGCGGCAGGCGCAATTCGAGCCATGTCCCCCGCCGGTAGCGAAGACGGCGCAGGTCAGACTGGAACCGGGCCATGTCGACGGGGCCTGTGCAGAGATTGCTGGCCCCTGATTGCCGATCGCCGGTTTGTGTCAGGTCGACCAGTCGTCTGGCCAGGCTTTCCAGAC
Organism: Maricaulis sp.; assembly: GCF_030149425.1. Classification (GTDB taxonomy): domain Bacteria; phylum Pseudomonadota; class Alphaproteobacteria; order Caulobacterales; family Maricaulaceae; genus Maricaulis. Next base: position 133,675 of record NZ_JASBRQ010000044.1, on the reverse strand, counting down.
TGATCGGCTGCACCTGCGCGCCGCCGATACCTATCGAGATGGGCAACCGGGCTGCGACCGTGTCAAAGAATCCAAACGCACCCTGGGCGATGCGTGAGGTGACGAGTCCGGGGCGCACCACACGTCCGCCGGCGGCCAGGGTGCGCGCTTCCAGTGCGGCCTTGCGCTCGCCGTACTCGCTGGCCGGGTTGATGGCTGAAAGGCTTGAAACAAAGATCAACTCGTCCAGGTTTTCTGCTTCGACCAGCTTATCCAGGGCGCGGTACTCGACATCTGCACTCAGCTTGTTGCTGATGTCGGCTGCGAGGTGAAGGATCGTCGCGGGCTGATCGATCGCGGCAGGTTCGCCAGCGAGGTCATAGGCCTGATAGGCCCCGGACCAGCCTTCCGGCCGCCGCCGGGCCCAGGCAGTGACAGGCAGGCCGCGCCTTTCTGCCTCGCGCAATACGGCCCTTCCGATCAGGCCGCTCGCCCCCGTTACGATCAGATGCTTTGCCATAAGCGCGTCCGCTGACCCCAGCCTGGAGCTGGCCCTAGTTTTTCTGGAAAATGAAACGCTTGGAGATGACGAAATTCACCAGGATCATAAGGCAATCCGAGGCGATCTTGGCCCAGTAGGGACCAAAGGAGTCGACGATCATCGTCAACAGGAAGGATGTGACGGTGGCATTGATCGCGAGCAGCAGGAAATAGCGTCCGACCGTTTGCGCATCGATTGCCTTCTGTCCAAAGACGAATTTGGAGTGCAGCACAACGGCAACGGAACCTGCTGCAAGCTTGGCCAGGGCATTTCCCCAGGCCGGCCACAACCCCAGCAGCTCGATCATGGCTGTGTAGGAAGCGTACTCGACCCCGATGGCGAATATCTGAACCGCGGTGTAGCCGCTCAGCTGGAATGCCCAGATGCGCCAGTTCATTTTGCTTTGGTGATCACGATCAGGTGGTGCAGTGCGAAAGCGCCGCGCAGCGGAGAGACGACGAACTCCATGCCTTTCACGACCGGGGCCATGAAATTCGGGATCAGCTGCGGGAAATTGAGACCGCCGGACAGCAGATAGCGCGGGTAGTTCACCAGCGCATGCTGATGGGCGATCTCGAACTCCGGATACATCTCTTCAAACTGGCCACGGTCGCGTTTGAAGACGATGTAACTCAGTGCCTGGTTGGCGCCTTCCATCGGGCCACTGATCGGCGCCTTCCAGCCGTCCATCTTCATGTCGAAGGTCTCGGTCTTGAACAGGTGCGGATAGATCAATTGCGAAAGCGGGCTGTAATAGGGTTCGATCAGGATGATCCCGCCTCCCGGAGCGAGAACACGACTGGCCTCCTTGAAGAAGAGGTCCGGATCCGGGAAATGGTGGAAGCAATTCTGGCCGTAAAGGGCGCGGACGCTGGCGTCGTCAAAGGGCATGTCCTGCGCATTCACGACCTGGTCGATCCCGGGCGCGTCAACCACATCGGTCGACAATACGCCGGGAAAAGAGTCCCGGATCGGTGCGACACCTGCGCCGAGTTCGACCCGCAAGAGTTCGTCCGGTGCGGTCACATGGTCCTGGTCCGCCTGCCAGATGGCCTCGTGAATTTCGCGAAACACGTCGGCAAGCATGGGCTTTCGGGCCAGGACTTCGGCGTGCGTGCTAATGCGCTCATCCATCGAGATGGTCTCCACGTTTAAACGGGTGGTGTCAGTTCTGCCGACTGTGACGCTTTCGGGCCCCGCAGCCTAGTCTGGCGAGCGATACCACAGGTTTGTTTCAACAAAAACGGGTTCAGGGCTGAAATTCACCAGTCGGACCCGTGAATCCCGAACCGTGTCGCCATCGATCAGCGGTGATGCGAAGACCTGACGCTGTCCATTGCACACCGCTGCTTGATCAAACGCTTCAGTCCGGCGTCCATTATCAGCGGCGATGATCAGGCGGAAAGCGCCTGTTCCCGTACATTCATAGGCGATCTCCCAAGCGACGGTTCCGTCTTCATGACCGGCGACGAATAAGAGTTGGTCGCCGATTTGAGCGGGTGTGTCGGCGCGGGTGAAGCGTACATCATTGTCCATGTGAACAATGGTCAGCGCCCCCTCGACTTCAATCTCGCGCGCATGGCGATAGAGCAGGTCAACGAAGCGCTCCGGATCCTCGCTGGTCCAGCGCCCTATCCGGTTTCTGATGTCACCGCCAAAGACGACCGCATCAAAGTTATTGTCTTGGAGGAAGGCCTCAAAGCCGTCTGCGCCGCCCCGCAGACTCGTGCGCAGGGCTCGGTCAGCATGAAAGTCGTACCAGCCGGCCTCGAACACCTCGCCGACCGGAACGGTACGTGACCAGAGTTCCAGAACGCGACCTTCCAGGCCATAGCGTTGCGATAGCTGGTCAGCGACGCGCTGGCGGTCCAGACGTGAGCTGTAGATCTCTGCATGGGAGGATTTGGCGACTTCGTTCAGCACGAAGCGCCCGCCACCGGGGCCATAATTGGCGATCAGCAGGGCGTGGCTTCCGGCCAACAGGAAAAGAGTTGCCACCCAGGCGCGGATATCCATGCGCTGGGCCAGGTGAAGCGCCGCTGGAAGCAGGAAGGGCAGGACAATTATGATGTAGCGGGAGGAATTCTGGATATAGGAGATCGCCACCGTGCCGAAGAGGAAGGCGATCGAGCAGGCCAGAACGAAAAGATGGCGTTTGGGGGCGCGCAGTGCGTCTATCCCGGCTGCCAGCGCAATCACCGCACCGAACAGGTAGCTCAATCCAAGGCCGCCATCCCGCGCTCCGGCAACGCTCCAGGCTTCCGTGCCGACCGTCATCGCCCAAAACAGATCAAGCTGATCATAACCGGTATGGACGGTGAGCAAGCCGCTGGGGTTGAAATGCGGGCTTTGCCAGATTTCGTTGAAGAACGGGAAAGTCGGATTCCCGGTCACGTGAAATACGTAATACAGGAATGCGGCGGGTATGATCGCCGAAGCAAGTCCAAGGCAGGCGATCGTCAGCATTTTACGGTCGATCGACGCGTTCAGCACGATGAAGGCGATCAAGGCGAGTCCGGTCGGTGCGATGACGACGGCGGCCGTATATTTGGCGACGAAGAAAAGCCCGAAAACCGCGCCGAGTGCCGACACCATTGCGAGGCCGTCGCGACCGCTCCATCGCTCCGGCTCGCCGTTCAGGACATAGCCCAGCCAGCACACCAATATAACGCCCATCGCGACCACTTGCAGGTCGACATAGGCGCTAAGCGTCAGCTTGAAGAATTCGGGTACGAACAGCAGCGCTACAATGGCGAGACCGGCCAGCAGCTGAGCGCGGGCCTGCGAGACAGCGGGCGTCAGAAGCGGTTTGAGCGTCGTGGAGACCAGCACCACAACATAAGCCAGCAGCGAGTAATTCCAGAGTTTCGCGGCATGCACGTCCTGGCTGACGACCACCACAGTGCCCTGCAGCCAGAGTGCAGGCAGGGATAGCAGGTTGATGGTGCGATTCAGCGGATCCGTGTCCAGCGTGCCATCAAAAAGGAAGCGCTGCAGTATGGGCCGGTAGGCATTGATCGCGTCCGAACCATTATCAGGGGTCATCGCGAACAAGGCGATCCCGGCCAGGAAGAACCAGATCGGTGCCGATACGACGGCTGTGATCAGGCGGTCATTGACCGACTGGTCAGCTTGCGGATCCGGCAGGGAGCGGAATTTATCAAGCAGACCGGTTGAGAGTGCGCCGATGATGATAATCGTGTTGAGCGTGACCACCGCCAGCGGCGTCATCAAATCACCGTGTGCCAACAGCAATGCGATGATGGAATAGGCGCTGAAACCCAGTCCTGAGGCTAGCGGCAAAGGCAGTGTCTGGCGGAACAATGATCGTGCCAGCACATGCCCCAGGGCCACAATGGTCAGCCAGATAAAGCCGACACTGAGGACGGTCGCGACATGTCCGAACACGGCCAGTGGCAAGGCCGCCATGGCAATCAGGATCACTCCGGTCCGGCCTGGCCAGCGATAGGTCGCGGCCGCTCCGATCAGTCCAGCCAATCCGGCATAGGCGAAGAAGTCACGCCACAGGCCGGGTTCCCGTGCCAGCAGCAAAGTTCCGGTGAGCTGGAAAAAGGCAATGACTGCCAGGATCAACGCGATCGCCCATGCCGCGAGCGGCAGGTATCCGGCTTTCGTCATGATCTGGGCTCGTCATTGACGTCGAACAGCAGGAAAGAGGTGATCATATTGACGCCGACGATGATCATCAGGGCCGGGAGGATCACAGATCCCGCCGGTTCCGGCTCGCCGCCAGCGCCGTCAATCCAGAGATAAATACCCTGGAAAAGGCCGATCAACAGCATGGGGACACCGACGCAGAAATAGATCGCCGGGACAGAGAAATTCATCAGGAAATGACGAATGAAGATGCGCTTGAAAAAGTTGGAGAGATTTCCGAGTGCGAAATTCAGGGCTTCATCGCGCAGGCGCAAGCCGCTTTCTTCATCTGCGTAGAGCGCTTTCATCGGTACATCCTTCACCGTGGCGCGGGCCAGGTTCAGGTGAAAAAGCATATCCGATTCAAAGAAATAGCGTTTGGCGATTTTTTCAGTCTGCAAGCGCTCGAAGACTTCCCGGCGGATCGCAACGAGGCCATTGGTCGGGTCGTTGATTGAGTAATATCCGGACGCGAACTTATTGGTGAAGGTCAGGATCGAATTGAGGACTATGCGATAAAGCGGCATTTCACCGATATCGCGCGAACTGGTGAAGCGTGATCCCTTGGCGTAATCGCAGCGTTTCTCAAGCAGGGGTTCGGTAATCGGCAGTGCCAGCGATGGCGGGATCTGACCGTCGCTATCGATTTTCACGAAGGCGGTGTGCCCATCATCATAGGCGGCCTGGAAGCCGGCCAGAGTCGCGCCGCCGACCCCCTGGTTCTCTTCATTGTAGAGAACCTTGACCCGCGGATCCTTGCAGTTGGCTTCGACGTGTTCTCCGGAGTTCTCCGGGCATTTGTCATCGACCACATAAACGGCATTGATCGAGTCCGGCATGCTCTCAAGCACGTCCAGGATATGGCGCTTCGCCTTATAGGTCGGAACAACTACAGCGATAGAGGATTGGGTCATCTGAGAAAGGGCGCTGACAAGCGTTTTAGATGGCCGGAACTTAGAATGCCTATGGGCGTTTGTCGACACGGTTCGGGCGTGCGCCGCAGTTTGTTATTCGCCCCTGAAGTGTAGTTCTGGTTGCGCAAAAGGTTGTTGTAATTGAAAGCCCTGCCGGGTTGGATGGCGCCTGGTCAGGGCACCTTCGCCGAGCGATGGTCCCGGCTCAATCGACGGGTCAGGCTTGGAGTTGAATAATGTATCTGGAAGACCTGCCAACACCTTGCCTGCTTCTCGACCGGGCCGTTCTGCGGCGCAATCTCAAGCGCATGGCCGACCATGTTCAGGGGCTTGGCGGGGTGCTGCGTCCGCATGTGAAGACGCATAAGTCGCAGGACGTGCAAGCCGAGCTGAAACGGGCGGGCGGCACGCGCGGCATCACCGTCTCCACCTTGGCCGAGGCGGAGTACTTCTTCGCTGCAGGAGAGCGCGATATTCTCTATGCGGTCGGCATCGCGCCCGGCAAGCTGGACCAGATTGCCGGGCTGATGCGCGGTGGTGCGGATATCAAGATCATCCTGGACAGTGCTGAAATGGCCCGGCTCGTCGCATCAAGGGGCGTTGAACTGGGCGTGGAGTTTGCCGCTTTGATTGAACTCGATGTTGATGGTCACCGCGCCGGAGCCGATCCGGAGGGAAGCGCACTGCTGGAGATCGCCGCAGCCTGTGACCGGCCCGGCATCAAGTTGGGTGGCGTGATGACCCATGCCGGCGGGTCCTATGACTGCAAAACGACCGCTGAGATCCGGGAAATGGCGGAGCAGGAGCGCCGACTGGCGGTGCGCGGTGCCGAGCGCTTGCGCGCAGCCGGTCATGCCGTGCCCATCGTATCGATCGGGTCGACGCCGACTGCCATGTTCGCGTCTTCGCTGGATGGCGTGACCGAGGTCCGTGCCGGCGTCTACACCTTCCAGGATCTTGTCCAGGCCGGGCTGGGCGTATGCGGCAAGGAGGATATCGCGATTTCCGTGCTGGGCAGTGTTATCGGCCATCAGCGGGCCAAGGGCTGGACGCTGACCGATGCCGGCTGGATGGCGATGTCGCGCGATCGCGGCACGGAGCACCAGGCCATTGACTACGGTTATGGCGAGGTCTGGGGGCTGGATGGCAGACCGCTGGGCGGGCTGATCCTGAGCGGTGCCAATCAGGAGCACGGTATTATGACCCGGGGAGCGCATGCCAGCGGTGAGACGCCGGACCTTGAGGTCGGGCAAAAGGTGCGTATCGCGCCCAATCACGCCTGCGCCACGGCGGCTCAATTCGACCGCTATATGGTCATTGAAGGCGGGCAATTGATTAATCAATGGGAGCGCGGCCGGGGCTGGTAGCGCTATGGATTTCTGATGTTCGGCACAAACCTTCCAGCGCGAAGCGCTATTCGGGCGAATTCGTGTGCGCCGCAGCGTGAAGTTTGTGCGAATGCGAAAATTATGCTGCACTTGCGTTCAAATTGAACGGGCAAGTGAGGCCTTCATTGCTGAGATTTACCGATCTGCACCAGTCATATCCGGACAAACGGCCGGCGGCCGAACGGCGTGAGGATTTCCGCGAAATCCGTAATCGCTTCGAGCCAGCCGCTGCGGCCGAGCAGTCCTCGCGCTGTTCGCAATGCGGTATTCCCTTCTGCCAGTCCGGCTGCCCGCTCGGTAACAATATTCCTGATTGGCTTGCCCTCGCCGCTGATGGCCGGCTGCGCGAGGCCTATGATCTGTCCTCGGCGACCTCGACCATGCCGGAGATTTGTGGCCGCATCTGTCCGCAAGACCGCCTGTGCGAAGGGGCCTGCGTGATCGAGAAATCTGCGCATGGCGCCGTGACCATTGGCTCGGTCGAGCAATACATCACCGACACGGCCTGGGAAGAGGGCTGGGTGGACGCCATCCAGACCGCTCCACCGCGTGGCCAGAGTGTCGGCATTATCGGTTCCGGGCCAGCCGGGCTGGCCGCGGCGGAACGGTTGCGTGAAGCCGGTTTCGATATCGTCATCTATGAGCGAGCCGACCGGGCCGGCGGGCTTCTGACCTATGGCATCCCGGGCTTCAAGCTGGAAAAGCCCGTGGTTCAGCGTCGCATTGACCGGCTCGAGCAGGCCGGGGTGGAGTTCCGTCTGGGTGTTGAAGTCGGCCGTGATGTGACCCTTGCCGATATCCGCGCCGAACATCATGCCGTGCTCCTCGCGACGGGTGTCTATGCGCCGCGTGAACTCGATTGTCCCGGGGCCGATAAAGGGGTGATCGGTGCGCTGGATTTTCTCATCCGCGCCAATCGCGACGATCTCGGTGATGCACCGGCTGAGGATGATCGGCTGAGCGCGACCGGCCGCCATGTCGTCGTCATCGGCGGCGGTGATACGGCCATGGACTGTGTGCGCACGGCTGTGCGCCAGGGCGCCGCTTCGGTGAGCTGCCTGTACCGGCGCGACCGCGCCAACATGCCCGGCTCGGCCCGCGAAGTTATCTCCGCCGAGGAGGAAGGGGTCCAGTTTCATTGGCTCACTGCGCCGCTGGCGATTGAGCATGATGCTGACGGCCAGACCCGGGCCGTGCGCGGTCAGGGCATGCGTCTCGGCGCTCCCGATCTGAGCGGCCGCCGTGCTGTTGAGCCCTGTCCGGAAATCATCAGGGAGATCAAGGCCGACATGGTCATATCCGCGCTGGGTTTCACTCCGGAGGACCTGCCGGGCAATCTGCCCTCCATTGATCTCGGCGTGCGTCGCTCCGGTGAGGTCGAGATCGACCGGGCGACCCGTATGACGAGCCTGGACGGTGTTTTTGCCGCCGGCGATATCGTTCGCGGCGCCTCCCTTGTGGTCTGGGCGTTGAAGGACGGCCAGGATGCGGCGCAGGCCATCAAGTCCTACCTCGATAATCGTCTTGAAGTTCTGGGGGCGGCAGAATGAGCCGCAATGCGGGGACGCCCGCCGACTACCTGGCGCGCCGGGATGTGCTTGAGCAGGCCGGGCTGTACCGGCCCGAAGATGACCGCGATGCCTGCGGAGTCGGCCTCGTCGCCGATATCGAGGGGCGGGCCCGCCGCGATATCGTGGAAACCGCAATCGATGCCCTCAAATCGGTTTGGCATCGCGGCGCGGTCGACGCGGACGGGCTGACCGGTGACGGCGCCGGGCTGCGGGTGGGCGTGGCCCAGGACTTTTTCAAATCCGCTGTCGCCCGGACCGGGCATGAGCCCGAGCAGGGTGATGTCATTGTCGGCATGATCTTCATGTCACGCACGGATTTCAGTGCCCGTGAACGCTCTCGGGCGATTGTCGAGGCAGAGATCCTGCGCGAAGGCTTTTCCTTCTATGGCTGGCGCCAGCCGCCGGTGGATACGAGTGTGCTCGGCGACAAGGCCCGTGCCACCCTGCCGGAGATCGAGCAGATCCTGTTCCGCGAGCCGGGCGGGCGTGACCCGGAAGCGGTGGAGCGGACGCTTTATGTCGTCCGCCGCCGCATCGAACAGCGGGCGCGCGAGGAAGGTCTTCGCGAGCTCTATGTCTGCTCGCTGTCTTCACGCGACGTCATCTATAAGGGCCTGTTCCGGGCCCAGGATATTGACGCCTTTTACAAGGATTTGCGCAATCCGGACTTTGTTTCGCCGTTTGCCATTTTCCACCAGCGCTATTCGACCAACACCTTCCCGGAATGGCGCCTGGCTCAGCCCTTCCGCATGCTGGCGCATAATGGCGAGATCAACACGCTGCGCGGCAATTCAAACTGGATGAAGAGCCACGAGCGGCTGGTTGAGGATTCGGTGCTGGCGCAAGACGGTGCTGATATTCTGCCTGTGATCCAGCCCGGCGCGTCCGACAGTGCGGCCCTGGATCAGACCTTCGAATTCCTGGTGCGCACCGGGCTACCGGCGCCCATGGCCAAGACGATGCTGGTGCCCGAGGCCTGGTCCAAGCGTGAAGGTGTCATGCCGCCAGCCTGGCGGGACATGTATGCCTACTGCAATTCCGTGATGGAGCCTTGGGACGGTCCGGCCGCCATCGCTGCTTTCGATGGTCGCTGGATCGTGGCCGGCCTCGACCGAAATGGCTTGCGACCGACCCGCTGGGCGCGGTCGCGCGATGGCATGCTGGTTGCCGGGTCAGAGGCCGGTATGGCGCGCATCGCTCCGGAAGATGTGGTCGAGCGCGGCGCTATTACGCCCGGCCGCCTGATCGCTCTGGATTTGCATGAAGGCCGGTTTTACCGCGAGGCGGAAATCCTCGACCGTCTCAGCGAGCAACAGCCTTATCGCCGCTGGATCGGCGAGATTGAGGACATAGAAGATGTGGTCGGGCCCGGACCCGAACCGGAAATGTTCGCCGAGGCCGACCGTGTGCGGTGCCAGGTCGCCTCCGGCTACAGCTTTGAAACCATCCAGCTGGTTCTCGATGTCATGGCGGAGGACGGCAAAGAGGCGGTCGGTTCGATGGGGGATGACACTCCTCTGGCCGTCTTGTCCGACACCTACCGGCCGCTCTCGCATTTCTTCCGCCAGAATTTCTCGCAGGTGACCAATCCGCCGATTGATCCGCTGCGCGAAGGCCGCGTGATGGGGCTGAAGACCCGCTTTCGCAATCTGGGCAACCTGCTCGGCCCGGCGCAGCAACGCTCCAGTGTATTGGTGCTGGACAGCCCGGTCCTGACCAATGGGGCCTTCGAGCGCTGGCGCGAACACATCAAGGACGAGGTGCGCGAACTCGACTGCCTGTTCGAGCCGGGTAAGGCGACTGGCGATGGCCGGACCCTGTCCGAGGCGATCGATCACGTCATCGCTCAGGCGGTCGAAGCCGTGCGGCATGGTGCGGCGCACCTTGTTCTGACCGATCACAGGCAGAGCGAGACCCAAGCCGCCCTGCCGATGATCCTGGTCACAGGCGCGGTTCATGCCCGGCTCACCGAGCAGGGGCTGCGTAATCGCTGCTCGATCAATGTGCGCTCATCCGAGTGCGCTGATCCCCATTACGCGGCGGTTCTGATCGGACTGGGGGCGACGACGATCAACCCCTATCTCGCTTTCGACACGGTGACAGCGCCAGCCAGGGGCGATGAGGCAGAGGCCCGTAACCGCGCGCTGCATCTCAAACAGGCCTTTGATGCCGGGCTTTTGAAAATCATGTCCAAGATGGGCATTTCGGTCATCTCGTCTTACCGCGGCGGCTGCGATTTCGAAGTGCTGGGCCTGTCACGCGCCCTGGTCGAGACTTACCTGCCCGGCGTGGTCAGCCGGATCTCTGGCATGGGCCTGTCCGGTCTTGAGGGGCGGCTGGTCAATCTGCATCGCGGCGCCTGGCAGGGTGATCGCGCCCGCCTGCCGATCGGTGGCTTCTTCCGCCAGCGCAGTAGTGGTGACCGGCATGCACTCTCGGCACAGGCCATTGATGCCTTGCACAAGGCCGTTCGTGAAAACGAACCCACCGCGTGGACGGCTTATCGCGAAGCTATTGAGGCGCAGGGGCCGGTACATTTGCGTGATCTGATGCAGATGCGGCCGTTGGGCTCGGCAGTCAGCGTCGATGCGGTTGAATCGATCAATGGTATTCGCCGCCGATTCGTCACGCCGGGCATGTCGCTTGGCGCGTTGTCGCCTGAGGCGCATGGGGCGCTGAACATCGCCATGAACAGGATCGGGGCGAAATCGGTCTCCGGTGAAGGCGGCGAGGATCCCAAGCGATACAAGCCGCTGCCGAGCGGGGAAAACCTGAACTCGGCGGTCAAGCAGATTGCGTCCGGCCGCTTCGGCGTGACCGCGGAATATCTCAATCAGTGCCGCGAGATCGAGATCAAGGTGGCGCAGGGCGCCAAGCCTGGTGAAGGCGGGCAATTGCCCGGTTTCAAGGTCACTGAGTTCATCGCGCGCATGCGCCTGTCGACACCGGGTGTCAGCCTGATCTCGCCGCCGCCACACCATGATATCTATTCTATCGAGGACCTGGCTCAGCTCATCTATGACCTGAAACAGATCAATCCGACGGCACGGGTCGGTGTGAAACTGGTGGCGGCCGCGGGCGTGGGTGCCGTTGCCGCCGGCGTCGCCAAGGCCCGGGCCGATGTGATCAATATCTCCGGTTCGGTCGGAGGTACGGGCGCGGCAGCCCTGAGCTCGATCAAGTTCGCTGGCGGGCCGCTGGAACTGGGTCTGGCCGAAGCGCACCAGATGCTGGCCCTCAACGGTCTGCGCGAGCGGGTGACCCTGCGGGCTGATGGGGGTATCCGGACCGGACGGGACATCGTTATCGCCGCCATGATCGGGGCTGAGGAGTTTGGTGTCGGTACGACTGCACTCTTGGCGCTGGGCTGTCTCATGGTTCGACAGTGCCATTCCAATACCTGCCCCGTCGGTGTGTGCACCCAGGACAATGATTTGCGGGCCCGCTTTGGCGGGGCGCCGGACCATGTCGTCAATCTGATGACCTATTTGGCCCAGGATGTGCGCGACATTCTCGCCAGCCTCGGCGCGACCTCGCTTGAGGATGTGATTGGCCGGGCCGACCTGTTGACCCAGGTCAGCCGGGGCTCCTCGGCCCTGGATGATCTCGACCTCAGCGCCATCATGGCCCGCGCCGACGCGGCAGACCGGCCGGCGCGATCAACCCGGACGCAGCGAAATGCCGTGGCACCGACCCTGGATGACCGCATCCTCGTCGATGCTGCCCCCGCCTTTGATCGCGGCGAGAAGATGCAGCTCGACTATGATGTCCGCAATACTGACCGGGCGATCGGCGCGCGGACCTCATCGGAATTTGTTTCGCGCTTCGGCGCCCGCGGTCCGGGCGAGGACTTCCTGACGGTTCGACTGCGCGGTTCCGCCGGTCAGTCCCTGGGGGCGTTTTCGGCGCGGGGGCTGCGCATCGAGCTGGATGGCGATGCCAATGATTATGTCGGCAAGGGATTGTCGGGCGGCAAGCTGATCGTGCGTCCCTATCTCGGCTCGACGCTGGACAATCATCACCACGCCATCATCGGCAATACCTGTCTTTATGGCGCTACCTCGGGCTGGTTGTTTGCGGCCGGCCGCGCCGGACAACGCTTCGCTGTGCGCAATTCCGGCGCCCAGGCGGTGGTTGAAGGCTGCGGCGCCAATGGCTGCGAGTATATGACCGGTGGCGTGGTCGTTCTGATCGGATCGGTCGGAGACAATTTCGCTGCCGGCATGACCGGCGGTGATGTCTTTGTCTATGACCCGGAAGACCGGCTGGCGGCGCGCCTCAATAGCGAGACCGTCGTCGTCAGCCCGCTGGAGCGCGATGCCGATACGCTTTGCCGCTCCTTGATCATCGAGCATCTGGCGCAAACCGGCTCGGCCCAGGCGGACCAATTGCTGGCGAACTGGGATGTGGTGCGGGCTGATTTTGTGCATGTCCAGGGGCGTGAAATCGTGGCGCGGCAGCAGGCGGTGAACAAGGCAATGCATCGCCAGCGAGAAGAGAGCTGATCGGTCCGGCTTGAACGGATTGTTTCCCGGCCCTTGATTTCAGAGATGACGCGCTAATCCTCTAGCGCGTCATTTCACTTGGCTCTCGACAGGCCTGCTCAGCGGCGGCAAGTTGAGCGCTCCAATCAGATCCTCGCCACTCCCAGACCAGGACAATCAAAATGAATGCGCGCACTTATGACGTCGTCGTTTTCGGCGCGACGGGCTTTACCGGCCGTCTCGTCGCAGAATATCTCGCTGCCGAGTATGGCTCAGACGTCCGCTGGGCCATGGCCGGGCGGTCGGCCGACAAGCTCGCTGCCGTGCGCGATGAGATTGGCGCACCGGCGGATACGCCGCTGATCGTCGCCGACAGCGCGGATCCGGCCTCGCTCAAGGCGATGGCGGAAGCGACGGCCGCCGTGGTGACCACAGTGGGGCCGTATCAGCTTTATGGCGAGCCGCTGATCAAGGCCTGCGTTGAGGCCGGCACCGACTATGTCGACCTCTGCGGTGAGCCAGCGTGGATGTATGACATCATCCGTAATTACGATGCTCCGGCCAAAGCCAGCGGGGCGCGCATTGTTCTGTCCTGTGGTTTCGACTCCATTCCCTTCGATCTCGGCGTCTACTTCCTGCAGCAGCATGCCATCGAGAAAACCGGTGCTCCGCTCGCCCGTGTCAAAGGCCGGGTGCGCAAGATGAAGGGCACTTTCTCCGGCGGTACGGCGGCGAGCTTTGCCGAGACCATGGCGCGCGCGGCCAAGGAGCCGGAGGTGATCAACCGTCTGCGCAACCCGTTCAGCCTGGTTCCCGACTTTGAGGGGCCGAAACAGCCTTCCGGCATGAAGGTGATTTTCGAGGACGATCTCAATACCTGGTCGGCGCCCTTCATCATGGCTTCGATCAATACCAAGAATGTCCACCGGTCCAACGCGCTGTTGGGTCACCGCTATGGCGAGGACTTCGTCTATGACGAGATGTTCGCCACCGGTCCGGGCGAAAATGGCGAGCAGTTCGCCAATATGATCGCCAATGACAAATCCATGGCCGAAAACCCGCCCAAGCCGGGTGAGGGTCCCAGCAAGGAAGAACGCGAGACCGGGTTTTACGACGCCATGTTTACCGGCGTTGCTGCCGACGGGACGCGCCTGACCGCGGGTGTCTCCGGTGACAAGGACCCGGGCTATGGCTCGACCTCGAAAATGATTGCGGAATCGGCACTCTGCCTGGTCAAGAATGTCGACCGGGAGCAGACCCCGGGCGGTGTCTACACCCCGGCTCCGGCGATGGGAGAGGCATTGATCGGGCGCCTGCAGGAACATGCCGGTCTGACCTTCCAGATCGAAAGCTGATCATGGCGGCGGCGCGCATTGATCTGACCCCGGACCTGCGCATCGGCGCGGGAGCCCTGGCGGACTTGCCGGACGTTCTGGCTCGCCTCGGTGCGCGCCGCCCACTGATCATCTCTGACAAGATCCTCGCCCAGCTTGGCTATGTCGAGCAGGCGGCGGCGTTGCTGCGTCAAGCAGGTAACGAGCCGGGTCTCTTCCTCGACACCGTTCCGGAGCCCACGGTGGATTGTGTCGAAGCAGGCCTGGCTGTGTTTCGCGAGAGCGATTTTGTGCTCTTGGTGGCGGAAGTGCGATCGATACAGCCAAGGCCATGACTGCGCTGGCCGCCTCGGGCGGGGTTATGCGCGATCTCAAGGTTCCGAACATTGTCGGCCGGGGTGCTGTGCCAGTCATCGCCATCCCGACAACGGCGGGGACGGGGTCGGAAGTCACTCGCGTTACCGTCATCACCGATGCGGCAACGGACGAGAAAATGCTCTGCATGGGCCCCGGGCTGATGCCGGCGGCGGCGATCGTCGACTTCGAACTGACCATCAGCCTGCCACCGCGTGCAACCGCGGACACAGGCATTGACGCACTGACCCACGCCATCGAGGCCTATGTCAGCCGCAAGGCCAATGCCTTCTCCGATCAGCAGGCGCTGGGGGCGATGCGCCTGATCGCACCCAATCTGCGGACCGCCTATCACGAGCCGGACAATCGCGCCGCGCGCGAGGCGATGATGGCCGGGGCGACCCTGGCTGGTATGGCGTTTTCCAACGCCTCTGTCGCCCTTGTGCACGGGATGAGCCGGCCGATCGGGGCGTTCTTCCATGTGCCGCACGGGCTCTCTAATGCCATGCTATTACCGGCGGTTACCAGATGGTCGATACCAGCGGCGCGGGAGCGCTATGCCGAATGCGCCCGCACCATGGGCGTTGCGGCGGCCGGGCTTGATGATGCCAGCGCCTGTAGCCGTCTGATCCACGAATTAGAGGCGCTAAATGGTGAGCTTTCGGTGCCAACCCTGCGCGAATTCGGTGTCGAACAGGCGCGCTATGAGTCCGTGATTGGTACTATGGCGGAGCAGGCTGAGTCCTCCGGCTCACCGGGCAATAACCCGCGCATTCCGACCCGCGATGAAATGGCCGCGCTGTACCGCGAAGTGTGGATTTAACGCTAACGTCAACGGAAATCCCGGCCCGGCCCTTGCCAACCCCGCAGGGTGCGCCCTAGCTTCCATGAGTGAACACTGTTCGCTTTTTGAATTGGGAGCATTTTGAGCATGCAACTCGTCAGCGATGTCATCCTCGAGGACCGGCCCCAGGCCCTGCCGCAGCATGATGCGGTTTATCCGATGCTGGACGAGTTTGCCTTGTGGGATCCGCAGTCCTGGACCCAGGGGCATCCGCACGATTTTTTCAAGCGCATGCGCGAAGAGGCGCCGGTCATGTGGTCAGGTCCGGCGGACAAGTCGACGGCCGGGTTCTGGGCCGTGTCGCGCTATGAGGACATCAAACAGGCCGAGCTGGCCAATGACGTTTTTTCCTCAGAGCGCGGCAGCATCAACATGTTCATCAAGCCGCGCAAGGAATGGCGGCCCAAGAAGCTGATCCCGGCGGCTTTCAACTCGATCATCAATCTGGACCAGCCGCATCACATGGAAATGCGGATCCAGCAGAAGGACTTCTTCATCCCGCGCTTTGTTGCCGAGCTGCGTGAGCGGGTGGATGCCAAGATCGACGCCTTGCTCGACGAGGTCGAACGGCAGGGCCCGGTGGTCGATTTCGTCAAACTCTTCTCTCAGGAAGTCCCGCTTTTCACCCTGTGTGAAATGCTCGGCATTGATGAGGAAGACCGGCCCAAGGTTATCCAGTGGATGCATTATCTGGAACTGGCCAACCAGTATTATGTAAACCCGTGGACCCTGCTCTCGCGCCGGCCCTGGTTCCCGATCAAATTCTACCACTACGTCAACGAGATGTTCGATTATGGCGAGCGCGTCATGGCGGACCGCCGGGCCAATCCGCGGCGCGATCTCCTGACCGCGATCGCCAATACACAAATGGCCGGCAAGCCGCTGCCGCAGGAGTATCTGGATGGCTCCTGGCTGCTGATCATTTTCGCCGGCAATGACACGACGCGAAACTCGCTGTCGGGCACGATCC
This sequence comes from Maricaulis sp., assembly GCF_030149425.1. GTDB lineage: Bacteria > Pseudomonadota > Alphaproteobacteria > Caulobacterales > Maricaulaceae > Maricaulis. Next base: position 117,639 of record NZ_JASBRQ010000044.1, on the reverse strand, counting down.
GCTTGCTGACAGAGTTCCCTGATCAGCGTGAAATGGCGATCGCCGATCCCAGCCTCATTCCGCGCATGACGCATGAAGCCATCCGTCTGATTTCACCGGTCCAGCACATGCGCCGCACGGCCCTGGAAGACACGGAGCTCAATGGCCAACGTATCGCCAAGGACGAAAAGCTTGTGCTCTGGTATCCGGCCGCCAATCGCGACCCTTCAGTCTTCCCGGACCCGGACCGGTTCGACATGACGCGCGATAATTTCGACAAACATCTGGCCTTTGGGCACGGGCCTCACAAATGCCTCGGCCAACGCATTGCCCAGATGCAGCTGCAATCGGCCCTGAGCAAGATTCTCGAGCGCTTCCCGCAGATCAGCTGGACGGGCCGCCAGAACATTGCGCCCAACACGCTGGTGCATGCGATCTCCAGTCTTGAGGTGAATATCTACGGCGAGGGCGGAGAGAAACCCTCCCGCCACGCCGTGAAGACACCGCAACCGGCCTGATAAAAAGACGACCGCCGGAGTGGGGGGGCACTCCGGCGGCAGCTTCAGCGGTCGGGTTGGGGAGAGAACCGCTATTTGTTGAGCCGGCCTTCGATCAGTTGATCGACGACGGAGGGATCGGCCAGCGTCGAGATGTCACCCAGGCTGGAGAACTCATTCTCGGCGATTTTGCGCAGGATGCGGCGCATGATCTTGCCGGACCGGGTCTTGGGCAGACCGGGGGCAAACTGGAGCAGATCCGGGGTCGCGACCGGACCGATCTCCTGGCGCACATGCTTGCGCAAATCCTTGGCGGTCGCGTCGGTCGGCTGCAGACCTGCCTTCAAGGTGACGTAGCAATAAACGCCCTGTCCCTTGATATCGTGCGGATATCCGACCACGGCCGCTTCCGCGACGAGCGGGTGGGAAACGAGGGCACTCTCGATCTCTGCTGTGCCGAGACGGTGGCCCGAGACATTGAGCACATCATCCACCCGGCCGGTAATCCACCAGTATCCGTCGGCATCGCGACGCGCGCCATCGCCGGTGAAATAGAGCCCGCGATAGGTGGTGAAATAGGTCTCGGCAAAGCGTTTGTGGTCGCCATAGACGGTCCGCATCTGGCCGGGCCAAGAGCCGAGCAGGACCAGATTGCCTTCAATGGCGCCGTCGGCCGTGATCATCTCGCCCTCATTGTCGATCAAGGCCGGCTCAATCCCGAACATGGGTTTGGAGGCGGCGCCGGGCTTGAGATCATGGGCGCCGGGCAGCGGCGTAATCAGGCAGGCGCCCGTCTCGGTCTGCCACCAGGTGTCGACAATCGGGCAGCGCTCCTCGCCGACGACACTGTAATACCATGACCAGGCTTCCGGATTGATCGGCTCGCCGACACTGCCCAACAGGCGCAGGGAAGAGCGGTCGTGCTTGAGCACATGCTCATCGCCCTCGCGCATCAGGGCCCGGATGGCGGTCGGTGCGGTGTAGAGAACATTGACCTGGTGCGTGGCCACGACACGCCAGACCCGGTCCGGGCCTGGATAGGTCGGCACGCCTTCGAACATCAGCGTCGTGACGCCATTGGCGAGCGGTCCATAGATCAGATAGGTGTGACCGGTGACCCAGCCGATATCGGCGGTACACCAGAAGACTTCACCCGGCTGCACGTCAAAAATGTAGTCGAAGGTCATCGCCGTCCACAGCAGATAGCCCCCGGTCGTGTGCATCACGCCCTTGGGTTTGCCGGTGGAGCCCGAGGTGTAGAGAATGAACAGCGGATCTTCCGCATTCATCGGCTCGGCCGGGCAAATGGCATCTACCTTGAGGGCCAGTTCGTGGTGCCAATGGTCGCGGCCTTCAGTCCAGCCGATCTCACCGCCGGTATGGCGAATGCACAGCACGCCATCGACCTCGACCTGCTCCAGGGCAGCGTCGACATTGGCCTTGAGCGGTACGGCCTTGCCGCCGCGCACGCCTTCATCGGCCGTGACCACGAAACGGGCGCCGCAATCTTCGATCCGGCCGGCCAGGGCGTCGGGCGAGAAGCCGCCAAATACCACCGAATGCACAGCACCGATGCGGGCGCAGGCGAGCATGGCATAGGCCGCCTCGGCGATCATCGGCATGTAGATCATCACCCGGTCGCCCTTCTTGACGCCAATGGATTTCAGCTCATTGGCGAAGCGGCAGACATGGTTGTGCAGCTGGGCGTAGGTGATGGCGTGGTGGAAGCCGGGATTGTCGCCTTCCCAGATGATGGCCACATCATTGGCCCGTTCCGGCAGATGCCGGTCGATGCAGTTATGGGCGACATTGAGGATGCCATCCTCGAACCAGGAGATTTTCAGCTGGTCCGGGTCCCAGTTGGAATTATCCAGCTGGGTCGGGTATTTGAACCAGTCTAGCCGTTCCAGTTCCTGCCGCCAGAATGTCTCCGGCTGTTCGATCGATTGCAGGTATTTCGCGGCATAGCGCTCCGCATTGATCTTGGCGCGGTCGGCATAGTCCGGCTTGACCGCAATGCGTTCCGGCGCGGTCTCCGGCTTGTCGAGTAGGGCTTGTCCGTCCATGTCGGTCTCTCCTTTGCCGCCTGTGCGGCTCTGGGCTTAGAACGTGTACTTGGTTGAGAAGGTGGCGCGGCTGATCGTGCCGGAGGCGCCGCTCTCCAGCTCGCGCTCGCCGTAGAGGATTTCCGCTCCGGCCGTGATGCCGGGGGCCAGCGTGACCATGTAGTTGGCGAAGCCGGAATAGACGCTGGCCGTGGCCGATGAGCCGCTCAGGGCAACATCATTGTCGACCTCCAGATGCGAGTAGCCGAGATTGAAGCGGCGGCCATCGCCGAGATTCTGGCGCAGCGCGACAAGGCCACCGAAGGAGGGAATGGCTTCAATGCCGCCATTGCCGTCCATCACGGCTCCGTTCGCTGCGTTGAGGCCGATATAACGGCCCATGCCTTCGCCGCCGCTGAGCGAGAAGCGCAGGTCGGAACTGTCACCGAGATTGATGCGGCCGGAAGCGGACAGGCCCCAGCCAAAGGTGGAGTCGTCGGAACCGGCGCCTTCATAGGTCAGATTGCGGGCCAGGCCGGCGATGGCAAAACTGCCGAAATCACCGGAGTGATTATAGCGCACAACAAGGTCGGGCAGGGCCCCATCGCCGCCATCAATGCGCCCGCCACCGCCAAACGGGGTGATGGTGGTGTCCGGGTTCTCCAGGGCGAATTGCCAATTGCCCGCGGTGTAGCGCAGCTGGGCCTGGCGCACGAAGACCATGCCGTCCGAGGCAACCAGGAAACTCGCACTCTCCGGGATGGCGGCGGTGTTCTGGAAGGTCGACCAGTCCTGGCCCATGCGCCAATTGCCATATTGCAGCCAGGCGGCGCGAAGGCGCGGATTATAGGAGTTGGAGACCCGCTCATTCCCGCCCGGCGAGCCGAGAAAATCGAACTCCAGACGGCCCCGGATTTCGCCATTATCAGTCGGAGTTGAAGTGGCGAAGAAGAAGCGTGTCCCTTTGGCGGTAAAGTCGTTATCGACCCGGCTGTCGCCGGAACCGCCAACCGGCGTTGCGCCGGGGATGTAGAAATCGCGCGCGATCGAGGTGGGGGCGAAATCACCGTCCGACAGCTCCGTCACGTGATAGTCGGCATCGACGAAGCCACCCATGGTGATGCGTGTATTGCCGGCCATGAAGCCGGATGCGCCACTGGCTGCCGCTGCGGCCGGTGCCGCTGCGACCTGGGCTTCGATCTGCTCGACACGCACGACTTGTTCGGCGTCTGCCGCCTGTCCTGCGGCCACTTCCTGGCGCAGCTCCGCGATCATCGCCTCCAGCGCGGCGATGCGGGCCTCGAGGTCCGGATTGGTGCTGGCTGCCGCCATCGGCGCCAGGCCGGTGGTCAGCGCCAGGACGGCCGTGGTGAGGCCGAGCTTGGTTTTGAGCAAACGCGAATTCAACATCGATAGTCCTCCCCGGACCTTTCTTGCCGGCGGTTTGCCGGGTGTCCGTCTGATGTGGGAGTATCGGGAAAGCCCCGCCGCGGCGGTATTCTCCAAAGGTCGTAGAGGCCGCCAATCGGGCTACGACTTTGGGCTAAGAAGACAGCGTCTTGCGCGCGGACTATGATGAATTGCAATCGATCTATTGTGCTGCCGGAATGCAACGCGAATGGCCTCAGAACGCATACTCCTTGCTGACGACCACCCGCTGGTCCGCGCGGCCCTGCTGGAAGCGGTCCGGCGACTTGCGGGCGATATTGAAACGATTGAGGTCGACAGCCTGAGCGCGGCCAAGGACGTGCTGGCCAAGGGGCCGGTCGATCTGGTTTGCCTGGATCTGCACATGGGCGACAGTTCCGGATTTATCGGGCTGACCGAGTTGCGCCGCGATTATCCGGCCATCCCCGTGGTTATCGTGTCAGCCAGCGATGCGCCGGGCATCGCCTATCGCGCCGTCGAGTTCGGTGCGTCTGGATTCATCCCCAAGACAGCCGATCTCGATACCATCTGCGCGGCCCTGCAGGCGGTGCGGGATGGCGAGGTCTGGCTGCCGGAGGATGCTGAGGATGTCGGCGATGATGAAAGCGTTGATCATGCGGCCCTTCTGGCGACTTTGACCCCGGCACAATTGCGTGTGCTGGAAGGTCTGGCAGCCGGGCGGCTGAACAAGCAGATCGCCTATGAAATGGATATCTCGATCGCCACGGTCAAAGCCCATGTGACCGCGATCTTCCGCAAGCTGGGCGTGATCAACCGGACGCAGGCGGTCCTTATTGCCCAATCCCTCTTTGTCGAACCGGCCAAGGCCTGAGTGTAGCCTCAGTTCAGGTGTTTGATTTCTGGCGCCGGCGGGTCTGCAGCGCGCTCAAACTGGCCCGAAGGACCGCCGGCGGCACAGGTTTGGCGATGACATCCATACCGAGCCGCTGCGCCGCGGTTTCGACTTCTGCACCTTTCTCAGCCGTTGCCAGCAGGGCAGGTGGCCGGGCCGCCCAGTCCTCGCACAGCCGTTCGAAAACCTCCGGGCCGATTTCGCCCTCATCGAGCCGGTAGTCGATGATGGCAAGATCAGGCGGTGTGTCCGGGAAATGGGTCCTGGCCTCGGCTTCGTCGCGGACGGCTGTGACGTCGCAGCCCCAACGTCCGAGCAATTCTTCAAAGCCTTCCAGAACGGCCGGGTCATTATCGAGGCACATCACCGTGACGCCGCTCAGATCGCGGGCCCGGCTGCGCGTGCGGCGTTTGGGCTTGGGGGCGGCGTCGGGCGCGCAACGCGGCAGCTCGACCTCGAAGACCGAACCGCCATCGGGACCCTCGACAATGCGGATAGGGTGGCCAAGGCGCTGCAAAATCCGGTCGACAATGGCGAGGCCCAATCCGAGACCGCGATCATCGGCCTTGTTGGTCTTGCCGCGCTCGAACTCCTTGAAGATGCGCTCGCGGGCATCCAGCGGAACGCCGGGTCCGGTATCCACCACCTGCAAGGCGATGGATGCGCCGCGCCGCCGGGCCCCGATCAACACGCCGCCGCTCCGGGTATAGCGCACGGCATTGGCGATCAGGTTTTGCAGCACGCTCATCATCAGGCCGCGATCACTCTCCACCCACAGCCCGCTGCGAACACTGCGCAATTCCAGACCCTTTTCGGCGGCTTTTTCGGCCATGGGGGCTGCGGTTTCCGCGATCAGGGCGTCAAGGGAGAACCGGCTGATCTCCGGCGTGACGCCGCCGGCATCGAGGCGGGAAATGTCCAGCAGCGCCCGTAGCAGCTGATCAGCATTCTCGATCGATTGATCAATCCGATTGATCAGGCTTTGGGTGTCTGGTGGCGAGCTTTCGAGCTCGCTCGACAGGGCTGAGGTGAGCAGGCGTGCGGCGGAGAGCGGCTGTAAAAGGTCATGGCTCGCTGCCGCCAGGAAGCGGGTCTTGGACTGGGTTGCGCCTTCGGCCTGGGCGCGGGCGATCTCCAGATCCTCAACCAGCGCCAGCCGCTTGGCGCCCTCCGCTTCCAGCTCGGAGGTGCGCTCGCGGACCTTGTCCTCAAGCGTGGCATAGGCCTCCATCAGCCCTTCCTCGGCGACGCGACGCGCGGTGATGTCCTGATAAACGCCGAAGAAACCCACCACCTCGCCTTCTTCTATGCGGGGCTGATACAGAACCTGCCAGGTCTGGGCTGTGCCTCCGGCTGTATCCCGGGCGATGTCGAAAACCTGGCGCTCGCCCTCAAGAGCCGCGGCGATATACGGCTCGCGGCGGGCGTATTCTTGCTCCGAGAGATACTCGGCAATGCGATGGCCGGTGATGTCCTCGTCAAGGCCGAAATAGTCCAGATAGGCGCGATTGGCGAAGCGCAGGCGCTGGTCCTGGTCGGAGAAAGAGATCAGGGCCGGCACATGATCCATATAGAACTGCACCGAGCGCTCGGTCTCCTCCCGCGCTGTTTCCGAAGTGCGGATAATCTCCGACGTTTCATCGATCAAGGTGACGACATCGCTGGCACTTAACCCGCCTCCGGGTAGGACCTGTGCGATCAGGATTCGGGCTGCCGGAGCCCCCACGGCACGGGCCAGCCGCGCCTCGCACCAGTTGAGCACTTCACGCGGTACCGCGCCGCCGCTGTCGACCGAACGGCCGGCAATGGTGCGCAGTTCAGTGATGGCCTCGCGGGCGCCGGCTTCGCCGAGGACATGCTGGAACAAGGTCTGAAGGTCCGCCAGACGGATCGCTGCTCCGCTTGGGCCCGGTGCCGGCTGCTCCCGTTCGGAGAACCGGGCGGCTTGGACCCGGTCGGTGAGGTGAGCGGGTGAGAAGGCGACAGCGATGATGAAAGCGATCGCATTGCACACCAGGCTGAGCAGCGTCATCCAGGCAAAACCATCCGCGTCGCCGGGCAAGGCGACTGGCGCGCCCGTATAGGACGGCAAGAGAACAAGGGCGAACCAGAGCAGGCTGCCAGTGCAGATGCCGGCGATGGCACCGGCGCGGTTGGCGCGTTTCCAGTAAAGTCCGAAAAGCAGGGCCGGGCCGAGCTGGGCCGCACCGGCGAAGGCCACCAGCCCGATATCAGCAAGCGCCATCTGACGGTCGAGCCCGAGGTGGAAGAGATAGGCGGCCAGCAGCAGGAGCAGGATGGTGGCGCGGCGATAATTGAGCAGGCGCGTGGCCAGGTTGCGCGGCCGGTTCTCAACCCCGCGCTGCAGCAGGATGGGGGCGGCGACGGCATCGACCAGCATGGTCGAGAGGGCCAGGGCGCCGACCGTGATCATCCCGGCCGATGCGGAGAAACCGCCGATAAAGGCCAGCAGGGCCAGGCTGTCCGAGCCCGCAGCGATCGGCAGGGCGAGGACGAAGGCATCCGGATTGGTACCGCCGCTGAGCGTGGTTCCGGCCAGCGCGACCGGTGGGGCAACCAGCGCCACCAGTCCGAGATAAGCCGGAAAGGCCCAGCGCGAGCGGCGCGCATCCTCCGGCTGGCGCGCCTCGACGACCAGCATGTGAAATTGCCGCGGCAGACACAGGGCTGCGAAGCCGGCGAGCAGGGTCAGCACGGCAAAGCGGACATCCAGATCCGGCGCGCGCAGGGACGAGGCGGCGAAGGTGGCCTGTTGCTCAGCGGTCGGCAAACCGTTCCAGATGCTCCAGGCCAGAACGCCCACCGCAATCATGGCAACCAGTTTGACCACCGCCTCGAAGGCGACAGCCAGAACCAGGCCACGATTGCCGCTCGACGTGTCCGGCCGGCGGGCGCCGAACAATATGGCGAAGGCGGCGAAGGCAATTGTCGCCAGCAAGGCCCAGTCAATCTCGCGCGCTTCGCTGCCCACGAGCAGCTCCAGGCTGGTGGCCGTCGATTTCAGCTGCAGGGCGACATAGGGCACGGACGCGACCGCCAGCACGATGGCCGCGAGCGAGCCGACCAGGGCGGACTTGCCGAAACGGGCCGCCAGGAAGTCGGCAATCGAGCCGGTATCATGTTTGCGCCCGAGGCGGACCAGCCGGCGGATAATCGGATAGCCCAGCATGAAAAGCAGGGCCGGACCGAGATAGATCGGCAGATAGTCCCAACCATTGCGCGAGGCTTCGCCAACGGCGCCGTAGAAGGTCCAGCTGGTGCAGTAGACGCCCAGTGAGAGCGCCAATAATCCGCTGCGCAGCCCGGCATGGCGATCCAGCCGGGACGCGTGACGATCACCCCAGGCGGCCAGCATAAACAGGAATGCCGTGTACAGGCCGAGCGTGATGGCGACGGCGTTGATCGACATGCGGCGCAAACCCTCCCCGGCCAAGGCCTTGTGATCATTGCGTGGTCTGCACGGTGGGACAAGCCCAAAGCAAACCGGCCCCGGTCAGCTGACCGGGGCCGGGTATTCGGCTACCGGGCCGACTTATTCAGCCGGTGCGTTGCCGTGCACAGGGTGGGCATGGATGGAGGGGATGCGGATCTCCTCGACCATGTCCTGGACGTCCTGCGGCGGTGTCTTGGTGGCCAGGGCGACGGCGGTTGCGACAGCGAAGCTGACGAACATGCCGACCGTACCGAAGCCTTCCGGCGATATGCCGAGGAACCACTGATCGCTGCTGCCCATCGGGATGTCCGGCAGGACACCGATCAATCCGAGCAGACCGACCAGAACCAGACCGCCTGCGCTATACATCAGTGCTGGGGTCGACTTGCCGGCCTGACGCGTTCCCAGGAAGAGGATCGCGGCAGCGATGGCCAGGATGACGGCGAGCACGCCGAGCACCATGGAAGAGAAGCCGATCTTGAAGTGGACGATGTAAGCGCCGGTCAGCAACAGGCCTGTGCTCATGCCTGCAATCGCGCCTTCCTTGTTCATCCGCTTCCAGAAAATGCCCAGGAAAATGACCGGGAAGAAGCTCGCCGCAGCCAGACCAAAGGCGAAGGCGACGACGGCGGCCACAAAGCCGGGCGGGTAGATGCCGGCCAGAATGGCGATCAGCACAGCGACCACCGCGGCTGAGCGCGCGACCAGCAATTCCTGCGTCTCACTCATGCCCGGCAAGAGCACTTTCTTGCACAGATCGTGAGACACCGCCGAGGAAATCACCATCAACAAACCCGCTGCCGTCGACAGGGCAGCCGCCAGCCCGCCGGCAACCACCAGCCCGATGACCCAGCCCGGCAGATTGCCGATCTCCGGATTGGCCAGCACGAAGATGTCGCGATCGAACGTGGTGACCTCATTGGTCGCCGGATCGGCGCGATACTGGATGCGGCCATCACCATTATGGTCGGTAAAGCCCAGCAATCCGGTGCGTTCCCAATTATAGAACCAGCCCGGCGTAGAGCCTTCCGGCAGGTCTGCAGCCGGGATGTCACCGCGCGCGGCTTCGACCGAATAGGTGCTTTCATTGACCGTATCGATGAAGTTGGAGCGGGCGAAAACAGCCACAGCCGGCGCCGTCGTGTACAGGATGGCGATGAAGACCAGGGCCCAGCCCGCGGATTTACGCGCATCCGATGCCTTGGGCACGGTGAAGAAGCGGATGATGACGTGCGGCAGGCCGGCCGTGCCGACCATCAGGGCCAGCGCGATGGCAAACACGTCGAGCTTGCTTTTCAGCCCTTCCGTATAGGGTTGGAAGCCCAGATCAACCAAAGTGCGGTCGAGGTTGAGCAAGAGGGGGGTGCCGTTTTCCGCATTGCCGACAAAACCCAACTGCGGGATCGGCGTACCGGTGATCTGCAGCGACAGGAAGATAGCCGGAACCATGAAGGCGAAGATGAGCACGCAATACTGCGCCACCTGGGTGTAGGTGATGCCCTTCATACCGCCCAGAACGGCATAGAACAGAACGATGATCGCGCCGACAATGACTCCGATTTCGATCGGAACATGCAGGAAGTTGGAGAAGGCGATACCGACACCGCGCATCTGCCCGGCGATATAGGTAAAGGAGATGAAGAGGGCGCAGATCACCGCAACAATGCGGGCGGCTTGGCTGTAATAGCGATCGCCCACGAAATCCGGCACGGTGAACTTGCCGAATTTGCGCAGATACGGTGCCAGCAGCAGGGCCAAAAGGACATAGCCGCCGGTCCAGCCCATCAGATAGACCGATCCGTCATAGCCGGAGAAGGCGATGATACCGGCCATGGACAGGAATGAGGCGGCGCTCATCCAGTCGGCGGCGGTCGCCATGCCATTGAAAAGCGGCGGCACATCATGGCCGGCCACGTAGAAATCATCTGTTGAACCGGCACGCGCCCAGACGGCGATGCCGATGTAGAGACCGAACGTTGCGATAACGAAGAACGCGGTCCATAGCAGGGTCGAATCCATAACCGCCTCCTAGTCGTTGTCGTCGCTCATGCCGTACTTCTGCTCGATCTTGTGCATGCGATGCACGTAGATGAAGATCAGAGCGACGAAGACGAAAATCGCGCCTTGTTGAGCAAACCAGAAGCCCAGAGGGGCTCCGCCGATCGAGAATTGATCGAGCCATTCACGCGCGAGAATGCCCGCGCCGAAAGACACCGCGAACCAGATCGAGAGCAAAATGCCCATCAGCGTGAGGTTCTCGCGCCAATAAGCTTTGGTGACGTCTTCAGTGACGTCATGATCCTCGGTCCGGGGCGGCGTATTTGTATCCATAATGTCCGTCATTGCTTGCCTCCCGCAAATTGCTGGTTTTCCAGCACCTGGGCAAGATGACAGACCGAATGCCCTGGGGTTAGAGCGACTTTGGTCTAACACCGGGGCTGAATTGCTTCGAAGCGTCCTGTGACACTTAGGTTTTTGCGCTTCGGGCCGTGACGCATTATCCCATAGGAGGGGGCAGCGATTCACCGGACTGGAACACCGGGCGGGTCGCGGCGAACGCTCACGCCAGCTGGATAGGCTTTCATGGCGAATATCTTCGACGTAGCCAAACGCGCCGGGGTTTCGATCAAAACCGTCTCACGCGTCATGAACGATCAGAGCGCTGTTCGTGCGGCGACGCGCGAGCGCGTGCTGAAAGCGATGAAGGAGCTGGATTACAATCCCAGCCACGCCGCGCGCGAGCTGCGCTCCGGCCGCTCGCGGTCGATCGGCATGCTGTTCGGTGACCCCTCAAGCGGCTTCCAGTCCCGCTTCCATCATGCGGCCCTGCAGGCCTGTGACGAGGTCGGCTACTTTCTGGCAGCGGGCCTGTTCGATGAGCGTGCCGATGACTGGGACAAGCAGCTCAGCGCCTTTCTGGCTCGGACCCGGGTCAAGAACATGATTCTGGTCCCGCCGCTGTGTGGGTCCACCGTGCTGCATGACCAGCTCATCGAGCGCGGTGTGTCCTTCGCGCTGATCTCACCGACACAGCCGGTCGAGGGCGCGCCGTCGATCAGCATGGATGATTTCCAGGCGGCCAAGGAAATAACCACCCACCTGCTCGATCTCGGGCACCGCCGTATCGGGCATATTTCCGGTGATGCCGAGCATATCGCGACCAAGCGTCGCCGTGAGGGGTATGACGCGGCTCTTGCTGCGGTGCCGGATGCAGATCGAGATGAGGCGTTGGTGCAGCCGGGCGGGTTCAGTTTCGACGAAGCGCTGGGTGTGGCGGAAGCCATGTTATCCGGGCCGGACCGGCCGACCGCGATCTTTGCCTCCAATGACGAGATGGCGGCAGCGGTCTATTTTGTCGCCAATCGGCTCGATCTGAAGGTTCCTGAAGACCTGTCCGTGGTCGGATTCGACGACATCGCTCTCGCTCGCACCATCTGGCCGCCGCTGACCACTGTGGCCCAGCCTTATGAGGCGATGACCCGCGAAGCGGTGCGCAAATTGACCGGGGCCGGAAGCAAGTCTGAAGTCGACGATCTAACCCTTGGTTATGAATTGAAGATTCGTCAATCCACCGCGGCAGCGCCCAAGCGCTAAACCACGTTCACCCCCTATCTTCTTGTCTAGGCAAAATAAAAATCTGACACAATTGTCTTGACAAGGTTGGACAAAAGCGAGAGCGTTTAGCCTAAGGGCCCATGGACCGAAAAAATTCGGGGGGCATCCGAGGGGAGAAATCTGATGATTTTGCGTGCATTGAAGCAATCCGCCTTGCGTTCCGTTTCGCTTGGCGTTCTTGGTAGTCTGGCGTTGACGCCGGCTGTCATGGCCCAGGAGGCCGACACAGATACCACAACGGACCGGGAAGAGATCACCGTAACCGTTGAACGTCGTGAGATGTCGCTACAAGACCTGGCAGGTACCGCCACCTCGTTCGATGGCGAGGAAATGAAACTGCTGGGCGTCCAGTCCATTGCCGACCTGAACGGCCGCTATCCGGGCCTGCAGATCGGTAACAACCAGGGTAATATCGAGGTCTTTATCCGCGGTGTTGGTTCGACCAACAATACCGAGCTCGGCGAGCCGGCTGCGGCGACCCACATGGACGGTATCTACATTCCGCGTCCGAGCGGTTTCGGTTCCGCCTTCTTTGATATCCAGCGGGTTGAGGTGAATGTTGGTCCGCAGGGTACGCTGCGCGGCCGTAATGCCACTGCCGGGTCGGTCAATGTGATCCCGTGGGGCCCGGGTCTGGGTGTCTTCGATGCGGCTGGCGAAGTCAGCATCGGTAACTTCGGCGAATATTCTGCCGAAGGCGTCATCAACGTTCCGATCACGCAGAACTCGGCTTTCCGTCTCGCCGGTTATGCGCTTGAACGTGACAGCTATTACGAGAATGTGTCGCCCTGCAGCGATGAAATCAGTGTGACCGTCCCGACCTGCGAAAGCGAAGGCGTCGGTGTTGCTGAATCAGCTGAAAACTGGGCCGTTCGCGCGTCCTATCTGATCGAGCCGACTTCGACCTTCCGTCTCACCCTGACCGGTGACTATATCAGCGAAGGCGGTAGCGGCTACACCGGTACCAACTATGCCAACCCGCTGGGCAATGGCGTCCGTCCGGAAGACATTGACGATCCGCGCCGTGTCATCGGTCGCGCTTTCACCCCGGAACTCGACACCGAGCACTGGGGCTTCAAGGCCCATGCCGAGTGGGAAACCGAATGGTTCAACGTCGAATATATCGGCGGCATGCGCGACCTGGTTTATGATTATCAGGCTGCAACCCCGCTCTCGCCGTATTATGACGGCGTGATCGATAACCTGCGCAACCCGTCTGACGGCAACCTGCAGGAAGCTTTCGATAACTTCTCCTTCTTCCAGTCGGTCACCGACTCCGAGTCGACGGTTCACGAGATCCGCTTCTTCGACGAGCTCGACAATGGTTCGGTCTGGAATGCCGGTGTCTTCGTATTCGAAGAAGATCAGCGCACCTTCCTCGGCACCACGGGTGACCGCGGTCTGTTCTTCTCCGGCCTTGAATTCAACCAGCGCACCCAGACGGATGCCTGGGCGGCTTATGCCGATGGCACCTGGGCAGTGCGTGACGATGTCCGCCTGACGGCTGGTATCCGTTACTCGGAAGAGGAAAAGACCCGTACCGGCGTCAACGCCCGTTACGGCTTCGCCATCGGCGGCGCCGGTTATGCCTGCTGCGGCGGCGTACGTGTCGGTACTGAAGGCTTCCAGTTCAATATCTTCGACCGGACCATCTACAACCCGGACACTGACGGGGATGGCCAGGTGACCGACCAAGAAGCGCTCGACTTCTACATGGATGGTGTCCGGACCTTCGGCGCGCGTGACAATGTCGATGACATCTTCGCCAACGGCCCGCTGGTCGGCGTCGACCTCGGCAACCCGACCCAGATCGCGTCCTATCCGACCTGTGTCGACACCATTGCCGGCGACTTCTGGGAATGCCCGAGCACGACCGACGGTATTCCGTGGGATAATGCGGCTGACGGTATCTTCACTTATGCCCTGCCTTTCCCGGGCCAGATCGCACCGCAAAACGGTTTTGCATCGTTTAACTTCATCGACTGGCGTCTGCGCCTGGAGATGGATCTGTCCGATGATCATCTCGTCTACGCGTCCCTAAGCACCGGCCATAATGGCGGTGGCTTCAACGATAACCTTCCGTCAGTTGAAAACGTCACGATCGATCCGGGTGCGGGCAGCCCGCCGGTTCCGTTCGACACTTCCGAACTGGCACCGACCTATGGAGAGGAAAGCGTCCTCGTCTATGAAGTCGGCTCCAAATACGAGTTCGATACGCCGGATGGGCGGGGGTATTTCAATGCTTCGGCCTTCTACTATGACTATTCCGACCTGATCCAGAACGTCCTGCTTTCTGTCGGTCAGATCCTTGATGGTCAGGGTGTTGATCTGGACACGTCCGCAACTCCGGGCTCGCAGCTCGGCACGGTGGTGAACTTCAACTTCAACGCGTCCGACGCCGAGATCTACGGTGCACAGTTCGAGGCCGGTTATGACCTGCCTTACAACATGCAGTGGAAGGGTACCGTCCTGTGGATGCCGGAAGCGCGCATCCAGAACTCCGAGCTGATCGCGGACAGCCGTTTCCAGGCTGACGTGGCACCGGCCCAGGCGATCCCGCAGTCCATCGACGGTTTCCGCCTGCGCCGTACGCCGGAATGGAGCATCCAGACCTCGCTCAGCCAGCGTCTGAATTTCGACCATGGCGATGCCGACTGGATCGTTTCGGTCGGCTACCGCTCCGAGCAGCATCAGGATCTGTTCAACGGCACCATCTATCCGGAGTTTGACTTCGCGAATGATGACCCGCTGCGTCTGAATGACCTGGTCGAGGGCTACACCACGATCGATGCCGGTGCGGGCTACAACCCGGGCGGCAATGAGAAGATCCGCTTTGAGGCTTACGTCCAGAATCTGACGGACGAGCAGCGCGAGCAGGCGATCGTTATCACCCAGTTTGATAACACCCGCTTCTTCTCGCGTCCGCGGACCTTCGGTGTCCGTTTCCGCGTGCGTCGCTAGGGAGGCGTAAGCGATGAGGAGCGGCGTCATGAGAGTAATGGCTGGGGCAATCGGCGCCATCGCGCTCGTGACGCCCTCCGCAATCGCGGCCTGCGACGGCCAGGGCGGGATCTCGGAAGAGACCTCCTCCTGGCGGCTGGTCTGGTCGGACGAGTTTGATGGTGACACCATCGATGCCGAACGCTGGAATCGCGAGGTTGATTGTTGGGGCGGTGGTAATGATGAGCGGCAGTGCTACACGCCGTTCGATCAGAATTCCCGCGTCGATGATGGCTGCCTCGTGATCGAGGCCCGGCTGGGCGAAGCCACGGGTCCGGCCTGGCCTGCGCATATGCGCGAGGGCATGTCGGAAGAGCAAAGGGCCGAGACCAATACTCAGCCCTTTACCTCGGCCCGTCTGAATACCCGCGGGAAGGGCGACTGGCGCTATGGGCGGATCGAAGTCCGCGCCCGCCTGCCCGAAGGTCAGGGCACCTGGCCGGCGATCTGGATGTTGCCGACGGACGAGTATTACGGCCCCTGGGCCCTGTCCGGCGAAATCGACATCCTGGAAGCGGTCAATCTCGGCGAGCGTTGCCGGGAATGCCGCGGCCGCCTTGAGAATCGCATGTTCGGCACGCTCCACTTCGGTGGCGCCTGGCCGGAAAACCGCTATATGAACCGCAATACAACGATCCCGACGGGTCCGGATAACGAACAGCAATTCAACGTGTTCGCGATTGAATGGACTGAAGGCGAGATCGAGTGGTTCCTCAATGGCGAAAGCTATGGAAGCCTGACGCCGACAAACTGGCGCACCGATAGCGAACTTGCCGACGGCAATCCCAATGCGCCGTTCGACAAGGAGTTCTTCCTGATCCTCAATCTGGCGATCGGCGGCAATCTCGCTGAAAGCCTGACGCTGGGCGGTGTCCGCCTTGAGGGCTATCCCAAACAATTCCTGATTGACTGGGTGCGGGTCTATGACTGCCCGCAAGACCTGGAAACGGCGCGCGCCTGCGCCAGCTGACGTGTGGCCCCTTAAGCGGGGCCCACGAGACAGGATTATCCCATGAGCCAGACTGCGACTAAAACGCGTCCCGAAGATCGCGTTTCCTTTGCGCATAGGCTTGCCTATGGGTCCGGTGCCTTCGCCAACAATTTGCTGGCGGGCGTGTTTGGCGGGCTAGCTATCGTGTTGAACCTTGGACTCGGTATGGACCCGGTTCTCGCGGGTATCGCCACCGGGTTACTGCCTCGCATGTTCGATGCCTTCACGGACCCGGTCATGGGTTATGTGTCGGATAATACCCAAACGCGGTGGGGGCGCCGCCGGCCCTACATTTTTGTCGGCGCGATCCTGGTAGCGATCGCCTTGGCGCTGGTCTGGCAGATGCCGGACGGGCAAAGCGACAGCTTCTATTTCTGGTGGTTCCTGGTCGGGTCCTTGGCCTTCTACCTAGCCTATACCGTCTTCGCGACGCCATGGGTTGCGCTGGGATATGAGCTGACCCCCGATTATGACGAGCGATCCCGGCTGATGGGGACGCAGAATTTCATTGGCCAGCTCGCCTATTTCATACCGCCCTGGTTGCTGGCGATCATGACCTACGAGCCGCTCTTCGAGAACATGGTTGATGGCGCGGCCGCTGTCGCTCTGGTAACTGCGGTTCTGGTCCTTTGCCTCGGATTGGTGCCGGCAATATTCCTGCGTGAACGCTTGGCCGGCATTGCCGCCAAGGAGTCGGCTGCGCGTCATACTGATAAACTGAGTGGGATCAGGGCGCTGTTCCGAACGGTCGGTGATTTCTTCAAGAGTTTTGTCGCGGCATTGAGTTTTGTTCCCTTCTTGAAACTCTGCTTGGCGACCTTCCTGATCTTCAACGGCTTCATCATGATTGCCGCATTCCAAACCTACGTGATCATCTATTACGTGATGGGAGGCGATCAGGCGGCTGGGGCGCTCTGGGCCGGTTATGCCGGCACGGTGGCAACTTTTGCGACCTTCGGGGTCGTCGCTTTTGTTGCCTGGCTCGCCACAAAGATCGGCAAGCGCCGTGCTTTCGCAGTATCCACCGGCATCTCCATGCTCGGCTATCTGGCGAAATGGTTCTGCTATAATCCTGAAGTGCCGTGGCTGGTTCTATTGCCTGGACCGCTCCTGGCGTTCGGACTTGGCGGCCTTTTCACCCTGATGCCGTCTATGATGGCCGATGTTGTTGATCTTGATGAGCTCAAAACTCACGAACGACGCGAGGGCATGTTTGGCTCAATGTACTGGTGGGTCGTCAAACTGGGCATGTCCGTTGCCCTGGTCGGTGGCGGCTTCCTGCTGAATGCGACGGGCTTCGATGTCGATTTGGGCGCGGAACAGAGCGAGCAGACCCTGTTGATGTTGCGCATCTTCGATGTTGGCGTTCCCTTTATTGCGTCCGCGATTGCCATCTACACGATCTCAACGCTCGATGTTACGCGGGAGACGATGCACCAGGTTCGCCTGAAGCTGGAAAGCCGTCGCGGTGTGCCGGACGCGGTACCAGCCGAATAACTCAACTGAACACTCCACCCGGCGGCTTTGACCGCCGAGAAGAACGGGAAAGCCGTCATGGGCAATGCACAAGAAGTCAGCGCCGCGGGCAATGATAACGGCATCGAGAGCCGCATCCGCGATCTCCTCGAGCGGATGACGCTGGAGCAGAAGATCGGCCAGCTCAACCAGGTCCAGGCCTGGGGCGATAATATCGTTGAAAGCCTTGCTCCGGCCATTCGCGCCGGTCGCGTCGGCTCTGTGATCAATATTGTCGATCCGAATGTCATCAACGCACTGCAGCACATTGCCGTGCATGAGAGCGAGCATGGCATTCCGCTCCTGATCGCCCGCGATGTCATCCATGGCTATCACACGGTGGCGCCGCTGCCGATCGGCCAGGCGGCGAGCTGGAATCCGGAAGTGGTCCGCGCCTGTGCCCGCCTGTCGGCCCAGGAGGCCAGCGCCTTTGGCGTCAACTGGACCTTCGCGCCGATGATCGACATTTCGCGCGATCCGCGTTGGGGCCGTATCGCCGAAAGCCTGGGTGAAGATCCCTATCTCACCGGCGTTCTGGGGGCGGCGATGGTCGAGGGCTTCCAGGTCAGCGAAACCGGAGGCGCGGACACGCTGGTGGCTTGCGCCAAGCATTTTGCCGGTTATGGAGCGTCTGAGGCCGGCCGCGACTACAACACGACCAATATTCCGGAAAACGAGCTGCGCAATGTCTACCTGCCGCCCTTCTTCGCGGCGGTAGAGGCTGGGGTCGGCACCTTCATGACCTCGTTCAGCGATATTGATGGCATCCCGGCGACCGCGAGCGATTTCCTGCTCGACCAGGTGCTGCGCAAGGAATGGTCGTTCGACGGTGCCGTGGTCAGCGACTGGGATTCCATCCACCAGCTCGTCGTCCACGGCTTCAGTGAAAATGATGTCGAGGCAACCTATGAGGCCGCGACGGCAGGGGTCGAGATCGACATGATCGGCGGCGTCTATGAACGTCACCTGCCGGAGCTTGTGCACCAGGGGCGGGTTTCCATGCAGCGCGTGGATGAGTTGGTCGGCAATGTCCTGCGGGTGAAATTCCGGGCGGGCCTGATGGACCGGGATGTGACTGAGCTGCCTTCTGTGCCGCCGCGGATGACGGCCCTCAACATGGCGCGTGAGGCGGCCGAACAAAGCCTTGTCCTGCTGCGCAATGAACACGGCACACTTCCGCTCAACGCTGAAACCCTCTCCTCCATCGCCGTGATCGGCCCGCTCGCCGATGAGCCGGCGGAGCAGTTGGGCACCTGGGTGTTTGACGGGGATGCGGAGCGCAGTGTGACACCGCTCGCGGCGCTCAATTCCATGCTCGAAGGCACGGTCGAAATCCGTCACGTGCGTGGCCTGGAAACCACCCGTTCCAAGGACAAGGGCGGCTTTGACGAGGCGCTGTGCGCTGCTGAACAGTCCGATGCGGTCGTGCTGTTCATCGGCGAAGAGGCCATCTTGTCCGGTGAAGCCCACTGTCGCGCCGACATCACTTTGCCGGGCGTGCAAGAAGACCTGATCCGCCATCTCCGCAGCGCCGGCAAACCGGTCATCGGGGTTGTGCTGGCGGGCCGTCCGCTGGCACTGGGCGGGATTATCGATGGCTTTGACGCGCTCATCTATGCTTGGCATCCCGGCACGATGGGCGGACCGGCGATTGCCGACACGCTGTTTGGCCGCGTCGTGCCGTCGGGCAAGCTGCCGGTCAGCTTCCCGACCATGTCCGGCCAGGTGCCGATCTATTACGGCTACAAGCAGACCGGTCGTCCGGCGACACCCGACACGGTGATCCATATCGACGAAATCCCGGCCGCTGCCACCCAGACCTCCCTGGGCATGACGACCTTCCACCTCGATGCCGGATACGAGCCGCTCTTCCCCTTCGGTTTCGGGCTGAGCTACACCGATTTTGCCTACACGGATCTGGCGCTGGACCGGCACCATATCCGTATGGGTGAGAGCGTGGTCGCCGAGATTACCCTGACCAATAGCGGTGCGGTTGCCGGTGCCGAAGTGGTGCAGCTCTACATCCGCGACCGTTTTGCCAGCCTGACCCGGCCGATCCGTGAGCTGAAGCGGTTCGAGCGGGTGACGCTGGAGCCGGGTGAAAGCCGCCGTGTGCGCTTCGAGCTGCACACGGATGATCTCGCCTTCTTCCGCCGCAACAAGACCTATGGCGCAGAGCCGGGTGCATTCGACCTGTGGATCGGTGGCGATTCCACCACCGATCTCGGGACCGAGTTCCACATCGACGCTTAGGCCTTGGCCGCTTCCAGCTTGGGGCCGTCCGGCGTGTCGACAATGACATAGCCGGCGGCCGCAATAGCATCGCGCAGGCGATCCGCTTCGGCCCAGTTCTTGTCCTGGCGCGCCTGCTGGCGTGCATCCAGCATGGCCTGAACATCCTCGCCGGCATCGCTGTCGCTTTCCTCGACATAGGGCTCGAGCAAGCTGAGCCCGAATACGCCGTCAAAGGTTTTGACCAGGGCCAGTTTCTGATCCGCGCTCAAGGCGTCATCGCTGATCGCCGCCTGCAAATGTGTCAGGGCCGCCGGCGTGGCGAGGTCGTCATAGAGCGCCGTTCGGATCAGCGTGTCATACTTGGCACTGCCTGCGTCCGCCGTGATGTCGGT
The DNA here is from genome assembly GCF_030149425.1 of Maricaulis sp. GTDB lineage: Bacteria > Pseudomonadota > Alphaproteobacteria > Caulobacterales > Maricaulaceae > Maricaulis. The sequence continues at coordinate 97,635 of NZ_JASBRQ010000044.1, read as the reverse complement.
AATCGCGTCTGCATCGCCCTGGTCGAGCAGGGCGGTGACGGCCAGGCGCATGCGGCGGTATTGCGTCGCCGCTCCGTCGAGCACGTCCCAGCTGAACTTCATCGCCGTACGGTAATGCGCCTTCAGGCAGAGCAGACGGAAGGCGAGCGGGTCATAGCCGCGCTCTTCCAGCGCGAAAACCGTCAGGAAGTCGCCAGACGACTTGGACATTTTGATATCGTCGAGCAGGCGCAAGAACTCGCTGTGCAGCCAGAATTTGGCAAAGGGCGCCTTGCCGGTCGCGCATTCGCTCTGGCAGATCTCGTTGGTGTGGTGCACCGGGATGTGGTCGATCCCGCCGGTATGGATGTCGAACTGATCGCCGAGATAATGCGCCGACATGGCCGAGCATTCGATATGCCAGCCCGGAAAGCCGACGCCCCAGGGGCTGTCCCACTCCATCTGGCGTTTTTCGCCACGCGAGAATTTCCAAAGCGCGAAATCCGTCTTGCAGTGCTTGGCCCCGAGATCGACACGCTCGCCGCCGCGCAGACCGTCCAGGTCAAGGCGCGCCAGCTTGCCGTAATCATCGATCTTGGTGGTGTCGAAATAGACGGCTTCGTCTGTCGTGTAGGCGAAGCCCTTTTCTTCGAGCTGCTCGATCATGGTGATCTGCTGGGCGATGTGATCAGTCGCGCGGCAGACGATGTTCGGGCGCTTGATGTTGAGCTTTTCCGACTGCTCGAAGAAGGAAACCGTGTAGCGCTCGGCGATATCCCAGGCCGTGATACCTTCACGCGCCGCGCCGACTTCCATCTTGTCGTCGCCTTCATCCTCATCGGAGGTGAGGTGGCCGACATCGGTGATATTCATCACGTGCTTCACGTCCAGACCGGACAGGCGCAGCGTGCGCACCAGTACATCGGCGGCGACATAGGCGCGCATATTGCCGATATGGGCGTGGTGATAGACGGTCGGCCCACACGTATAGATGCCCGCCTTACCCGCTTCGATGGGATCGAAGACCTCGGTTGAGCGCGACATCGTATTGAAGAGTTTCACTTCCACTGGACCGGTCCTGTTGGTTGGAAAAGGCTTGCAGGCAAGGGCGCTTCTCTAGCTTGAACAGGGCGGGGCGGCAAGCTGACGCGGCGGTGCAGGCTTGCCCGCAATATCGCAAAAACTAGCTCTCGATTGCCAGCGATGTGAGCGATATGAGCAAACCGGATCAAGATAACGGCGTGGCCGTGCCGAAAGGGCGCCTCAATCGGCTCGCCCGGCTGGGTTCCGTGGCCACAGATGTCGGCCTCAATGTGCTCTCCGGCAGTATCTCGGCGCTGGCATCGGGCGATCGGCCGGACCTGCGCGCCATTGCCCTGTCACCGCGCAATGCGCACAAGCTGGCGGGCGAACTGGCCAGGATGCGCGGCGCGGCAATGAAGGTGGGGCAGTTGATCTCGATGGATGCCGGTGACCTCTTGCCGCCGGAATTTGCCGAGGTGCTCGCCCGCTTGCGCGCTGATGCGAGGCCGATGCCGCCAAAACAACTCAAACAAGTTCTCAACGCTGCCTGGGGTGAGCGCTGGCTGTCTCGTTTCAAGCGGTTTGACCCCCGTCCGCTGGCCGCCGCCTCGATCGGGCAAGTGCATCGCGCCGTGACCCGGGACGGGCGCGATCTGGCAATCAAGGTTCAATTCCCGGGCGTCGCCGAGAGTATCGACAGTGATGTCGACAATCTCGGCGCCCTGACCGCGGCCTCCGGCTTGCTGCCGCGCCAGGTCGACATCAAGCCGCTGTTGGCTGAGGCCAAGCTGCAATTGCATGAAGAGGCGGATTATCTCGCCGAGGCCGGACATCTGGCTCGTTTCCATGACTGGCTGGAAGCCGATGAGCGTTATCGCCTGCCGCGCCCGGATGCCGAGCTTTCCGGCCGCACCATTCTGGCCATGGATTACATCGACTCTGTACCGCTCGAGGCGCTTGAGGCCGAGCGCCAGGGAGTGCGCGACCGGATAGTGGGCGACCTGTTTGCCCTGCTTTTTCGTGAGCTGTTCGAGCTGGGTGCGATCCAGTCCGATCCGAACCTGGCCAATTATCGCTATGACCCGGAGCGCGCTTGTCTCGTCCTGCTCGATTTCGGCGCGGTGCGCTCGCTCCCCGAGGGGCTGGTTGCCGGCTATCGCGCGCTGCTCCGGGCCGGTGCCGAAGCGGATGCCGGCGCCTTGCGCGCCGCGGCCAGCCAGATCGGCTATTTCGACGCGGAGACGCCGTCTGATCAGCTCGAGCTGCTGCTCAAGATCATGATGGCGGCCGCTGCCCCGCTGCGTGCTGAGGGCGGGTTTGATTTCGCCGCGTCAGATCTGGCGGGCGAGCTGCGCGATGACGGCATGAGGCTGGGTCTGGAGCTGGGCTATCGCCACCTTCCCCCGATTGATGCGCTCTACCTGCACCGCAAGTTCGGCGGCCTCTACCTGCTCGCCCGGCGCCTGCGCGCCCGTGTCGATATCGCGGCGCTCGCCCGTCCCTATCTTTAGAGCCAGTCCGGGGCGTCCCGGCCGAGCGCCGGCGCGCCGCCGGTCACCGTGGCGGAGCGGGAAAAGCGGATGGGGGAGTTCAGGCCGTACTCCCCGACCAGGCCGCGGGCGGTGATCTGCGGGTCCTTCAGCGCATCCTCAACGCTGTTGATCGGTCCGGCCGGTACGGTCGCGGCTTCCAGCGCCTTGAGGAGCTCGTCGCGCGTCCATTGCGCGGTCAGCGTGCTGATCGCCTCGCCGAGCGCGTCGCGGTCCTTGATGCGGCCAGTATTGCCGGACCATTCCGGCTTGGCCTCAAGGCCCACCACCTGGCAGAAGCGCTCGAACTGTTTGTCATTGCCCACGGCGAGGATGATCCAGCCATCGCTGACCGGTACGGCCTCATAGGGCGTGATATTGGGGTGACGATTGCCCATGCGTTTCGGTGTCTGGCCGGAGGCGAGATAATTCATTGCCTGGTTGGCCAGCACACCGGTCATGCAATCGAGCAGCGACATGTCGATATGCTGACCCAGCCCGCTTTTCTCGCGCTCGGCGAGGGCCGCCTGGATGGCGATGGTGCTGTACAGCCCGGTGAAGACATCGGCGAAGGCAACGCCCATTTTCTGCGGCGGCCCGTCCGGCTCACCGGTCAGGTCCATAACCCCGCTCATGGCCTGGATGATGAAGTCATAGCCGGCCCGGTCGGCATAGGGACCGGTCTGGCCAAAACCGGTTATGGAGCAATAGATCAGACGCGGATTGAGAGCGGCAAGGCTGTCATAGTCCAGCCCGTACTGGGCCAGTCCGCCGCGCTTGAAATTCTCGATCACTACATCGGCGTCCGCCACCAGGCGGCGGACGGTATCGCGGCCGGTCTCGGTCCGGAAATCCACTATGGCGGACCGTTTGCCGCGATTGCAGGCGTGGAAATAGGCGGCACTGGTCTCGCCATCCTCGCCTTCGATAAAGGGCGGTCCCCATTTGCGGGTGTCATCGCCGTCCGGGCTTTCAATCTTCAGCACATCAGCGCCGAGATCGGCCAGGGTCTGTCCGGCCCAGGGTCCGGCCAGAATGCGGGCGAGTTCAAGAACACGCAGGCCGGCCAGCGGTGCTTTGGAGGTGGTATCGCTCATACCGACTGTTTAGCCAGCACAGCACCGCTCTGTCGAGTGGGCTCAACGGCGTAGGATCGCCCAGCCGTGCGGTTCGAGTGTTCGAGCCGGGCGAGTGTTGATGCGTCCAAGCAGCATATCGCCGGTTATATCTGCTGGCAGGGGCGTCCTCGTTGCTGCGAGATTGAAGGCGCAGACCAAATGATCATCCCCATTTATCCGCTCAAAAACGAGGAGCGGCGCGTCTGTATCGAGGAAGCGGATATCTCCGAGTTTTAGCGCCGGTTCGGCCTTGCGCAGGGTCAGTAGGCGCCGGGTCCAGTGCAGGACGGAGGCCTTGTCCTTTTCCTGCAGCGCGACACTGAGCGGGCCGTGGCGGGCATCGACCGGGAGCCAGGGCTCTTGCGCGGAAAAGCCGGCATATTCCTCATCCGGTACCCAGGGCATGGGCGTGCGGGCACCGTCGCGGCCGAGGGTTCGCGGCCAGTTCTTGATGGCTTCGGGGTCGACCAGTTTCTCGAATGGTATATCCGCTTGTGGCAGGCCCAGCTCTTCACCCTGATAGAGGCAGACCGAGCCCCGCAAGCTTAGAAGCAAAGCGTTGAGTTGAATGGCGAAAGCGGAACTGGCGTCGCCCCATCTGGAGGGGGCACGAACGGCGTCATGGTTGGAAAACACCTGGGTCGGCCAGCCCTTGGGATGACGATTGAGGCCGTCTTCTATGGTGTCCCGGATCAGCGCCGGATCGAGCGGCTTGCGGAACAGGAAGCTGAAATTATAGGCCGTTTGAAGTGTGGTGTCCGGATCGGCATAGGTCACGGCCTGGCCCAGCGGGTCCTCGCCACCGATCTCGCCGACGGCGAAACGGCCTGGATATTCGTCCAGAACGCTGCGGATTTCGGTCATCAAACCGGCCGTTTCCGGCAGGCCTACGGTGCGAATCTGGTCCTGCATGTCACCGGGTTTGCGCGGGTTCTGGACCGGTTTGGGCGGGTTGTCGCGCATGTCCCGGTCATGCAGGCAGTGACTGATGGCATCCAGCCTTACCCCATCGACGCCGCGATCGAGCCAGAAGCGCAGCGTGTCGAGAATGGCGGCCCGCACGTCCGGATTCCACAAATTGAGATCGGGCTGCTCGGGCAGGAAGTTGTGCATGTAGTACTGGCCGCGGCGCGCATCCCAGGTCCAGGCCGGGCCATAGAAGAAGGATTGCCAATTGGTCGGCGGCGAACCGTCCGGCTTGGGGTCGGCCCAGACATACCAGTCCGCCTGGGCATTTGACCGATCGGCACGGCTGGCGGTGAACCAGGCATGCTGGTCGGAGGTGTGGGAATAGATCTGGTCGATCACGACCTTGAGGCCGAGCCCATGGGCCTTGGCGATCAGCCGGTCAAAATCATCCAGCGTGCCGAAGACCGGATCGACATCGCAGAAATCGGCGACGTCATAGCCGAAATCCGCCATTGGCGAGGTGAAGAAGGGCGAGATCCAGATGCCGTCGACGCCGAGCGCGGCAATATAGTCGAGCTTGTCGATAATGCCGGGCAGGTCGCCGATCCCATCACCATTGGTGTCGAGATAGCTGCGTGGATAGATCTGGTAGATCACCGCGCCGCGCCACCAGTTCTTGTCGGCTGTATCGCTCATCAAACCCTCTCCATCCGTCATTGAATAGCACGAGTTTGCGTAAATTTGGAGCGCTTGATTATCAGTTAGTGCATTTGATTCCGGAAAAATAGCGTGACCCAGAGCAAATTCACTGCAAGGATTTGCAAAACGGTGGGAGCGGCTGTCCAGGCCGTGCCCGGGGGAGAGCCATGCTGAATATGCAAAAGCGCCTGAGCGCGCCTTTCATGGTGTTGATGACTTTGCCGTCAACGGCGATGGGGTTTGCCCTGGCGGTGCAGATCTCGGCTCTGAGCTGGCTGTTGCGGACGCAGTTCGATTTCGAGATCGAGGAGATTGGTCTGGTCTGGGCGGCCGGACCGCTGGCCGGGATTATCGGCCAGGTCATTATCGGCATGATTTCCGACAAGGTCTGGTTCTGGGGCGGACGGCGGCGGCCTTTTATCCTGATTGGCGGCGTCTTGTCGGCGCTTTCCCTGCTCGCCTTGCCCAATATCGGGGTGATTTCCACCAGCCTGGGGCTGGAGGGCATTGTCGCTGTTGCCCTTGTTGTGGCGCTGACCCTCGATCTGTCGATCAATGTCGGCTTCAACCCGACCCGCTCGGTCATCGCCGACCTGACCCCGGAAGGTGAGCGCCGCACCCAGGGCTATACCTGGATGCAGACCGTTTCCGGCTCTTTTGGCGTGCTGGCCTATTTTGTCGGCGCGGCCATGGGGAATATTTTCCTCATCTATGGCGGCGCGGTCCTGGTCCTGCTCTTCACCCTGGTCCCGCCCTTTTTCATGCAGGAACCCCGAACTCTCGAGGGTACGGAGGGCGAGCAGGCGGCCGCTGCATCGAGCGGCTCCGATATCTCGCGCCTGGCCGTGGCGACGCTGCCGCTCTGGGCGGTGATCGCCTATGACGCCTACGCCCTGACCCTGCGTTTGATGGGTGTGGAGCGTCATGATTTTACCGCGGAGATACTCACCCTCGCGGCCACGGCGGTTCTGATCGGCTATGTCATCCTGCGCCGGCCCAAAGCGCCATCCGCGACAGGCGAGGATATGGGCGAGTTCCAGAAGATCATGGCGGCGCACGCGTTTTCCTGGATCGGGGTGCAGACCATGTTCATCTACATGTTCGCCTTCCTCGAATTCCGCATTCCCGGTGTCGAGGATGACCGGCTCGGTCAGATCACCTCTTACAGCTTCCTCATTCTCAATGCCGTGGCGGCCCTGTTGCCGGCTTTCGTGCTCGCCCCTCTGGCCAAGAAAATGCGCCGGGTGCGCCTGCATGCTGCCTGTCTCGCCGTCATGGCGGTTGGCTATGCCGGCGGATATTTCCTCGGCTTCAGCCCGCTGGCCATCTACCTGGTGATGGCCCTGCTCGGCGTCGGCTGGGCCGCGATCGTCTCCCTGCCATTCGCCATCATGACCCAGCGTGTCTCCAAGGCGCGCACAGGGCTTTACATGGGTATTTTCAACCTCTCCGTCGTGCTGCCCCAGCTGGTGGCCAGCCTGGGTGTCGGCCTCGCCATCGACCGGGTGGCCGATAAAGGGCTGGTCTTTGCCATTGGCGCGGTCTCGCTGGCGGTGTCGGCGGCATTGTGGCTGACGGTCAAGCCACTGGTGGATGACGGGCAGGGCTGAGCGGGGTCTTTCAAAGGCCCCTCATGCGCCCCGGATCAAGTCCGGGGCACCTTCTCCCCGGGTGGGGAGAAAGATGTGATGCCGGTCACGTTGAATCGTCTGCCTTGCGGCTAGCATCCCTCTCCCCATGATCGGGGAGAGGTCCCGCGTAGCGGGGGTGAGGGGCGCGCGGCTCAAGCCGCGCAACAAGAAATTCACCGACGCCGTAAACTTATAGCTAAGCCCCTCATCCGCCCTTCGGGCACCTTCTCCCCGGGTGGGGAGAAGGAGGGGTTTACTCTGCCAGTTCCGCCGTGCGGTAGCGCCCGAGCTTGGTTCCCAGCTCGTGCTCGAGCCAGTCTTCATGGCGCGGAAGGCGGGTCTTGCCGGCCTCGACGATCCTGGTCACGCCGGGCAGGTGTTTCGCCACCGGGCGCTGGCCGCCGCCAAACCGGTCACGCTGAAAGTCCATGCCGTAGAGGATGTACTCATAGCTCTGGTGCGAGAACAGGCGCAGCTGGTCCTCGAAGTCGGAATGGGAGGGTGGTTTGAGTTTCCAGAACTCGAACTTGGCCTTGAGGTTGTCGGTGATGCGTTCGTCCTTTTGCACCTCGCGCCAGAACTCGGTGTCGGTGCGGCGGGTCATGCAATAATGCATGTTGATGAAGTCGAGGATCTCGTCATAGCGGCCGGTCATGATCTGGTTGAAGCGGTCGGCCAGGGGCTGCATGTCGCTGCCATAGGGAAAGTGTTCGCACAGCGTCACCACGGCGTATTCGCTTAAATAGATGCCGGTGGATTCCAGGGGCTCGATAAAGCCCGAAGAGAGGCCGATAGAGACGCAGTTCTTGACCCATTGCTGTGGCCGCCGGCCGACACGGAAGCGCAGGTGTCGCGCGTCGAGATCCTTGGTGTGGTCGCCCTCGAAAGCGCGCAGCTCGGCTTCCGCCTTGTCCTTGTCGAGAAAGGCCGAGGAATAGACATAGCCGGTGCCGCGCCGGTTCATCAGGCCGATATCCCAGATCCAGCCATTCGATACGGCGGTAGAGGTCGTATAGGGTTTGATCTGGCCGGGGTAATAGGTCTCGTAGGGCACCCGCATGGCGACCGCGCTGTCGCAGAGCAGGTGCTGGGAGAAATCGTCAAACTCAGCGCCGAGCGTCTTGCCGATCAGGATTGAGGCAAATCCGGTGCAGTCAACGAAGAGGTCGGCTTCAAGGGTCAATCCGCCCTTGGTCGACACACTCTCGATATTGCCGTTCTCGGCGCGTTTGATGTCGGTGACATCATCGACATAGTGTTTGACGCCGCGCGCCTTGGCGATGTCGCAGAGATGGTCGGCGAATTTCTCCGCATCCATGTGATAGGCGTAGGGCAGGGGCGAGGCGTAATCCGGGCTTTTCGGCATGCGCGGAGACAGGCCTGCCTCGCAGAAGTGCGGCTGGGTCGAGACCAGCTCGGCGAAGGGGCGCGAGCGATCGCTGGCCATCCAGTTCACGCCGGTGCGGTCGATGCGGGCGGTCTGGCGGCGCTCGAACGGGTGGTAATAGGTTTCGCCGCGGCCATCGAGCCAGTTATCGAAGCGGATCGATTGTTTGAAGGTCGCATCGGTCGCCTTCATGAAATCACTCTCGGAAATGCCGATGGTCTGCAGCACATGGCGGATGGTCGGAACCGTGGCTTCGCCCACACCGATGCGTCCGACAATCTCGGACTCGATCAGCGAGACCTCGACCGGTTTGTGATCCTTGGAATTCAGGGCGGCATCCATATAGGCCGCGGTGATCCAGCCGGCCGATCCGCCGCCGACGACAAGAACGCGTTTCAGGCTCATGTTGTGCCATCCTTTCCGGCTCAATGTGCCGAGTATAGCCCGGCTGTGCTGCTTGCGAGCGGCCGGAAAAAGAAAAGCGCCACCGTCGTGGGAACGGTGGCGCGAGGTCGTTACTCAGTTGAGCGGGCCACGTCTGGACGCGGCCCGTCTCAGGGGAAAGCCTAGAAGCTCGCGCGCAGGCGGACGCCGTATTGGCGCGGCGAGTTCAGATAGCGGATGTTCACCGAGTTATTGATGAAGCCTTTGGTCGAGAAGGCTTCCTCGGTCAGGTTCTCGACATAGACGTCGAGGCGCAGGTTCTCATCTGCTCCGAAATTCATGCCCGCATTGGCATTGAAGATGGCGAAACCGTCGACACGGTCGGACAGGAAGTTGCCGTTGGCGTCGCCGCCAATGCCCGACAGCGTGCCGTTATTGCCCGGCGTCAGGTTTTCCAGCGGAATGACGTCGCCATTGCTGTCATAGCCGATCGAGTTGAACGGCGAGAGGAAGTACTCGCTGCGATACATCATGTTCACAGTCCAATCGACGGACGAGACATAGTCGTGCTCGATATCGATGGTCTGCGACAGGCGCGCATTGAGGTTCCACTCCGACGTGTTCGGCAGACGATTGCCGTCAATCGAGATGCCGGGCGTGTTCGAGCGGCTGTCATAGACCGTCGAGTTCTCGAACTCGCTGTCGAGATACAACAGGTTGAAGGCCGCGTTGAAACCGTAATCGAAGTCGAAATTACCCTCGAGCTCGAAACCCCAGACATTGGCGCTGGCGACGTTGTCGGTGAGCACGACCTGGGTCGTGGCGCCCGGATTGGTCGGCGTGGAAACGTCAATATCGACCAGGTTCTGGATCACCTTGTCCGAGTAATCATAGAAGAACAGAGCGGCGTTCAGGATCGCATCGCGGCCCATGAATTCGATCTCGTTCTTGGAGCCGAATTCCCACACGGTCAGCTCTTCCGGCTCCCAGATACGGGTCTGGACGACACCGCCGGCGACGATCGGCAGGTTCACACCGCCCGAACGGGTGCCGGTGGAGATAGTGCCGTAGATCATGCGGTCATCATCGAGGTCGTATTCAAAGCCAAGACGCCAGTCGACATAGTCATTCTCGACCGAATTGGTCTCGGTGCCGTCCGGGTAGGCGGAGCGGATGAAGGCCCAGCAATCCACGCCCGGGTCGCAATTCTCCAGCAGATCGTCCCAGGTGTCATTAATGCCGAAGCGGCTAATGCCATCGAGGAAGTGGGCCAGCCCCGCCGCGCCGGCGGTATTGGCGTCGACGCCACCTTCACAGGACAGGGACGCGAAGGAGAACTCCTCGCATACCACCGGATCAAGCGAAGAGCGGCCGCCCGGCGCTTCCAGGCGGAAACCATCCGTGCCCAGGGTCAGGAAGTTGAGATAGGTGTTGCCGTCAAAAGCGGAGCCGAACTGGTCCTGCCAGGCCTGATCGGTGAAGACGATCTGGTACTGGGCATTGCTCTCATTGGCGATTTTCTCGTCTTCGGTATAGCGAATGCCAGCCTTGACGCGGAAAGTGTCGGAGATGTCGTAGGTGCCGTCTGCATAGAAGGCCATGGATTCGACGGTGGAGGCGTCGCCGCGGTTCTCGCCGCCCAGGCCGTTCTGCCAGCACGAAATCGTGCCCGGCTCGAACCAGTCGCTGTCACCGCAATAGCCGCGGCCCACATCCCAGGAGAGGTAGTCGTATTCTTCTTCAAAATAGAAGGCGCCGGCGGTCCATTGCAGGCGGCCTGCATCGGTGGAGAAGAAGCGCAGCTCGTGCGTCGTGCCCTCGCTCAGCTCACCCTGGTAGAAGGTGTCCTGGACGCCGAACGGGATATTGGCGGCCTCTGCGTCAGAACCCGGATAAACCATACCCAGCTGCCATTCGCGCGACGCGTTGGCGTTATAGGCATCAACCGTGTGCTGTGAGCCGCTGTATTCGACGCCAACGCCGCCGAAATCGTAGAACAGGGTGACCAGCGCGGTCTCGACATCGGCATCATAGCTGCCGCCGCGACGGAAGTACTGGTTCCACGGATCGTCGAGATCGTCGATGTCATAGCCCGCCGAGAGCGCGCGTCCGGCAAAGGCACCCGGATCGCCGGACGAGCCGACTTCGCTGTCTTGGTACAGGAAGTAGGCGGTGAAATTATCGGTCGGTTCGAACTGGCCGGACAGGCGCCAGGCCATGTCGTCCTGCGAGCTCGGGCCTTCAAAAGCCGGGCCGGTGTCGAACTGGTTGGTATAAAGGCCGTCATGGGCGCGGTGCCAAGCGGATGCGCGCAGGGCAAAAGTGTCGGTCACCGGCAGGTTGATCGCGGCTTCGAATTCACGGTTCTCGAAATTGCCGACGCCAGCTTGAACATAGCCGCCGAACTCTTCCATGTCCGGGCGGGCGGAGATCACATTGATCGTACCGCCGGTCGCGTTACGGCCGCGCAGCGTGCCTTGCGGGCCTTTATTCACTTCCACGCGCTCGACGTCGAAGAAGAGCGGGCCGATGCCGCGCGGGCGGGCCATGTAAACGCCATTGAAGTGGGTGGCGACGGACGGGTCGGAGGAGAAATCGCTATCGGTCGAACCGATACCGCGAAGGAAGACCTCGAACTTGCCTTCCTGCTGGGCGATCTGCAGGCCCGGAACCGCGTATTGCAGGTTCTCGAAATCCGAATTGATGCCGAGCGTCTGCAAGTCCATCGCGGAGAAGTTCTGAACAGTCGCGGCGACATCCTGGATGTTCTGCTCGCGGCGCTCGGTGGTGACGATGATCTGCTCGCGATCCGTATTGGTATCGGTCTGCGCGAGGGCTGCCGGTGCGATGGCAGCGAGTGTTGAAGCGGCAGCCATCGTGAACACGGTAGACTGCAGCATGGCTTTGATTGGCTTCATAAAATTCCTCCCTCAAGCGCGCCGCAATTTGAACTGGCGGCTTTAGCTTGTTGCGCAAATTAATGAAAAAAATTGATCAGCACAACTCCGAATGTTGAGAAAAAATTAGAGATATGCCCGGTGAGGTGTTTTTGTTACACGCCCTAATGCGCGCCATATTGCTAATAATAGCGACGAAACAACTGGATTGACAGTTTGAGCGCAACATTGCAAATTTTTGCAATCACAAGACAGCGAATTGCTGCAAAGAATGATCGTTGGTGGTCTGGCCGGCGAAATCAGGGAGGGGCAAGATGAATTTGGAGGCGTTCGACCAGCCGGATATGGCATCCGAGGCCGAACAGGCCTGGTGGCGTGGCGCGGTCATCTACCAGATCTATCCGCGCAGCTTTGCCGACTCCAATGGTGACGGGGTTGGTGACTTGCCCGGCATCACGGCGCGCCTGGACTATATTGCCAGCCTCGGTGTCGATGCGATCTGGATCTCGCCCTTCTTTACCTCGCCGATGCGCGATTTCGGCTATGACGTCGCTGATTATCGCGATGTTGATCCGATTTTCGGCGTTTTGGCGGATTTCGACGAGCTATTGCGCAAGGCGCATGCGCTGGGGCTTCGCGTCATTATCGACCAGGTCTATTCGCATACGTCTGATGCCCATGACTGGTTCGAGCAGAGCCGCGCCGGTCGTGAGGGTGACAAGGCGGACTGGTATGTCTGGGCCGACCCCAAGCCGGACGGTTCGCCGCCGAATAACTGGCAATCCGTTTTTGGCGGCCCGTCCTGGACATGGGATGCGCGCCGCGGTCAGTACTATCTGCACAATTTCTTGCCCGAGCAGCCCGATCTCAACGTTCATAATGGCGAGGTGCAGGCTGAAATTCTCGACACCATGCGCTTCTGGCTTGATCGTGGCGTTGACGGCATCCGAATGGATGCGGTGAACTTCATGATGCACGACCCGTCGCTACGCGATAACCCGCCTGTGCGCGACGCGGGTGGCAAGCGGACGCGGCCCTTCGACTTCCAGCATCACTATTACAACCAGTCCCATCCCGACATTCCGGTTTTCCTGGAGGAGGTCCGGGCGCTGGCGGAGGAATATGGCGATCGTTTCCTGGTGGCTGAAGTCGGTGGCGAGCGCGCGCTCGACGAGATGGAGCTTTACACGCGTCCGCCCGGGCGGCTGCACAGCGCTTATGGCTTTCTCTATCTCTATGCCGACCAGCTCGAGGCCGATCTGGTGCGCCGCGGTGTTGAGCTCTGGCCCGATGATGGGGTTGCCGGCTGGCCGTCCTGGACGTTCTCCAATCATGACGCCCCGCGGGCGGTGTCGCGCTGGGCCTCACCGGCGGACCGTAAGGCGATGGCCGAGATGAGCTTGCTGCTGCTGGTAGCGATGCGGGGTAATATCTTCATCTACCAGGGTGAGGAGCTCGGGCTGCCGCAGGCGGTGGTGCCCTATGAGCGTTTGCAGGACCCCGAAGCGATTGCCAACTGGCCACAAACCCTGGGCCGGGATGGTGCGCGCACGCCGATCCCCTGGTGCGCGGCGCAGCCGCATGCCGGGTTCTCGACGGTTGAGCCTTGGTTGCCGGTTGATCCGGCGCATCTGCCCCTCGCTGTCGATGCGCAGGAGGTGGATGCGGACTCAACCCTGAACTGGGCGCGCCGGGTGATGGCGCTGCGGCAGGACTGGGAGGCTTTGCGGTGCGGTGGCATGCAGGTCGCAGAGGGTGCGGCTGCGGGCGTGCTGGAATTCACCCGGACGGCTGGTGATCAGGCGGTTCTGTGTGTTTTCAACCTGACTGCCGAGCCGGTGGCCTGGGCGGCGCCGCCCCATGCGCGTGTGATCGAGAGTGTCAATCTGGCCGGGGCGCAGTCCGCGGTCTTGCCGGCCTATGCCGGTGTGGTGCTGGAGTTGAATGCGCCCTAGCCGCCGCAACTTTCGCGAACGATCAGATCGGTCGCCAGGCGTTCCGAGCGGCGTGCCTGCGGGCCGCGGAAGTCGAGCAGTTTGGACAGCATCATCCGGCCGGCGGCCTGCATGTCCTGGTCGACCGTGGTCAGGGCCGGATTGGCATAGCGGCTGAACGAAATATTGTCGTAGCCAACCACGGCGACATCTTCCGGCACGCGCTTTCCTGCGTGTTGCAGTGCCCGTATGGCGCCGAGTGCAATGACATCACTGGCGGCGATAATGCCGTCGAACTCGACCCCGTTTTTGATCAGCGCGTCGACCGAGGCTTCTGCCGACTCAATATCGAAATGGGTGTCGACGACGAGCTCGTCGATCAGCTCCCTGCCGTTGTTCTCCAGGGCTTGCTGATAGCCGCGGAAGCGTTGCACGACTTCCGGTGCTTCCGATTGGCCGATAAAGGCGATCCGCTTGCGGCCCAGGCGTAGCAGGTGCTCGCTGGCGCGCTGGCCGCCGCGCACATTATCCGAACCGATCGAGCAATAGCGCTGCTCGGGCAGTTCCGCGCCCCAGACCACAAAGCGGCCCTCGGTTTCCGCCAGCCGGTTGAAGGCCCCGTGCAGTGTGCTCTGGCCGACAAAGATGACGCCCTCGGCGCGGTGGGTCGTCATGGCGACAACCAGGTCGTCATAGGAGGCCGGGGCGACATGGCTGATGTGGACATCGCATTCGCGGTCGCGGGCGGCATCGCCGATCCCGGCCAATAACTCCAGCAGGAAGGGGTCGGACAGGCGTGTATCGCGGCCCTGGGGTCGTGGTACCACGACCGACACGGTCGCCTTGGCGCCGATCGGGCCCGCCGGCATGTGGCGGCGGAAGGGGTAGTCCATCTCCCGCGCCAGTTTCCAGATGGCCTGCTTGGTGCGCATATTGACCGACGGGCTGTCATTCAGCGCTCGCGATGCGGTCGAGACGGAGACGCCGGCCTTCTTGGCGAGATCTTCGAGGCGGGTGGTTTTTTTCGTCATGATTTCAGCGCTCTTGAGCCATTTTTGCGCAAATAGGCAAATGCCGTGATTTGCCTGGACATTTCAAGCGCGGCGAATCGTATCGGCGTGAAAAGTTTTGCATCGTAATCCTGCTCTCAAAACTGGTTCAGGATCAAGTCCGACGTGGTTTTCATCTTGTTCTGTGCTCTAATATGCGGAATCTGCGTAATATTATTTATCGCTCGACACCGTCGCCCTCTTGCCGCAATATCCGCAAAAATATGCAAATGGGGAGAGGGTTATGCAAAAGCCGCAGCTCGGCTTCTGGCAGATATTCAATATGTCGTTCGGATTCTTCGGGATCCAGATGGCCTTCGCCCTTCAGGGGGCCAATGTCAGCCGCATTTTCCAGACCCTCGGCGCCGATGTTTCCAATCTGGCGATCTACTGGCTGGCCGGTCCGGTCACCGGGCTGATCGTACAGCCCCTGATCGGGCATTTCTCCGACCGCACCTGGGGGCCGCTGGGTCGGCGCAGGCCCTATTTCCTGGCCGGCGCGATCCTGACCACGCTGGCGCTCTTCATCATGCCCAACTCGCCCTATCTCTGGGCCGCCGTGGTCATGCTCTGGGTGCTGGATGCCTCCATCAACGTTTCCATGGAGCCCTTCCGGGCCTATGTCGGCGATATGCTGCCCAGCCGTCAGCGCACCCGGGGGTTTGCCATGCAGACCATCTTCATCGGTGCCGGGGCGGGGTTGGCGTCGGTGGCTCCCTTCGTCCTGACCCAGCTCGGTGTGGCCAATGAGGCGGCGCCCGGCGTGGTGCCGGATACGGTGCGCTATTCCTTCTATATCGGCGGCGTCGCGCTATTCCTGGCAATCGGCTGGACCATCATTTCGTCGAAGGAGTATTCCCCCGAGGAGATGGCGAAGTTCAATGCCGCGTCCGGCGTTGGCCGGGCGGCGGCTTCTGACGCGAAGCCGCGTTCGCCGGTCTACTTCTTCGCCAATGCCTTCTCGCTGGCCATGGTCGCGGGTCTCGGCAGCTACGCTATCCATGCTTTCGGCATGCGCCCCGAGCTATATGTGCTGACGGCGACAGCCGGTGGCTTGGCCTTGCTCTTCCTGGGCCACGCGCTGGCGAAAATGCGCGACCGGACCGACAATGTGGTCAGTCATATCATCAGCGATCTGGTGACCATGCCGCGACTGATGCGCCGGCTCGCTGTGGTGCAATTCTTCTCCTGGTTCGCGCTCTTCATCATGTGGGTCTATGCGGTTCCCGCTGTCGCCGCGCATCACTACGGGTCACCGGATCCGGCCTCTTCCGGTTACCAGGAAGCGGGCAATTGGGTCGGGGTGTTGTTCGCTGTCTACAATATCGTCTCGATGCTCTGGGCTTTGCTGTTGCCTCTGGTCACCAAGCTTATCAATCGGCGTCTTGCCCATGCGCTCGGCCTGGTCGCCGGTGCGGCCGCCTTCGCCTCTTTCTGGCTGGTGCGCGATCCCCAGCTCCTGATGTTGTCCATGGTCGGTGTCGGGATCGCCTGGGGGTCTATCCTGACGATGCCCTACGCCATTCTGTCTGACGCCCTGCCGGCGGAGAAGATGGGCATCTATATGGGTATCTTCAATTTCTTCATCGTCCTGCCGCAAATGGTTGTGGCTGGCGTGATCGGGTCGGTGCTGGTCAATTTCCTCGGCAATGAGGCGATCTACACCTTCCTGGTCGCAGCGGGCTCAATGGCGCTCGGTGCGCTGTCGCTGGTCTTCGTGCCGGGGCGGGCAGCGGCCCGGTCGGCGGAGGGGTGAGTTCGGTGACGCGAACTACCAGTGGCCGGTGCCCGGTCCGCCTTTGATGGGGCCCTTGATGTTGGATGTGACCCAGCCGGCATAGAGGCCGCCATCCTGGGGGCGTGCCCGCTCTTCGCCAAGCCAGGCGGCGTCTACCCGTCCGGCGTAAAAGCCGAGCCAGCCGGCGATTGCGGCATAGCCTTCGTCCAGATCATCGAACGGATCGGGGTAGCTGAATGCGGCTTCATGAGCGCGGCGGCCGCCGGCGACAATATCGTAATAGATCGCTGCGCCCTTCCACTCGCATACGCTGATGGCGTGCGAACGCGGCTCCATAAACTCCATCGCGATATCATCGGGCGGGATGTAGTAGACCGGCGCTCCGGCGGTTTCGCAGACTTTCACGGCGCGGTCGGAGTGGGCGATGATTTCGCCGCCAAATTCGATGCGCACGCTTGCCCCGGCGGGCCGAATGACCGGCGGCCGCGGATAATCCCAGACCGACTCTTCACCGGGCGCTGCAGGTTCCGGAGTGAGGTCTGCCGGGCGCGCGGGCCAGTGCGCGCGGCCGGGCTGGGCCTGGCGCAGCAGGGCGGCTTTGTCGGGTAGCTTAATCATCCCCCACCCAGCTTGACCGGCAGACGATGAAGTCAAGCGGCGGTACGGTTACAGCATAGCTGGCTGTGGTGCGACTACTGGTCTCACAGCCTCCGGCCAGGCCTTCCCAGGCCGTGGAGCGGCCATCGACCGTGATATTCATCGTCACAGGCTCCTGCTCGGCATTAAAGACAATGATGACTTCCTCGCCGCTTTCTTCATGCAGGCGCGACAGGGCAATGATCCCGTCCTCGCGACCGGCAAATCGGACGATCTGCTGTCCGCGGCGCAGGGCCGGGGTGGCGGTGCGGATCGCGGCCATCTGTGCCAGGGACCGGTAGAGCGGATGGCGGGTGTCGAAATTCGCGTCTGCTGTCGTCGCGTCCGTGCCGATCAGGTCATTGTCATTATAGCTCTCGACCTGGCTGGCGAACATGTTCTCGCGGGCGCCGCGATCATGTCCATCGGACACAAAGCCCTGCTCGTCACCGTAATAGATTGTCGGAATGCCGCGCATGAACATCATCATCGCATGGGCCAGGCGCACGCGGGCGAAGCGTTCCTCGTCCGCCATGCCAGGGGCGGCGTCCTGCAGGAAGCCGGCAAACCGGCCCATATCGTGGTTGGACACGAAGGTTGGCAGGATCAGGCCGGTCTCGGCGCCACCGGCATAGGAATGGTCGAAATTGAACACGTGCTCGAACAGCTCGCCGGGCCGGCCATCGATAACCACCTCCTGGATCGCTTGCTGAACCGCAAAGTCGAGCACGGAGGGCATGCCGCCTTCCTGGGTGAAGCGGGTCAGTTGTCCGGCCTCGATTGTGGCGCCATTGCCCGTCACATTGACCTCGCCAAAAACAAAGAAGTGATCGATGCCAAGGTCATGGGCGTGTTCGATAATGGCCGGGGTGAATTCGGCCCAGAATTCCGGCCGGACATGCTTCACCGTGTCGATGCGGAAGCCGTCAATGCGGAATTCGGTGATCCATTCCTTGTAGATCTCGATCATGCCCTCGACGACCACCGGGTGCTCGGTGTTGAGGTCATCGAGGCCGACAAAATCGCCATAGAGCGCGCTTTCGCCCCACCAGAAACTGTCGCCGCGGTTGTGGTAGAGGGTCATGTCATTGAGCCAGGCCGGCACCAGCGCGCCGCGCTCGTCTGCAACCGGGTAGAAGGGGGTGTAGGCGAAGTCCGGATCAGTCAGGCGGGCAAAGTTCTCGTCCGTCAGGTGTGCCGGGTCGTCGCCCAGAAAGCCGTCATTGATCGGCTCGCCGTCTGCATCGCCGCGCGTGGTGAACGGGTAATCGGCGCGCGAGCGATAGGGGCAGGGGCCTTGCGGGTCGATATAGAGAGCGGAGGACGGGTCGTGGCATTCGCGATAGGCGATCACATCGGCGGTGTGATTGGTGATGATGTCCATATAAACCCGCATGCCGCGAGCATGGGCGGCATCGACGAAAGCGCGGAACTCTTCCCGTGTGCCCAGGTGGGCGTCCGGGCGCGAGAAGTCAGTGACCCAATAGCCGTGATAGCCAGCCGAGGCCCAGTCGTCTTCGCCCTGGACCGCCTTGTTGTGGAAGATCGGTGTCAGCCAGACGGCAGTGGCGCCCAGGCCCTGGATATAGTCGAGCCGCGCGGTCAGGCCGGCAAGGTCGCCGCCATGAAAAAAGCCGGTATCGGTCGGGTCGAAGCCGTGCTGCATGCGGTTGCCATCGATGCCGCCGCGGTCGTTTTCGGGGTTGGCGTTCTCAAACCGGTCGGGCAGAACGAAATAGATGATCTCGTCCTGCGGGCCGCGATCGCTGTCGGCAATGCCAGCGTTCTGCGCTGGCTGGGCGCAGGCGGCTGTTGTCAGGCAGAGTGCTGTCAGGCTGGACAGGATGGAGGGTTTCAGTTTTTGCAAAACCTGCATCGTCGATCGATCCCCAGTAGTATTGTTGTATTGGTATATAATCAAAGCGATGGCGGCTTGCCAAGCCGGCCGCTTTTCCAGAACGAATTTGCAGGAAATTGCAAAGCTCGCTGCAGCTTAACCTCTGGTGCATCCAAAACCTGTATGTTAGGGCTAACATCAATTGCGCCGCCGGCCGGTGCCTCTGTCCAGGAAAGCGTTCATGGCTGAATTACTTCCCGTCGAACCCTTCGATATTGTCGTGTTTGGCGCGACCGGCGATCTGGCTTTGCGAAAGCTTGTCCCGGCCCTGTTTCACCGTTGGTGTGACGGGCAGATCCCGCCGGAGTCGCGTATCATCGCGGCCTCACGCGATACGCTCGATGGCGACGCCTATCGCGAGCTCGCCGCGACCCACATCCTGGCCGAGGATGCCTCGGAAAACCGTAAGGCGCGATGGACCGAGTTTGCCCAGCGCCTGGTCTATCTCTCCGTCGACGCGACCGGGGACGGGGAGGGCTGGAAAGAGCTCAGCGCGGCGCTCGACCCCGATGAGAACAAGATTCGCCTTTTCTATCTGGCTCTGCCGCCGTCGATTTACGGTCAGGTTTGTGCGGCCATCGGGCGCCACGGGCTGAATTCGAAGAATGCGCGCATCATTCTGGAAAAGCCGATCGGCAAGGACTTTCATTCTGCCCGGTTGATCAATGACCAGGTGGGCGAGGTCTTCCCCGAAAACTCGATCTTCCGCATCGACCACTATCTCGGCAAGGAGACGGTCCAGAACCTGTTGATCCTGCGCTTTGCCAATTTTCTGTTCGAACCGATGTGGAATGCGGCGGGTATTGATCACGTCCAGATCACCGTGGCCGAATCCCTCGGG
Source organism: Maricaulis sp. (assembly GCF_030149425.1). GTDB lineage: Bacteria > Pseudomonadota > Alphaproteobacteria > Caulobacterales > Maricaulaceae > Maricaulis. The sequence goes on along the minus strand of NZ_JASBRQ010000044.1, from coordinate 77,984 downwards.
GCCGGTCAGCGCGCGAGCTATTATGACCGCTCCGGTGCCCTGCGCGACATGGTTCAGAACCATCTGCTGCAGCTGGTCTGTCTGGTCGCGATGGAGGCGCCCAACTCTCTCGATGCCGATGCTGTGCGCACCGAGAAGCTGAAAGTACTCAAGGCGCTGCGCCCGGTGACGGCGGACAGCGTCGGTCAGGACGTGGTCCGCGGACAATATCGGGCCGGGGCTGTCGAAGGTGAGCCGGCCGAGGGCTATGCCGATGAAGTCGGGCATGAGAGCGATACCGAAACCTTCGTCGCCATGCGCGCTCATATCGACAATTGGCGCTGGGCCGGCGTCCCCTTCTATCTGCGCACTGGCAAGCGTATGAGCGACCGCCGGTCCGAGATCATCGTCCAGTTCAAACCCGTGCCCCATGATGTGGTCGGGAGCGCCAGCGGTGCGCCGCACCCTAACCGTCTGATTATTCGGCTGCAGCCTGATGAAGGCGTCAAGCTGATGCTGATGACCAAGGATCCGGGGCCGGGCGGTTTGCGCCTGCGCTATGTGCCGCTCAACCTGTCCTATGCCGAGCATTTCGAGGGCGGCTATCCCGATGCCTATGAGCGCCTCCTGATGGCCGTGGTGCGCGGCAATCTCAGCCTGTTCATGCGTCGTGACGAGGTGGAGGCCTCCTGGCGCTGGATCGACCAGATCATTCAGGCCTGGGATCAGGGCCACTCCAAGCTCTATGGCTATCAGGCCGGTACCGATGGTCCGACGCAATCCGATTTCCTGCTCGCGCGCGAAGATAGGGAGTGGTTCGATGCCGTCACCCGCTGACACCCTCATTGTGGAACGCCATGGCGATCGCGATGCCATGGTCGATGTTCTCGCCGAAAAGATCGCAGCCCAGCTCAGGGCTGGTATCGCGGCGCGCCGAGCCGCCAGTTTTGCTGTTTCCGGCGGATCCACCCCGGCACCGCTCTACACCCGCCTGTCCGCGATGGATGTGGAGTGGGACAAGGTCACGGTGGTGCTGGTCGATGAGCGCTGGGTTGATCGCGGTGAAGCCGGGTCGAATGCGGATTTCGTCGCCGGTTCGCTCTTGCAGAACGCCGCCGCTGCGGCGCGCTTTGTCGAGCTGAAGACGGCAGACGCCACCCCCAAGGCGGGCCTGGCCGAGCTTGAAACCCGACTGGCCGGTGTGCCACAGCCCTTTGATGCCATTGTTCTCGGCATGGGCGGGGATGGCCATACGGCGAGCTGGTTCCCGCATGCCGAGGGCCTGGCCGGGGCACTCGACCCAGATGCCGGTACGCTGGCTGCGGTGCGGGCACATCCGTCCGATGTCACCGGTCCTTTCCTCGATCGCATGACGTTGACCAAGCCGGCCCTCGATGGCGCGGGCCTGAATGTGCTGATGCTGACCGGGCAGGGTAAGCTCGAAACGCTTGAGGTCGCGCTCGAGGACGGTCTGGTCGAGGATATGCCGGTGCGCGCATTGCTGCGGCAGCCGGCACCCAATTTTGAAATCCACTGGGCCGGTTGAGCCCTGAACGGACCCGGATAAGGAGAGCGAGATGAGTGTATCGCCCCAGCATGTCGTCGCCGAGGTGACACAGCGGATCCAGAAACGTAGTGCCGCGACGCGGCGGCAATATCTCGACATGATCGAGGCGGCCCGCGGTGAGGGTCGCCATCGCTCGGCCCTATCGTGCGGAAACCTGGCGCATGGTTTTGCCGCCTGCGGTGGTTCCGACAAGCGCGCGCTCAAGGATGGCGGCTGGGCCAATGTCGGGATCGTCACCGCCTATAATGACATGCTGTCCGCCCACCAGCCGTTCGCGGCCTATCCGCCGATCATCAAGAAAGCGCTCAACCAGGTTGGTGCGGTCGGCCAGGTTGCGGGTGGTGTGCCGGCCATGTGTGACGGGGTCACCCAGGGTCAGCCGGGCATGGAATTGTCCCTGTTCTCGCGTGATGTGATCGCCATGTCGACGGCGGTTTCCCTGTCCCACAACATGTTCGACGCGGCCTTGTGCCTTGGGGTTTGCGACAAGATCGTACCCGGTCTCATCATCGGCGCGCTGCGCTTTGGTCATCTGCCGGTGATTTTTGTCCCGGCCGGGCCGATGCGCTCGGGGCTGCCCAATCCGGAAAAAGCGCGGGTCCGCCAACTATTTGCCGAGGGCAAGGTCGGCCGCGACGCGTTGCTGGAGGCGGAGAGCAAAAGCTATCACTCGCCCGGCACCTGCACCTTCTACGGTACGGCCAATTCCAACCAGCTCCTGATGGAAGTCATGGGGCTGCACATTCCCGGCACGGCCTTTATCAATCCCGACGACCCGCTGCGCGAGCGCCTCAACATTGCCGCGGCCCAGCGGGCGGCGGCCCTGGCCGAGGATGGGGCCCAGGCGATCGGCGACATTGTCGACGAGAAAGCCATCGTCAACGCGATTATCGGCCTGCACGCGACCGGCGGTTCGACCAACCACACCATCCACCTAATCGCCATGGCGCGGGCGGCGGGTATCATCATTGACTGGTCCGATTTTGATGAGCTGGCCAGTGTCACGCCGCTGATGTGCCGCGTTTATCCGAACGGGCCGGCCGATGTGAACCATTTCCATGCCGCCGGCGGGCTGGGCTTTATCATCCGCGAACTGCTCGATGCGGGTCTGCTGCACGAGGATGTCGAAACTGTGATGGGGCACGGACTTCGGGCCTATGCCAGCCAGCCGCTGCTGGATGGCGAGGAACTGGTCTGGAAACCGGTCACCGAAGACAGCGCCGATACCGAAATCGTGCGCCCCTATGCGGCGCCTTTCTCGCCGGATGGCGGTCTGCGCCTGCTCGACGGGCCGATCGGCCGCGCGGTGATCAAGGTGTCTGCGGTCAAACCGGAACATCGCACAGTCACAGCGCCGGCGGTCGTCTTCGATGATCAGGATGACTTCATGGCGGCGTTCAAAGCCGGCGAGCTGGAGCGCGATTTCGTCGCCGTTCTGCGCTTCCAGGGGCCCCGGGCCAATGGCATGCCCGAGCTGCACAAGCTCACCCCGGCACTGGGCTCGCTGCAGGACAAGGGCTTCAAAGTGGCCCTGGTCACGGATGGCCGCATGTCCGGCGCATCGGGCAAGGTGGCTGCCGCAATCCATGTCAGCCCGGAAGCGGCCATGGGCGGTGCCATCGGCAAAGTTCGCGACGGCGATATCGTCAAGGTCTGCGGCCATAGCGGTGAGCTCAGCGTGGAAGGTGTCGATCTCGATGAGCGCGAAGTGGCGGTGCTGCCGCCCAAGCGCACCGAGGGCATGGGCCGCGAGCTGTTTGCCGGTTTCCGCGCCATTGCGACTTCGGCCGAGGACGGGGCGTTGAGCATGCCCGACCTTGCTGTTCCGGCCGATCAAAAGGCCCTGGCAGAAGCATGAGCGCGTCGCCGTCCTATCTGGTCGCCGATATCGGCGGAACCAATGCGCGCTTTGCCATTGCACGCGGCAGTGTGCGTGCAGGCTTCAGGCTGGAGCAGATCCGCCGGCTCAAGAATGAGCATTTCGAGAATCTGCGCGATGCGGCCCACGCTTTTCTGGAAAGCTGTACGGGCTCGCGGCCGCAGCGCGGCTGCTTTGCCGTCGCAGGCCCGGTGGCCCAGAGCACGATCCGGCTGACCAATTCGACCTGGAAGTTCAAGCCGGAGGATCTGGCCAAGGAGCTCCAGCTCGATGCTCTGCTTCCGGTCAATGACTTCGCGGCCCAGGCCCGTGGGGCGCCGCTGATCGCGTCGGAAGACCTGGTTACGCTCAATGCGGGCAAGCCGGAGGCCGGCGCGCCCTATGCGGTGCTGGGGCCGGGTACCGGGCTCGGTCTCGGACTTCTGATCCCGCATAACGGCAATCTTCTCGTCGTTCCGACCGAGGGCGGTCATGCGGGCTTTGCGCCGCGGACCCAGGAGGAAATCGCTGTCGGACGTTTCATCGCCGATGAATACGGTTTCGTGTCCTGGGAGCGTCTTCTGTCCGGGCGTGGACTGGTCAATATCCACCGAGCGCTGTGCCATATCGATGGCGAACCCTGGCCGGGCTACCGGCCGGAAGAGATCACGGCCGAGGCGCTCACCTCCGAGGACTCCATGTCGCGGCGCGTGGTCAATCTTTTCTGCGCTGTATTGGGCGCCTATGCCGGTGATGTTGCCGTCATGGCCGGTGCCCGCGGCGGGGTCTTTCTGGGCGGCGGTATCCTGCCGAAAATGCGCCCGCTGCTGGAATCCAGCGCCTTCCTCGCGCGCTTCACCCGCCGGGGCCCGATGACCCGCTATGCGGGCGATATCCCGATCTCGATGATTACGTCTGATGCAGCGCCGCTTCTTGGAGCCGCTGCCCTGGCAGAAATTGGAGGCCTTTAATGGCTGTTTCGATGCAAACCCTGATCGATGAGGCTTCGGTCATCCCGGTGCTGACCGTTGGCGATGTCGCCCACGCCGCGCCGCTGGCGGATGCCCTGGCCTCGGGCGGGCTGAAAGTCATCGAGATGACCTGGCGTACCGACAATGCGCTTGAGGTGATGCAGGCCATGAAGGCTGCACGGCCGGAGCTGATTATCGGTATGGGCACGTTGCGCACCGGGGATCAAAGTCGCGCCTGCCTCGACGCCAAGGCAGACTTCCTGGTCTCGCCCGGCCTGACCCCTGTGCTTGCCGCGGCCTTGCTTGAAGTCGGCCTGCCGGTCCTGCCCGGCGTCGCGACAGCCGGTGAGGCCATGCAGGCGGCCGAGATGGGATTTGAGGTGCTGAAATTCTTCCCGGCCGAACAGGCGGGCGGCTTGCCCTATCTGAAATCCCTGTACGGTCCCTTGCCGGATATTCGCTTCTGTCCGACCGGTTCGATCTCCGCAGAAAAGGCACCGGACTATCTGGCTCTGCCCAATGTGGTCTGCGTCGGTGGATCCTGGATTGCCAATTCGAAAATGATCGAGGCCGGTGACTGGGATACGATTGAGGCCAATGCCCGCCGGGCCGCAGCCATGAAGCCCTAGGGCACGCGGGCTCCGCGGGCGGCTTGGAGAATTTCATACCAGTCCTGCTCATCAAGACTGATCCGGCGCAGGCCCTCGATCTGTTGCTGCAAGCGCTCGACAGACATGGTCCCCAATACCGGGATGACCGGTCCGGGTATGCGCCGCAGCCAGGCCAGGGCGATACTGGCCATATCAGTCTCTTCGCGCTCGGCCAGGTGGGCGAGCACGACATTGACCGGGCGGTCCTCGGCGAACAGGGCCCCTCCCGCCAAGGGCGACCAGGCGAGGATGGCCGCCTTGAGTGACCGGGCCTGTTCCAGCACACCGCTGTCGAGTGCTTGATTGGCCAGCACAGACAATTCGATCTGATGGGCCGTGAGCGGCAGGTCCAGCGTCTCGGTGAGACCGGCCAGCTGGTGGGTGGAGAAGTTTGAAATACCGACCGAGGCGACCTTGCCGCTCGACACCAGTGCCTCCAGGGCGCGCGCCGTCTCCTCGACGGCCATGAGATAATCGGGCCGGTGCAGGAGGTAGAGATCGATGCGTTCGCCGCGCAATCGCTTGAGTGAGGCCTCGGCCTGCGCGGTAATGAAATCGGCACTGGAACGATAATGGGCGATGCGGACACCGGGCTGGCCCGGACTTTCAAACCGGACCCCGCATTTTGAAATCACCCGCAGGCGCCGGGCCTGCTCGCCATCGAGATGGGTCAGAGCCTCGCCATGCAGGTTCTCGACGGCGCCATCATCATAGATGTCTGCATGGTCGATCCAGGACACGCCCAGATCGAGGCAGGCGGACAGACGTTCGGCGAAGCCCTGCGGTGTGCGGCTTAACGCGTTGGAGCGGGCGCGCCAGGCGCCCCAGACGGCATCGGTATCATGGATCGGGATCATGGCCTCAGTGAGCATGTGGCGCCCGCGCGGGCAAGCCTGAAGGTCTCATAACGTTCAAACCTGCCGGAATGGGCGATATGAGACTTAAAACCTGCATCCATGCCCCAGTTCTAGGCATCCCATCGGGTACAAGCGCCGCCGGTTGCGGTGCAGATCCACCGGAGTGAATGGACATGAGCAAGACTTGGAAAACCCTGATGATTGGTGCGGCGGTGATTGCCGGCATGACGGGCGGTGCCAGTGCGCAGCCGGCGCAGGATTGGCAGACCGTATTTGATGCGCGGGTGCCGGCTCTGCTCAGCGAGCATGACGTACCCGCCGCCGGCATCGCCATCGTCAATGCAGATGGCGTCGTCTATTCCGGCGTCTGGGGCGAGGCGCGACCCGGCGAAGCGGCGACGGCAGATACGCTGTTTAACGTCGCCTCCGTGGCCAAGACGATCGCGTCGGAGACGATGTTGAGCCTGGTTGAGGCCGGAGAGTTCGGTCTTGATGACCCCATGGCGCCCTACTGGATCGATCCGGATATTGTTGATGATCCGAGGGCGCAGACACTGACCCCGCGTCATGCGCTGGGGCATTCGACCGGGTTTCACAATTGGCGCCGGATGAGCGAAAGCGGTCAGCTGGAAATCCGTTTCGATCCGGGCTCGATGTCGGATTATTCCGGCGAGGGCTATGAGTATCTGGCCCGTTTCGCCGAACAGGTGACCGGGCAGGATTACGCGGCGCTGGTCCACTCTCGCCTGCTTGAGCCACGCGGAATTGATGGCGTCGTTGTCGGCCGTGACCCCGGGCTGGCGGAGCACTATGCCTGGTCGAAACGTCCGGATGGGAGTTTTGTCGCCGCCGATTTCACCGTGCCGGCCTCCGCGGCGGATGATCTCTATATCACCGTTGGCGGCTATGGCGCGTTCATGGCCGGCGTGATCCGCGGTGAGGGGCTCAGCGCGCCCCTGGTCACGCAACGTGAGACCATCCAGTTCGATTTTGCCTCGCGGTTCTGCTCCATCCCGGTATTCACCGACATTTGCCCGGATGCCGTCGGGTTTGCGCTTTATGGCTCGGTCTTCGTCTGGGACGGCGAGCCGGTCATCATTCAGGGGGGCGGCGATATCGGTGAGCGGGCCTTGAGCTTTTACCTGCCGGAGCGCGATCTCGGCGTAATCATTGCGACCAATGGTGCCAATGGCGCCAAGCTCTTCGAGCCCCTGGTGCGTGAAATCTACGCCAATGAGAACCTGCTCACCTTCCTGCGCCTGCAGGCCCAGCAGGGCTAGACTCGCGTCAGATCCGCCGGGTCGAGGCGAAGCTGAAGCAGATCCTCGATCCGGTGCACGCGGCCGGTGACCCGCACAGGGTCCGCCACATAACGCAGGATTGGCTGTACAAGGGCATGGCCCTCCGGGTCGGTGATCATCATGGCCCGGCTGCGGCCAAGCCTGTCACGGGCATAGAAATAGGGGGCGAGACCGCCGGCGATACACAGCATGGCGCAGGCCTTGTGTCCGGCCCCTTCATTGGGCCGCATGGCGCCGAACCAGCACTTGCTGTCGAGGATTTCGCCGTTCAGCTCGACCATGCCGAGGTCTTCCTCGTCAAACCCGGTCAGCCGTGCGGGCAGGGTCTGGTCTGCGCTGATCCAGTCATCCTCATTGGCGACGGCCATCATCACATGGCGGCCGCGCTGGATCAGCGATCCGCGCACATTGACCCGGTCACCCGCGACGCTGGCGGCGGCGAGTTTTTCCTGTGCGCCGCACTTGGTGTCGCAGGCCAGCAGAACGGTCTGCATCGAGCCGTCGAGGCCGGTGGTGCGCAGGAGCGGGTAAGGGGTTTCGGAGAGATAGCCGGACAGCGTGACCTGCGTTGCCATATCCCAGCTGCCCTGGCCCGCGCCGCCCTGTTTCTTGGCCAGCAACGCACCCGCGCCGCCGGCAATGCCCAGGCCCAGAACCGAAAGACCAAGCAAATAGCGCCGGTCGACTTTCGGGGCGTCGAGATAGCCGACGAAGTACTCGCCCGGATCCTCGTCGCGGATAAGCTTCCTGCTCATGCCCGGGCCTCCTCAATGCGAGCCGGTTCGACATCGGTGCCGGCCGGCAGGGCCTTGGTGTTGACGAAGACGATGCCGTCTTGCAGCCCGACCTTGTAAGTCGCGACCTTCTCGGTGAAGGGCGCCGGAGAACGGCCATCGCGCGGCTTGTATTCATACCCATGCCAGGGGCAGACAACGCAGCCATTGACGATGCGGCCCTCGCCGAGCGGGCCGTTCTGGTGTTTGCAGGCGTTGGAGATGGCCGAGACCTGGCCGTCATAGCGGAACACCGCGATGCGTTCGCGGCCCTCACCGGGCACGATAACAGCGCGGTCATTGGGGATGTCGCTGGCCGGGCCGACCTCGACCCAGCCATCCTTTGCCTTGAAGCCCGTGCGCCGGTCCTTGGCAAACTCGCGCCAGCCGGTGATCAGATGCAGGGCGCCGACCAGCCCTGCCGAGCCCAGGACCCAATAAGCGTAGAGCGGGGATTTTTCGTGCTGGACCAGGCCCAGCAGGACGTGTGCGACCAACAGGGCAAAGGCGAAATAGACACCCATGTGCAGCGCCTTCCAGAAGGGGGCGCCAAGATTGGCGAGCCAGAAATCATGGCTCGTTGCCGCCATCAGGAAGATAATCAGAAAGGCCGCCAGTCCCAGGCTTTCAAACGGGAAGCCGCCGATCCGGTCATAATTCGGATTGGTGGTCAGCACCGAAAGTAGCGGGTTGATGTCGGAGAAGCCGTGATACCAGACCATCACCAGGGCGGCGTGGATGAGCATCAGGATGAAGGCGGACACGCCCATATGGCGGCGATTGTAGAGCAAGGGTTTGAAGCGCGGGGTCAGGCGGGCCATCGGGCCGATGATCAGGATGAAGGTCAAAAGTGCAAAACCCGCAAAGCCGAAGGCGCGCATGACCAATTGCACCGGGTGGAAGCTCTCGCCCTCCGGCTGGGTCAGGCTGGTCATGATGACAAAGCTGGCGATGAAGGCGGCGATCACCGCCCATAGGCTGAACAGATAGGACTTCTTGAAGCCGTTCCAGATAACGGCCTTGTATCCGACCGCCATTAGCGCGTCTCCTCGATCAGCGCCGCCGGCAGTGCTTCATTGTTCGCTGGGACCGGTTTGTGCGCGAGAGCGGCCCAGCCGACAATGGCCATGACCGGGATGAGTATGACCCAGATCACGAGATGGGCGGTGCGGTGTGCGCGTCTCATGCCCGGCCTCCGACTGTCATACGCTTGATCAGGGTAAGCAATAAAACGGGCCAGAGGGCGATGACGCCGGGAAAGATCAAGACCCGGAACTGGACCGGCGCGGCCTCGGCGGCACCTGCATCGAACCGTTTGATCAACAGCGTCACGAAGGCGAGGGCAAAGATCAGCCCGGCGAGGAAGTATGGGCCCAGACAAGCCAATAGGGCCTGTGCCAATGCCTGATCCATGATGCGTCTCCCTTCATGCCGTCATGACCGTCGCGGTCAGGCTAAGCTGCCAACCGGTCCTAAACTACCGGAATCAGTCGGGCATCGAAAATTGTGATCGCGTTTCCTGACGACTTCGCGAGCCAGATGTGATGGTCTGCACGCGCCCGCCCGATGCTAAAGCGGTCGGCAATCAAGCGCAGGGAGAAGCGGGTGAGCGATACACAGACCGAGCTGGACTGGCACAAGGTTGCTGAAGGCGATGAACTGGCTGAGGGCCGGGTCAAATCCGCAACCGCCGGGACCCATTCTATCGCGCTGGTACATTTCGACGGTCAGCACGCGGCGATGGATAATCACTGTCCGCACCAGGGTGGCCCGCTCGGCGAGGGGTCGATCGAAAAGGGCGTCGACGATAAATGCTGGCTGCGTTGCCCCTGGCATGGCTGGGATTTCGATCCGCTCACCGGTGCGCCTCCGGGCGGCCACGAGGATGCGGGCCAGGAGACCTATCCGGTCGAAGTGCGCGAGGATGGCATTTATGTCGGCGTCGAGCCGGAGCCCGCGCATGCGCGCACCGTCACCGATGTGATGGCCGAGACCTTTGTCAATTGGGGCATCAAATCCTGCTTCGGCATGGTCGGGCATTCCAATCTCGGCCTGGCCGATGCCTTGCGCCTGCGCGAGGAAGCCGGTGAGCTGTCCTATTTCGGCATCCGGCATGAGGGGGCCGCGTCATTCGCCTGTTCCGGCTATGCCAAACTGTCGGGCAAACCGGCAGCCTGTCTGGCCATCGCCGGACCCGGCGCGACCAATCTCCTGACCGGGCTTTGGGACGCCAAGGTGGACCGGGCACCGGTTCTGGCTCTGACCGGCCAGGTCCAGGTCCAGGTCTTCGGTCCGGGCGCTTTCCAGGATATCGATCTGAAATCGGCTTTTGATCCGGTCACCCGTTTCTCACAACCCGTGTTGAACTCCTCCAATCACGCGGAGCTGGCCTCGCTCGCCTGCAAGACGGCGATTGTCGAGCGTGATGTGGCGCACCTGATCTTCCCGGACGATGTTCAGACCCTGCCCTCGGACCAGGCCGCTGCGGCGCCGCGCGGACGTCTGACGTCCGGCGATATTGCGCCGCCCCAGGAGGAGGTCGCTGCGGCCGCGGAGGCGATCGCCCAGGCCAAGCGCCCGCTGATCATCGTCGGCTATGGCGCGCGTGACGGGATGGATCAGATCGCCGCGCTGGCGCGAGAGTTGCGGGCTCCGGTGGTGACCACCTTCAAGGCCAAGGGGCAGATCGCCGACAGTGACCCACTCGCCGCTGGCGTGGTCGGCCGCTCGGGCACGCCGATCGCCTCTTGGTTCATGAATGAATGCGATCTCATAATCGCGCTTGGGGCGTCCTTCTCCAATCATTCCGGGATCGAGCCGAAAAAGCCGATCGTGCAGGTTGATTTCGAGCGCATGCAATTGGGCAAATTCCATCCCGTTACCTATCCGGTCTGGGGCGAGGTCCGGCGCACGGTGGGGATTATTCGTCATCTCATCAGCAATCGTGAGCTCGCTGCCATCGATCAGCGCGAGGAATTGGCGGAACGCTGGCACATCTGGCGGGAAGAAAAAAAGCGCCGCCAGGGCGAAGACCGCGGTCAGGGGCTGGCTGCTGCGGCGGTATTCGATGCCCTGACCCGGCTGGCACCGGACGAGGCCGCGATCGCCGTTGATGTCGGCAATAATACTTATTCCTTCGGGCGCTATTTCGAACCCCAGGGCCAGCGGGTGATGATGTCAGGCTATCTGGGATCGATCGGGTTTGCCTTCCCGGCGGCGATGGGCGCCTGGGCCGCGACGCAGGATTTTGAGGAACACCGCCACCGCAAGGTAATTTCGGTGTCCGGTGATGGCGGGTTCGGCCAATACGCCATGGAATTCACCACCGCTGTGAAATACGGCATGAACATCACCCACATTCTCCTCAACAACGCCCAGCTGGGCAAAATCACCAAGGAGCAACGGGCCGGGAACTGGCCGGTCTGGCAGACCAGCCTGGTCAATCCGACCTTCGCCGGTTTCGCCCGCGCGTGCGGCGGTTACGGCCGTACCGTGAAAAGCCGTGAGGAGCTGGATGCAGCCATGACCGAGGCGCTTGCTCATGACGGTCCGGCCCTGCTGGAAATCATGACCGATGCCGAGCTCGTCTAGGCGTGCTGAAGGATTGAGCCGGGCGAAGTGATTATTGCTCCGGGGGAAACAAAGCTTCGCCGGAGCACCCGTTTCTTTCGCCCGGCCGCGCGCCTATGTCTGCATCAACACAATTTGCCAGGGAGGCCCGCCATGTCCGATATCACGTTCACGCTGGAAGAAACCGGTTCCAAGGGCCGCTATGTCGCCCACATCGCCGGTCAGGACGATGTCGGCGAGATGACGTTCTCGCGCCTCAGCCCGACCCGCATCATTGTCGATCACACCGGTGTGCCCGAAAGTCTCAAGGGCCAGGGCGTCGGATCGGCGCTGGCGCGTCATATTGTGGCTGAAGCCCGGGAAAACGGCTTCACCATCGTGCCGCTCTGCCCCTTCCTCAAGGCACAAGCCGATCGTCACCCGGAATGGTCGGATGTGATCGAAGGTCTCAAGGCGAAAGCCTGATCAGTCCTGGCGGCGCTTGAAATCCGGTGCCCGCTTGTCGAGGAAGGCGCGATATCCTTCCTTGAAATCGGCGCTGGTAAAGGCGTCGAGGAACCATTGCCGGGTAATGGCGTCCTCATCTGTCTGGCCCGCTTCCAGGCGGGTCAGCATCGCCTTGGTGATGCGCGCGGTCACGCTCGACCGCGTCTCCAGTAAGGCCGCGTAGTCACTGACGGTTTCGGCCAGCGCGCCAGGCTCCAGCAGGCGGTCGATGAGGCCGATCTGCAGCGCCTCGTCGGCGCTGACATGGCGACCGGTGAACAGCAAATCCTTAGCCGTCGACAGGCCGACGGCCTCGGCAAGTCGCTTGGTGTCATTGAACGGGTAGGCCAGCCCCATCTTGGCCGGTGTAATCCCGAAGCGGCTGCCTTCAGCCGCGAAACGCAGGTCACAGGCCAGTGCCAGCCCGCAGCCGCCGCCAATACAGACGCCTTCAATGGCTGCCAGGGTCGGTTTGGGAAAATCGGCGAGGGCATTGAGCCCGTCAGCAATCCCATTGGAATAGGTCTCAGCCCGTTCCAGGGTGGCGTAAGCCGTTTCAAACTCGCCGATATCCGCGCCCGAGGCGAAGCTTCCCCCGGTTCCGCGCACCACCAGCAGGCGCAGGCTTTCATCCTCGGCCAGCGGGGCGAGGAGTTCGGGGATGGCCAGCCACATGGCTTCGGTCAGCGCATTATGGCGCCGCGGCCGGTTGAGGATGAGATCGGCCCGCGCACCCTTGCGCTCAATGCGGATATCGTCAGTGCTCACGAGGGTTTGGCCATGGATCGCAGGACCAGGTCGCGGAGGGTGACAAAGCCGGCAACCTTGCCGTCCTGCAGCACCAGCGCCCGGGTCAGGCGGAAACGGGTCAGCAGGCGGACGGCGTATTTGACGTTCATGGCGATGTCGACGCTGAGCACCGGTTTGGACATGATTTCATAAACGCTGACACGCTCGGGAGAGCGGTCCTGGCCAATGACCTGTTCGGCGACATCATGGACGGCGAGGATGCCGTACTCGTCCGACTCATCGCGCTTGTCGACGACCAGCGAGCTGACATTCTTTTCCCGCATGAGATCAACGGCTTGGTCGACAGTCGCCAGGCCGTCAATGGCGATGGGCGAGGGGGTCATCACCTCGCGCACCTGAACATAATCGGTTCCGGTCATATCTTGTCTTCAATCTCTCGTTTGATTTCAGGCAGCTGGCTGGACAGGCCGACAGCATCCTCGATATCGATCTGGAAGGCGACCCCTGCGCCTGCCTCATCGTCAAATTGTCCAGCCTCGCCAATGGCTTCGAGGATGGAACGGCTCATATGAGCTTCGACCAGGAAGAGGGCAACATCGCGTTGTCCTTCCAGGGTCAGGCCGAAGAATGTCTTGGGCGGGTTGAGGCCTTCACCGCGGGCAGCGGTGATGACGGTACACCCGGTGGCGCCGGCCTTGCGGCCGGCTTCGGTGACCTCGTCAGTCTTCTCGTCGGTCACCAGGGCGATTATCAGCTTGAACTTCATGCTCGCCATCCTCCTTCATCAGGGCCGCGCTTGCGTCCGTTTCCGGTGTGGTTTCGGTGGGTTTCATGTGCGCCTCGAGCGCGCTTTGTGGCGGCTCCGGGTGCGGTCCGGTCGCGGCCAGTACGGCCTTTGTGCGTTTTCTCTGCCAGGCGGCCCAGGCGGCAGAGCCCTGAGCGTAGCCCATCACCGTGATCATCGGGAACAGGCTCGCCAGCGCGATCAGTCCGAAGCCGTCGATCAGCGGACTGCGGCCGGGAACCGTGGACGCCAGGCCGAGGCCGAGGGCGGTGACCAGGGGCACTGTTACGGTCGAGGTGGTGACACCGCCGCTATCATAGGCCAGCGGCACGATCTCTTTCGGCGCGAACATGGTCTGCACCACGACCAGGACATAGCCGACCATCATGTAAAGGTGCAGCGGCGTGCCGGTGACGATGCGGAAGGCGCCCAGCGCGATCGACAAGGCCACCCCGACGGCGACGGCAATGCGCAGCGGCCAGGACGAGATGGCGCCGCCGGAGGCTTCATCGGCTTTCAGCGAGACGGCGATCAGCGAAGGTTCGGCGATGGTGGTGGAAAAGCCGATGGTGAAGGCGAAGAGGTAGATCCAGTAGTATTTGGTCCAGTCGCGGTCCTCGGGGATGGCCTCGCCGCCATAGATAAAGGCCGGGTCGGTCAATTGCCGGGCCATGGTCTCGCCCAGCGGGAAGAGCGCCTCTTGCAGCCCGACCAGGAACAGCGCCAGGCCGAGGATCACATAAACGAAACCGATCAGAACCTGTTTCAGATGCGGCACCCGCTGGCGCAGCACCACGATCTGGAAAAAGCCGAGGATCAGGGCGATCGGCGCAACGTCGCGCAAAGTCGTCACCAGGGTGGTGAGGATCTGGATCAGCGCGTCGAGCATCTAGACCACCATGCCGTAGAGCAGGACGAAGAGGATGGGGGTCAGGCTGGCAAAGGCGATCAGGCCGAAACCGTCGATCAGCGGATTGCGCCCCTTGATTACCGTTGAGAGGCCGATGCCCAGGGCGGTGACCAGCGGCACGGTAATGGTGGAGGTCGTCACCCCGCCGCTGTCATAGGCAATGCCGATGATCTCGCGTGGTGCGAACTGGGTCAGCAATACGATGAGGATATAGCCGCCAATGATCAGGAACTGGATCGGCCAGCCCTTGAGGATGCGGATCACCCCCAGAACCAGCGCGGCGCCGACGGATACGGCGACGGTATAGCGCAGGCCCAGCGCATAGGAGGCCTGATCGGCTTCCGCCAGCGCGCCTTCGGTGGCTTTGACGCTGGCGGCTTCGGCGGCGACGGCGATCAGCGCCGGCTCGGCGACGGTGGTGCCAAATCCAAGGGCGAAGGCAAATCCCATCAGCCACCAGACATTACCCTTGCGGGCGAAGGCTCCGGCCATGCTTTCACCGATCGGGAAGAGGCCGATCTCCAGGCCGCGGATAAACAGCGCCAGCCCCATGAGGACGGCGACCAGCCCGAAAATAATCCGGGGCAGATCGGGGAAGGGTTGTTGCAGGACGGCGATCTGGAAAAACGCCACCACGAGGATGATCGGCGCCAGATCGCGCAGGCTGTCGAGCAGCAATCGTCCGTAGGCGACAAGAGAGGGTGGCATCTACCTGCTTGAAAAGTATGGCGTTAATCGAACGCGAAAACCTTACTTTTTAAACGGGAAGGGCGCTATTGGATATTCCGTCGCAGGGGCAGGTCTAGGTCAGCACCCGGGCATGATGGGCGATATGGTCCTCGATGAAGCTGGCGATGAAATAGTATGAGTGATCATAGCCGGGCTGGCGGCGCACGGTGAGACTTTGTCCGGCCAGGCGGCAGGCGGCCTCGAACAGTTCCGGCTTGAGTTGCTCTTCCAGAAACTGATCCGCCTCGCCCTGATCGATGAGAATATGCGCTGCGCTGGGGCGGGTACGGACCAGTTCACAAGCATCATAGTGTGCCCAGGCGGTCTCATCCGCACCGAGATAGGCAGTGAAGGCCTTGCGCCCCCACGGCACCTGGCTGGGTGCCACAATGGGCGAGAAGGCCGAGACCGAGCGATAGGTCTCCGGGTGTTTCAGGTGCAGGGTCAAAGCTCCATGCCCGCCCATGGAATGGCCGAAAACGCCCTGGCGGCTCACATCAGCGGGGAAGTTTTCCGCGATCAGGGCCGGCAATTCCTCGGTGATATAGCGATCCATCTGGAAGTGCGGCGCCCAGGGCGCCTGCGTCGCCGTCAGGTAGAAGCCGGCGCCCTGGCCGAGATCATAGGCCGCGTCATCGGCGACCTCTTCACCGCGCGGGCTGGTGTCCGGTGCGATGACCATGACGCCGTGCTCGCTGGCCGCTCGCTGCAGGCCGGACTTCTCCATCACATTGGACCAGTTGCAGGTCAGGCCGGAGAGATACCAGAGGACCGGCACCGGGCCTGACTTGGCCTGCGGCGGGGTGAAGACGGCAAAGCGCATCGGAACGCCACAGACCGCACTGTCATGATCGAACACGGCCAGCTCGCCGCCAAAAGAAGCCCATTGGTTGATGCGGTCCATCGCGATCCGTCCTCTATTGCCTGCTTCGACTGTCTAGCAGCTGGACATAGAGGTGTCGCCAGCCCGTCTCAACGCCCTCCTCGCCCTTGATGGGCGAGGTCCCGCGCAGCGGGGGAGTGGGTGGCGCGGCGAAGCCGCTGCTAAAATCATCGCTACTGTCGTGAGTTCTCTTGGCGCCTGCGGCGCGCACCCACTCCGTCTTGCGGCTGCGCCGCAATCCACCTCGCCCATCAAGGGCGAGGAGGGGGTGAGCTGCACTCCAGCACCAGCCAGATCCATGTCACCCCCGCACCCTTGTCCTGGGGCTTGATCGCATCGCGCTCGCCGCGCCAGATCAGCCGCAAACCCAGTGCCTCGGCCTGGGCCAGGCTTTCCTCCGGATTGGTCGGATGGGCCGGGCGGTCCGGGTGAGCCGGGCCGGAGCGCAGCGACAGGCAAAGACGGCCGCCCGGGGCGATGAGGCGGGCGAGGGCCTGCATGGCCCGGGGCCGGTCGCCCGGAGCGAGGTGCTGCCAGACCGCATTGCACAGGACGAGATCATGGCGGCCCGCACGCGCGTCGAGCCGGGTCAGGGCCGGGAGTTGGTCGTCGATCCATTCAATGGCGTTGGGGCTGTGCAGGTGCTGGCCGGCCTGTCTCAATTGCGACGGCTCGACCGCGGTGACTTCATAGCCGCGCTGCGCCAGCCAGGCCGCATCACGGCCCGTGCCGGCGCCGATATCGATGGCGCGCGCCGGAGCAGGCGGCCAGTGATCGAGGGCTTCGCCATAGACGAGCTCGGTGCTGACACCTTCATAGAGCGCCGTAAGCTCGTCGGCCGCGCGGCCGTAATTGGCGATGATGTCGCTGGGGCGCATCGGTCGATATCCCAGTCCGGGCCAGAACCGCCCTTAAACTTCATGCTGGCGATAGGGCCGTGTTGAAGCCGGGCGGTCAAGGGCGCGCAGCGCCGCCTCCATGCTCTTCGCGGCATGGTCCTACGCCCTTAAGAACGACATACGTGACGACGAAAAACAGAGGGTCAAAGCCCCTTCTTCACCTTCTGGATCAGGGCTTCCAGCCCGTTGAGAAAGGCCGACCGGTCCTTCTGCGAGAAGGGTTTTGCGCCCGAAGTGATCACCCCGGTCTCGCGCAGATCGGTCATCAGATTGCGCGTCGCCACAGCCGAGCCGATCGTGTCCGGGGTAAACGCCTTGCCGCGCGGATCGATGGCGCGGGCGCCGGCCTTGAGGCAGCGATCGGCGAGCGGGATGTCGGCGGTGACACAGATATCGCCCGGCCCGATACGCTCGGCGATCCAGTCATCGGCGGCGTCCAGCTTGCCCTCGACGATCACCAGTTTCGCCCATTGCGAGCGCGGCCGCATCAGCCCGCCATCGCAGACCAGCAGGATTTCCGACCGGTGCCGCTCCCCGACCCGGATCACCTCGTCTTTGACGGGGCAGGCATCTGCGTCGACATAGAGGATCATGGTGCGGGTATCTCCGGCGGGATGTCCGCAAGGTCAATCGTCTCGAGCCCGAGACGATCGCGGGCCAGGGACAACAGACGCTTGTCGGCGGAAAGAACGGGCACCGACTGTTGCCTCGCCAGAGCCAGGTATTGGCAATCATAGACCGGGTGATCGAGCTCGACGGCAAGATCGATCGCATCGCCAACAAGGCCGACGGAGGAATGGAGCACCGTGAGAGTAGGCAGATTGGTCAGAGCCGCACGGCAATCGGCAACGCTTACATCGCCCCGCCGCGCATATTTCCAGAGCCCGTTCGCGACCTCCGACACGATCAGTGTCGGTGCCGAGCAGTTGAAAACATGCCCTGCCCGCAGCGCTTGCGGGGTCAGAACATCGTCGATGAACCACTTCACCGCAACACTGGCGTCGAGGATGCAGGCACTCATCGCTCTCGGTCTTCGCGTATCAGTTCCGTCGCATCGCGCCAGGCCGGTTTCGATCGCTCGCGCATGCCCTTGGCGAACTCGAAAAAAGACTGTTTGTCCGAACGGGCCCGTTCGGCCAGCAAGTCGCGCAGATATTGCTCCAGCGATTTGCCCTCATTGGACGCCATCCGCTTCAAGTCAGCCAGCACGCTGTCCTCGAGGTTTCGGATAATCACCTGACCCATTTCAGCCTCCTGATATCACAGCGATAGCATAGCGTGGACACTGGGTGCTTTCCAGACGCAATTTATCCCGAATTTACGAGCGCACCGGCCTCGAAACTCATCCGCCCTTTCCAATTCTCCATCAAGCAAGCCATGTGAGCGAAGAGCTGTTGTTCGCGCGCTTCTTCCAGTTCGATGCGCCAGTCAGACAGATTGGTCGCGGAGAGCACAACTGCTTGGGCTTCATCCTCTGCGCCAATGGCTTCTTGGCAGAAGCAGCACTCAAAACCCGGGTTGAACAAGGATTTCGCCATTTGAGCCCCACGATACAATGAAAACTAGCCTCTATTCACCGCCTTCAATGCCATCGCCTTTGTCATAGAGAAAGAGGGTGACCTGCGCTGGGTGTTGCTCGGCCCACACGATCGCTTCGTGCCAGGTCAGGTGTTTCTTGTCTTGGCAAAGGCCGTAATGCTCGTCTTGGTCGATCTGGTCAGAATCTCGGCAGGAGTTGTCGTGCGCTGTGGCTTCGATAACCGCGTTGATGTCCTTCCAGCGGTATTTCCGTTTTCGGTTGTCGACGATATTGAAAATCATGAACGACCCCTAAAACTCCACCACGCTCCGGATGCTCTTGCCCGCATGCATGAGATCAAAGGCCGTGTTGATCTCTTCCAGCGGCATGGTGTGGGTGATGAGGTCGTCGATATTGATGCGGCCGTCCATATACATGTCGACGATCTTGGGCACGTCGGTGCGGCCTCTTGCGCCGCCGAAGGCGGAGCCGCGCCAGACGCGGCCGGTGACGAGCTGGAAGGGGCGGGTCTGGATTTCCGCGCCGGCCGGTGCGACGCCGATGATGACGCTCTCGCCCCAGCCCTTGTGGCAGCATTCCAGCGCCGCGCGCATCACCTCGACATTGCCAATGCATTCAAAGGAATAATCCGCGCCGCCGCCGGTCAGCTCGACGAGGTGACCGACCAGATCGCCCTTGATCTCATTGGGATTGACGAAATCGGTCATGCCGAACTGGCGCGCCATCTCCGCCTTGGCGGGATTGGTGTCGACGCCGACGATCTGGCGGGCACCGATCAGTTTGAGGCCGTGGATCACGTTGAGGCCGATCCCGCCGAGCCCGAAGACGACGCAACTTGTATTGGGCTCGACCTTGGCGGTGAACATGACCGCGCCTATGCCGGTGGTAACGCCGCAGCCGATATAGCAAATCTTGTCGAAGGGCGCGTCCTTGCGCACTTTCGCCAGCGCGATCTCGGGCAGGACGGTGTAGTTCGAAAAGGTCGAACAGCCCATATAATGCAGGATCTTCTCGCCCTTGTAGGAGAAACGCGAGGTGCCGTCCGGCATCAGGCCCTGGCCCTGGGTGGCGCGGACTTTCTGGCAGAGATTGGTTTTCGGGTGCAGGCAATAGTCGCACTCGCGGCATTCCGGCGTGTAGAGCGGGATGACATGATCGCCGGGCTGGAGCGAGGTGACGCCCGGGCCGGTCTCGACCACCACGCCCGCGCCTTCATGACCTAAAATGGCCGGGAAAGCGCCTTCCGGATCGGCGCCGGAGAGGGTGAACTCATCGGTATGGCAGATGCCGGTCGCCTTGATTTCGACCAGGACCTCGCCCGCCTTCGGCCCTTCCAGGTCGACCTCGACCACTTCCAGCGGTTTGCCGGCCTCAAAGGCCACGGCGGCGCGTGTTTTCATCTCTTCTCCTCCCGCTTGCGGTTTGCCGGCCCGAGCATGCGCATTTCCCTGATTTTCGAAAGGGCTAACTTCGCAGCTGCGGAATTTTCGCTCTAAGGCTGCGTGCAAATTAGGTTTTCGGAAAAAACACTTGTTTCGGGCACGAAACCTCTTTTGCCTGCTATTTTGCTAGTATAGGGTGTGAGTGCGTTCCTATGAGGGGGACTCGCGAGAAACGCGTTCTGTTGCTTTGCATTACGACCAATCCGCTGATTCGCGGACGTAATTCACAATGGGAGCGCGCTTCGCCTATGGGGGGAATAGACAATGCTGTCGCTCGATCAATTCAAGGCTGTCGTTAACTCTACCGGCAAGGTGATGCGTTCATTCGCACTGGCCGGTGCAGGGGCAATGGCGATGGCCAGCGGCGCCCAGGCGCAGGCGCCGACCTTTATCTCCGTGTCAGCGCAGGAGTTTCCGAGCCCAAACCCCTTTGTGCTCGATATCCGGCCGGGTGAATCTGTTCGCCTCTCCTATCAGTTCTTCTCTACCGACCCGATGGATTTCGACAACGGTGAGTTCACGGTCTTCCTCGACTCTGCAATCCCCCTTGCAGCTGCGCAGGCCGGTACGTTCAGCGTGGGTTGTGATGATGACGGTGTCGCGGCTGCCAATGGCGGCGGGACGGTCGGATTTACCGGGCTTGCCGAGAGCTTGCCGGCCTTCCAGTCCTGCGTCATCAACTTCAATTTCCAGGTTCCCCTGTCGACGTCTGCCGGCACCTACACGATTACCCACTCTGACCTGACCGGTATTGCCGACCCGGACGGCGCGGCGACCCCGTTTTCGCTGGCCATTCCTGATGTGGATGTCATCGTGTCCGCTGACACCGGTGCGCCGACCCCGGAGATCACGGGTCCGGGCGGCCCGGTCAGTGCGCCCTTCAATGTCAGCATCGGCTTCACGGATGCTGTGTCGCTGACCCCCGAGCAGGTGAATGGCTTTGACGTCAGCGACCTGGATGTGACCAATGCTACAGTGGCCCTGGCCAGTGGCGGTGGCGGCGATGGCGGCGGCGCGATTTTCAGCGCCCAGGTCGAGGTGACCCCGACCGGCGGTACGCCGATCACGGTACAGCTCCCGGCGACGACCGTCACCGACAATGCCAGCAATGATAACGTCATCTCGAACCTGTATACGGTCGCCTATGACGCCTCGCCGCCCGTTGATCCGGCCGATCAGGTTCTGTTCACGTCAGATTTCATCGGTGACCCGGTCGCGCCCGGCGGCACGGCGACCCATCGTTTCACGATCAACAACACCTCGGCTGAAGATCTGACGATCACCTTCTTCACCGAGAACATCCAGGCCAGTCTGACAGGTCTGGCGGCCAGCGGTCCGGTGTCTTCGGACACCTGTGGCGGCACCCTCTCGGGGACGACTTTCCTGATCTATACTGGCGGCAGCGTTCTGGCCGGCCAAAGCTGTGTCATCGAGGTGCCGGTAACGGCCCCGATTGGCGCTGCCGGTGGCATTTATCCAGTTGCGACCAGTTCGCTGAGCGTCTCGCTGGCTACGACGGGCCCCGTTGTCATTGACCCGGCTGTTTCCAATTTCGAAGTGGCCGGTGCTGAAGGCACGGGCACGATCGATTTCTCCAAGGAGTTCACCAATGATCCGGCTGGCCCGGGCGATCAGGTGACGCTGGAGTTCACCATTACGGCGGCCGGTAGCTTCACCACCACGGGGCTGAGCTTCACCGATGATCTCGATGCGACCCTGAGCGGCCTGGTCTCGTCGAGCGGCACTCAGACGGATGTTTGCGGTACGGGCTCCAGCTTGAGCGGAACCAGCCTGCTGACCCTGACCGGCGGCAATCTGGGACAGGATGAGAGCTGTACCTTCACCGTGACCGTAGACGTGCCCGGTGGCGCGACCGCAGGCGATTACGTCAACACGACCTCGACCCTCGCCGCGACGCGCTCTGATGTGGGTGCTGTCACGATTGCAGCCGCCACCGACACGCTCGACATTGACGTGCCTGCTCCGACCTCGCGGATCGAAGGTCCGAACGGCCCGCTCTCTGTGGCGTCCAACTTCACCGTTGACCTGATCTTCAATGAAGACGTCACCGGTGTTGATGCCAGCGATTTCACCCTGACCGGCGTGACCCTTATTGGCATCACGCCTGTGGATGCGGCCAACTATACCGTTGAATTCACGCCGACCGGCGTTGGTACGGCCGAGATCCAGTACAATGCGGCGGGCGCCCAGAATGGCGGTGGTGCGGATAACACCGCGTCCAATAATTTCACCGTCGCGATTGCCACGGCTGCGCCGGAAGCGACAACGCTCGGTGTGGGTGTTGAGATCGTCAATGGCGATACCACGCCCGGCGCCGGCGACGGCACCTTCATCGGCACGGCTGATGTGGCCGGCGGTACGGCGACCCGGACCTTTACGATCCGCAATGACGGTACGACCGATCTGACGGTCGGTACGGTCTCTCTGGTGACGGGTACGGATTTCTCCATCACCAGCCAGCCGTCCAGCCCGGTTGCGGCCGGTAACTCGACCACGTTTGAGGTGACTTTCGACCCGGCGGCGCTGGGCAGCTCCTCCGACACGCTGTCCTTCGCGACCAATGATGCGGACGAGAACCCCTACACGTTTGCAGTATCCGGCTCTGGTGTGAGCAGCCCGGAGATCAACGTCGCCGACAGCGGCGCGACGATCAACATTCTCAACGGAGATGTCACGCCGGCCGTTGCTGACGGTACCGATTTCGGCACGGTCAATATCGACAGCGCCACGCCGACGGCGACCTTCACCATCCAGAATCTCGGCTCCGCCGATCTGACCCTGGGCTCCAATCCGGTCAGCATTACCGGTAGCAGCGATTTCACGGTAACGACCCAACCCGCCTCGACCATTGCGGCGGCCGGTTCGTCCACCTTTGTCGTCACGTTCGACCCGAGCGAGGTGGGCGAGATCAATGCCTCGGTCTCGATCGCCAATAATGATGGCGACGAGAATCCCTACACCTTCGGCTTGACCGGCTCTGGTTTCGATAATGCCGCGCCGTCCGGCTACACGGTGGCCTTCGACCAGACCGGTTATGGCCCGTCGAACAATACCAGCGCCTCCTTCACGGTCTCCGATCCGGAACTGCTGGCGGATTACAGCTATTCTGTCTCGTCTTCCGGTGGCGGCACGCCGCTCACAGGTTCCGGTACGGTTCCGACCCCGGGCGCGGGGTCTCCGAACGAGTTCCAGATCACCGGTCTCAATCTCTCCGGCCTCTCGGAAGGAACGGTCACCGTGTCTGTGACCCTGACCGACCCGTCCGGGAATGCCGGCACTGCGGCCACCGATACCGCGCCGCTGGATCTGACCCAGCCGACCGTGACCATTACCAATGGCAGTGTCGATCCGGTCTCCGGTGCCTTCACCGCGACCTTCACCTTCTCGGAAAGCGTCACGGGTTTCGTCGTCGGTGATATCACCCCTGGCAACGCGGCCCTGTCCGGTTTCTCCGGTTCCGGTGACACCTATACGGCCACTGTGACGCCGTCCTCGGACGGTGCTGTGACGCTCGATGTCGCAGCCGGTGTCGCCGCCGACCAAGTTGGTAATACCAATACCGCAGCGACCCAGTTCTCCGTCACCAATGACCAAACCCCGCCGACTGTGACCGTGTCCTCGACCACAACCGGCCCGACCAATGCGGCTTTCACCGTCGATATCGTCTTCTCGGAATCCGTGGCGGATTTCGTGGTTGGTGACATCAATGCCAGTGCCGAGCTGAGCCTGTCCGGCTTCAGCGGCTCCGGCACGACCTACTCGGTGACGGCGACGCCAATTGCAGACGGCTCGGCCACGGTCGACGTCAACGCCGGTGTCGCATCCGATGCGGCTGGTAATGGCAATACCGCGGCCACCCAGTTCGGCATTGATGTCGATATCACGGCTCCGACCGGCTTCACCGTCGGATTTGCGGGCTTTGATACCGGCTCCTTCAACGCCACCTCGGCGCCGAACGGTTTCTTCGATTTCACCGGTGCTGAAGTAGGGACCACCTATGACTACAGCTTCACCTCTGATGCGGGCGGCAGCCCGGTCACGGGGTCGGGAAGCATCACTTCGGCCGGCCAGAACATCTCGCCGATCGACCTGTCCGGCCTGCCGGACGGTACGCTGACCCTGTCGGTGACCCTGACCGACGCGGCCGGCAATGTCTCCACGCCGGATACGGCGACGGCGACGCTGGATCAGGACGGTCCGTCCGTGACCATTACCGGTCCGACCGCAACCCAGACCGGGGCCTTCACGATCGATGTCGTCTTCTCTGAAGCCGTCACCGGTTTTGATGTCTCCGATTTGAACGTGGGCAATGGTGCGGCGTCCGGCTTCACCGGTTCCGGCACGACCTACCAGGCGACCATCACCCCGGCGGCCGATGGCGCCGTGACAGTCGATATCGCTCTGGGCGCTGGCCAGGATGCGGTGTCCAACCCGAGCGAGGCGGCGACCCAGTTCTCCGTCGATGCGGACATCACCCCGCCGACCGTGGCCTTCACCGGCCCGACGGCGATCCAGTCCGGTCCGTTCAACCTCACCATTGACTTCTCTGAAGATGTGACCGGCTTTGCCGCTATCGATGTCGACGTCGTCAATGGTGTGCTCTCCGCTTTCTCCGGTTCCGGTGACAGCTGGACGGCTGAAGTGACGCCGACTGCGGAAGGCACGCTGACTGTCGACATTCCGGCCGGTCGCCTGACCGATATTGCCGGTAATGGCAATACGGCCGCTCCGCAGTTCAGCGTCGACACCGACCTGACCCCGCCGGACGTGATCATCGCG
The DNA here is from genome assembly GCF_030149425.1 of Maricaulis sp. Classification (GTDB taxonomy): domain Bacteria; phylum Pseudomonadota; class Alphaproteobacteria; order Caulobacterales; family Maricaulaceae; genus Maricaulis. The sequence continues at coordinate 53,235 of NZ_JASBRQ010000044.1, read as the reverse complement.
TCTGTGGCAACGGGGGTGCAGACCGGTCCGTTTGATGTGAGCTTCACCTTCTCGGAAGCCGTCACCGGCTTCGAGCTCTCTGACATCACTGTCGGGAATGGTGCGGCTTCGGCCTTCACCGGTTCGGGCACGACCTATGGTGCTACGATCACGCCGGCCGCTGACGGCGCTGTGACGGTGGATGTTGCCGCCGATGTGGCGACCGATGGCCCGGGTAATGGCAATACCGCCGCGACCCAGTTCTCGCTCGACGCCGATGTCTCAGCGCCGACGGTTGAAAGCGTCGTCGCGTCTGACGCCCTGCTGGGTGTCGCCGATGTCGGCACGCCCTTCACCCTGGCGGTGACCTTCTCCGAAGCGATGGACCCGACCACCGTTCCGGCGATTGATTTCGGTTCGGATGATCTGTCCGGCACGCTGACCTTCACTACTGGGGCCTTCTCCAGCGGCGACACGGTCTACACGGCGACCTATGCGGTGGCGGATAATGGCGACAATATCAGCGATATCGACGTCACCGTGACCGGTGGTGCGGATGCCAATGGCAATGCCCAGACGGATGGTACCGAGACCGATATCTTCTCCGTCGACATGCGTCGCGGCACGGTCACCATCGCCACCTCCATCACCGGTGCAGCGGACGGTACGTTCGATTACACCGGCGATCTTGGTGACTTCTCAATGACCACCGTGGCCCAGGCCGGCTCCTCGATCTTCAACGATCTGGCCGAGGGCAGCTATGCCGTCGTGCTCGATGATTTCGGTGACTTCACGCTTGATGCCATCATGTGTACCGGCGGTTCCACGACCGTTGATACCGGCACGGGAACGGCGAATATCACCCTGTCCCCGGCGGACAATGTCAGCTGTGACTTCGAGTTCACCGCGGATCCGAAAATCGATGAAGCCGCGATCCCGGATGTCGAGATCACCTTCGCGTCCCTGACCGATGATCCGACGACTGAGAGCACGACCTTCAGCCTGGACAATACCGGTGGTGCGGCCTTCTTCTTCACCGCTGCCACGGACCAGCCCTGGCTGACGATCGACCCGACCTCCGGTTCCATTCCGGCGGCAGGTTCGCTCGAGTTCACCGTCAGCTTCACGGCTGCGGTTCTGGATCTGGCTCCGGGGACCTATTCGGCGAATATCACCATCACCGAGGTCGTTCCGTCCGGTCAGGACGGCGGCTTGGCCAAGGCCAATACGCTCGACACCATCGTCATCCCGGTCACCATCACGCTGGAACCGCGTGAGGGTAGTCTGACCATCGTGGCAACGACGGCTCCGTCGATTGCCGGTGAGGGCAGCTTCTCCTATGCCTCCGATATCACGGCGGTGAATGGGCTGACGCTGAACACCTCCAACGGTACGGCCAGCTCGGCCGGCTTCACCGTCCTGCGCGGCACCTATGCCATCAGCCAGGCGGCGAATGCGGAATGGGACCTGTCGGCCATCACCTGTACCGGTGATACCGATGGTGGCAATGTCGTGGACCTGGCCAATGGCACCATCACGATCGACCTCGATCCTGAAGAGACGATGGTCTGTACCTTCGCCAATGTCCGTAACGAGGCCTACATCCAGGAAGTCACCCTGTCGGCGATCCGTTCCTTCATGGCGGCCCGTGCTGACCAGATCCTGACCAACTCGCCGCGCCTGGCGCAGCGCATGCGGTCCGGTGATGAAGCGACGACGCCGAACCATTTCTCGGCTGACTTCCGCGATGGTCGCTTCCAGGCCAACTTCTCGACCAGCCTGAATGCCATCCGTGCGGCAAACCAGAAGTCCTCGCCGACCAGCGACAGCTTCGCCGCGGCTAATCAGGGTGGTGTCGGCTCGACCGATATCTGGTTCCAGGCGACCTATAGCTCGGTTGACGACAACCGCGCCGGCCTCGATGCGGAAAGCGATTTCGGCATCTATTATCTCGGCGCCGACATGATGGTGTCCGAGAACGTCCTGGTCGGTGCCCTGGTCCAGTGGGATACGGCGGAAACCGTCACCGGTGCCCTGCGCTCGCGGGTCGAGGGTGACGGCTGGATGGCAGGCCCCTATGTCGTCGCACGCCTGTCGGAAAACATGTATTTCGACGCGCGTGGCGCTTACGGCCAGTCCGACAACCAGGTCAATCCGATCGGTACGTATTGGGATGATTTCGAGACGGACCGCTGGTTGCTCGAAGCCAATCTGACCGGTGATTACTTCGCTGGCGGCTGGCGTATCTCGCCGGAGATCGGCCTGGCCTACTTCACCGAGGAGCAGAGCGCCTATACCGACAGCCTCGGCTTCACCATCCCGTCGCAAGACATCACCATTGGCCGGTTGAACTTCGGTCCGGAATTCGCCTACCGGATGGACAATCCGAACGGCGGGTATTTCGAGCCCTTCATCCGTTTCAACGGTGTCTGGGACTATGACGATGCCGACGTCTACAACGCCAATGGCGTGCTCACGAGCCTCGGCGATTTCCGCGCCGATGCCCGCTTCGGCTTCAATGCGGAGCTGAGCAATGGCGGTATCCTGTCCGGCGAGGTGTCGGTGCAGGGTGTCGGTGAGAGCGATCTCGACGCCAATAGCGCCATGATCCGCGTCCGCCTGCCGCTGAGCATGCAGTAGGACGACCGGCCATACCGGTTGCAAAGCCGCGGCGTTTCCTCGCCGCGGCTTTCGCATTCCGGGCCGCAGCCGGCCGACAGGGTCCGGTGCTGGCCCCGGCGCCTTGCCTGCCGTAGACTTTGACCATGAGCACGATCCGCGACCGCCTCGATCAATTGCAGAGCCAGGGACGTCTTTCGACGGCCGATGCGGCCCATGCGCTCGAGCTGGCCGAGCGGACCGGGGAGCCGGTCGACCAGATCATCTCCCAGCTTGGTCTGATGTCGGAAGCGATGCTGGCGGAAAGCTTTGCGGCCGCTGCCGGATTGACCCTCGCTACCGATGCCGATCTGCAGGCCCAGACGGGCGACGCCGACTGGCAAGCTCAGCTCAATGCCGAATTCCTGCGCCGAGAGCGCATTTTGCCGCTTGGCGAGACTAACGGTCGCGTGACCGCAGCCATTGTCGACCCGGCCCACCAGACCGCTATCGACGGGCTGGGCTTTGCCCTGGGCAAGGAAATCCGGCCAATGGTCGTGACGATTTCCCAGTTCAATACCGCCTTTGAGGACCGCTTCGGCCAGGTCACCAACGAGGACGGGATGGATGCGGTCGATGTCAGCGCCGATGCCGAACGCCTGCGCGATCTTGCCGGAGCTGCGCCGACGGTCCGCCTGGTCAATGTACTGATCACGGCGGCAGTAAAAGCGCGGGCCAGTGATATCCATATCGAGCCGGGCGCGCGCGATGCCGGCGTGCGTTTCCGTGTCGATGGTGTGCTGCGCGATGAGCGTTCCTTGCCGGCCGCACAGGCCCTGGCTCTGATCTCCCGTATCAAGGTCTTGGCCGATCTTGACATCGCCGAACGCCGCCGAGCCCAGGATGGCCGTCTGTCTCTTCCGGTGGAGGGGCGTTCGATTGATCTGCGTGTGTCCGTGGTCCCGGGCCAGTTCGGCGAGGGCGTGGTTATTCGCCTGCTCGACCCCGATGCCAGCCTGCATGAGCTGGCCGAGCTCGGCTTTTCCGATCAGGTCACCAGCGTGGCTCGACGCGCCCTGTCCAAGCCGCATGGCCTGATCCTGGTCACCGGCCCGACCGGGAGCGGCAAGACGACCTCGCTCTACGCCTTTTTGCGCCGCCTGGCCGATGGTGAGCGCAAGATTCTCACGATTGAAGATCCGATCGAGTATCGCCTCGCCGGGATTGCCCAGTCGCAGACCAATCCGGCTATCGGTGTCACCTTTGCCAGCGCTTTGCGCTCCTTCCTGCGCCATGACCCGGACGTGGTCATGGTCGGCGAGATCCGCGATAGAGAAACCGCGCAGACCGCTGTGCAAGCGGCGATGACCGGGCACCTCGTTCTCTCCACCCTGCACACCAATGATGCACCCTCGGCGATCCTGCGTCTGATCGACATGGGGGTGGAGGACTACCTCCTGGCCTCGACCTTGGTCGGCGTGATCGGACAGCGCCTGGTGCGGCGGACCTGCCAGACCTGTCAGGGCACGGGCTGCGAAGCCTGTGAAGGCAGTGGCTATAAAGGCCGGCTCGCCCTGGCCGAGGCGTTCGAGGTCGATGATGAATTGCGCGCGGCCATTCGTGGCGCTCGCTTTGAGCATGAGTTCAAACCGGCGCTCGAGGCCCAGGGTTTTGTCTCCATGGCCGAGGACGCCGAGACCAAGTTGAAAGCCAGCCTGACCTCCTCGGAAGAGGTGCGCCGTGCCATTGGCCTGGGTGGCGCCTGATGAGTGAGCCGGCTCGCATCTGGCGCTATCTTGGCGAAACCCGTGACGGCGAGACCGTGCGCGGCGAGCTGGCCGGTCGCGATGAGGCTGATGCCCTGAACCAGGTGCGCCAGCTCGGCGTCACGCCGATCGATGTTTCTCCGGCGCGGGTCAGCCTGGCCGCGTTCAGTGGTGCCCGGGCCCGGCTCAGCTTTGCCGAGACCGAGGCCTTTGTCCGCGGTCTCGCCGATCTTCTGGAAGCCGGGATCGGCCTTGCCGAGGCGGTCAATAATCTGGCCCAGGGTGAGAAGCGCCGGGTGTTGCGCCGTTTCCTGGAAAGGATTTCGGCGCGTATCATGGCCGGTGAAAGCCTGACCGCTGCGCTGTCGAGCGATCCGGCCCAACCGCCCAACCTGCTCATCGGCCTGGCGCGCGCGGGCGAGGAGACTGGCGATCTCGGCGCCGTCCTGCGCCGTTATGCCGAGCAGATCGAGGCGGAAAACGAGATGCGCCAGAATCTGATCGGGCAATTGGTCTATCCAGGTGCACTGGTCGGGTTCATCTTCGCGACGCTGTTATTCCTCGCCTATTTCGTCCTGCCGCAATTCGAGACGGTGTTCACCAACGCCAATGCAATTCCGCCGGCCCAGACCGCTTTCGTCTTTGCCGCGGGCGGTTTCCTGCGCGATTTCGGTATCTGGCTTCCCGCCGTTCTGATCGCCATCGCGATCGCCGTGCAGGCACTGGCGCAGACCTATCCGCAAGTGCTCGACCGGGTCCGGCTCAACCTGCCGGTCCTCGGTTCGCTCACCCGCAATGGACTGTCGGCGCGCTATTGTGGTGCGCTTGGCTTCCTGCTCGCCTCCGGTGCGCCCATGGCGCGGGCGGAAAGTGTTGCCCGGGCAACGCTGGACAGTGCCCTTGCTCGCACACGCCTGGATGCGGCCGCGGCCCGATTGCGGGCCGGAACGGCTCTGTCGGTCGCCTTGGACGGGACGCAGTTGTTCGAGCCGGAAACCGTGCGCCTGATCGTCTTGGGCGAAAAGAGCGGTGAACTCGCCGCCATGCTCAGCCGGGCCGCTCAACTCAGCCAGTCGGCGCAGGAGCGTTTCGCCAGCCGTGCTCTCGATCTCATCGGTCCGGCGCTGACAGCGCTTCTCGGCCTGGCGGTCGGTGCCGTGATCCTGTCGGTTATGTCCGGTGTTCTCAGCCTCAATGAAGTGGTGTTCTGATGACCGAAAATTCTTCGATAACCCCGGCTGTCCGAGGTGATAAGGAAGCCGGGATCACCCTGCTGGAAATTCTCGTCGTTCTCCTGATCGTGGCCCTTCTGGCGGCTCTCGTCGCACCCAATGTGATCCGCTATCTCGGCCAATCACGCAGCCAGGTCGCCGAGGCACAAATGGCCTCTATCGCCACCGCGCTGGAGCTCTACTACATCGATATGGGCCGCTATCCGGGCGAAGAGGATGGTCTGATCGTCCTGGTCGAGGCGCCGGAAAATGACCCGGTGTGGCAGGGGCCGTACTTCCGCGAGGCCTCTGGTCTGACCGATCCGTGGGGCCGGCCCTATCTCTATGAACTGGGCGAGACCGGCGACCAGTTCACTATCCGTACGCTGGGCAGTGATGGCGAAGAAGGTGGCGAGGGCGATAATGCGGATCTCTCACGCAGCTAACGCTCCAACCGGGCTGGATGATCGCCGGGCAGGTTTCACCCTGTTCGAGTTGCTGATTGCGTTGACCATCATGGCAACAGCCCTGTCCCTGGTCGGCGTGTCATTGTCCGGCCGCTCCCAGGAGTGGGCTCTGCAGCGTCAATCCGATGTGCTGGCCGATGATCTTCGGCGTGTGCGCCTGGCGGTTCGAGGCCGAGGCGAAGCGGCGGTCATCGTCATCCATGACCGCGGTTACCGGATCGAGATACTTGAGGTGGAGCGCAGCTGGCCAAGCGGGCTGAGTGCACACTGGCAGCGCGATGATGGCGATGGTTTCAAGCCGGCCGAGGAGATATTCCTGCCGCCGGAGCGCCTGGCCTGGCCAGCGCTGGAGATTGAACTGCGCAATGCCGCCGGCAGCAGGCGCCTCGAAGTTGATGCCATTACAGGGCGGGTGCGGGATGGCTAGGCCGGGCGAGAGCGGATATGTGCTGACCGAGGTGCTGGTCGCCAGCGCCATCGCGGCTGCGGTGATTGCGACGGCGATGAGCGGCATGACCGGATCTCTGCGGGCCGGTCAGCGTGCGGCGGAGGTGCAAAGCGCGACCATTGAAGCCCAGAATATCGCGGCGCGCCTGCGCGCCGGACTGGCGCCTGATACGACGGCAGAACTTTACCCGGAATGGCAAATTGCCATTTCCCCTGTCGACCGTCCGGTCGACCCTCGTACGGGCGCGGTTCTGAGCCGGGCCAGTCTTACGCATACCGGCGTGTCCGGCCTCACCTTCGAGATCATTTATCTCGAGGCGGGACAGCTTGTTCCGGAGGGCGGGTGATGACCGCGCGTCAGGCCGGATTTACTCTGATTGAAGCGCTTGTGGGTCTGGCTCTGATGGCCTCGATCTCGGTCGGCCTGGTCCTGGTATTGCGCGGTATCGCTGACGCCCAGGCCGGGGTGGTGCGTCTTGCCGGCGGGCAGGAGAGCCGATTGCTGCTGAATGAGACGCTGCGCGATGCCCTGACTTATACTTATCGTGGGCCCGACCTGGCTGGCGACCAGTTCGAGGGAACGCCGGACGGGCTGCGCACCCTGGCGCAATTGCCGGGACGTATGACGCCGGCCCGGATTCAACTGCGTGCGGAGGGCGGTGTCGTGACAATGACGCTCACTCCTCTGGGGGCGATCAATGCCAATAGCGATGACGTCGTGCTGATTGACGGCCTATCGCGGGCCCGGCTGGCCTATTACGGTAAATTGGAGAACACGGATCGTGCGGCCTGGTATCCGAGCTGGACCGGCCCCGGCCTGCCGCGCCTGGTCAGGCTTGAGATGGAGGAGCCGGGGCGTGGCGTCTGGCGTATTGAAGCCTTGGTCGGCGGCGGCGCCAGTTTTGAGTGCGATTTCGACAGTGATGCGGGGGCTTGCCTGAATGGCTGAGCTGAGAATGTCCCAGACCGCCTTCCAGGAAGGGCTGACCGCGCTGGCCGGGTTTGTATCGGCCCGCCTCGCGGATCTGCGTGCTGTGCTGCCGGCCGGGCTGACCCGTTGGGGGCGCCGTGACCGAAGCGAGGTCGTCGAGATCAGCGGTGACTGCGTTGAACGTGCCCGCGGTTTGCTCGAACATTCCTGGCTCGGGGCGCCGGTTTATCGAGACGGCCTGCCTGCTGCCGATGCCCCTGCACGCCTCGTCCTGATCGCTCCCGGGCGGCAATTTCGGCGCCGGGACCGGATTTCTGCGGCAGCGTTACGTCGCGGTCGCCGAGCTGTGGCCTTGCGGCTGGCAGAGCTTTCCCCCCTGCCGCCGGCCGAAGTCGCATTTGCCTATGAGGTGGTGAGTGAGGCCGACGGCATGGCCGAGATCGAGTTGGCCCTGGTGCGGCGTGCCGATTACGACGCCGCGCTGGAGGCGCTGGATGGGTTTTCCAGCGGCCGGATTGCTGGGGAAACCGGCGCGGATGGCGCGCCGCGTTTCGTTTTCGGCGCCCACCGGCCCTGGGATGGTGCGCTCAAATTCCTGCGTCGGGCCGGACTTGTTTATGCCGCCTTGCTGGTTTGCCTGGTCAGCTGGAGCAGTCAGGTCGAAATCGCCAATAGCGAAGCGGACAGCGCCCGAGCCGCTGCCATCGCTGATATCCGCCAATTGCGCGCGCGCGCTGAAGCGCTTGAGGCCATCGCCAGCGCGCCGGCGCCGGTTCTGGCCCATGTATTGGACGTGGCTGCAATAGCAGCCCTCGACCCGGAGCGGCCCGATAGTGTGCACCGTCTGCGCTATGACGGTGGCGATCAGATCGTGCTCGACGGTCAGTTCCATGATGGTCCGGTGGATTTCCGCCAGACCCGGCTGGTGGTGCCGCTTTACCCGGAGGTCGATGATGCCGACTAGTCCGCAGCCGGGCATGATGCGTTTTGCCGGTGCGCTGCTTCTGCCAGTGTTCATGATACTGCTGGCCTTGCCGCTGGCGCTGGCGGCACGCGAGCTGGGTGAAGGCCTGGAAGCCCGGGCCAGCCTCAAAACGGAAATCGAGCGGCTTGGAGCGGCCGAGACACGCCTTGCCGAAGCGCTTGAAGCGACCCTCGCCGCGGCGCGGCTTGAACATAGCGCGCTGGATATGCGCCTGTCCCGGTCTGTCGCCGAGCGAGAGCTGGCATCCGGGTTGACCGTGTTCGCCGAGGCGCTCGCCGGCGCCCCGGCCAATGCCCTGGGGCAGAGCGAGATCTACGAGCTGCCATTGACCACCGAGGCGGCGAGCCTGGCGGCTGATATCGTCTTTATCGCCGATGCCGATACGGCTCTGGGCTTGCTGTCCGGGCCGGCGCTGATTGATCTTGATGTCATGGAGCTGGAATTGCTGGCCCTGGCCGATGGCCGGATCCGGGTCAGCCTGACCATTGCCTGCCGATATCAGCTGGAGGCCGGCAATGCTGCGTGAACGGGCTGATCTTGCCGCTATCGGCATCACACTCGTGCTCATGATCGGGGCGGTCGGAGCGTATTGGCCCGGCCTGTCCGGTCCAGGCCTGAGCACGGCCGACGATCATGGTGAGCATGGGCGGCATGCGTCCGAAACCGCATCACTGGAGCCCTTGGCGCAATGGCTACGGCCGGGGCGCACCCAGGCCCGGTCTCAAGCCATCATTCAGGCCTCGCCGCTGGCCGATTACCGGCTGATCGGATTGGTGGAGACAGACGATCAAACCGTGGTGTTGGTCTCGGGGTTTGACGGTGTGGTGTCCTTGCGTCTGGGTGAGCAGTTGGACGGCTTTGATCTGGTTGAGATAACCGCACGCGGAGCCCGTTTCGCGCGTGGTCCTGAAACGGTCTTGCTGCAGCTGGATCAGTAAGGTTAATTCGCTGGAGACGCTTACAGATTGCGTCTAAGCTGCACGCTGTGCAGGGGGAGCGTATGAAAATTTACCGCTATTACAGGGGGCTTGCCGCAGCCTTGTCGGCGCTCGCTCTTTCGGGCTGTGCGACGGGCCTGAGCCTGCCGGGAACCCAGCAGGCGGTTACCCCGATGCCAACGCGACCGGCGGCGTCGGCGCCTGCGCCCGAGCCTGCCAGCCCGGTGCCGGCAGCGGCCCAGCCGGAGGCGGAGCCTGTTGTCGATCCTGAGCGTCTGGTCTTCTACCAGGAGCGTAATGCGCGAAACGCACTGTCGCGCCGCGGCGGATCGGCCCTGGATGAGCGCACGATGCGCCTGGAATTCGTCGATGCCCCGGTCGTTGATGCCGTGCGCGCGATTATCGAAGAGGCCCTGGGGCAGCCGGTTATGGTGGCGACGGGCGTTGAAGGCCGTATCACGCTGACCGCCGCCGAGCCGACCTCTGTCCGCACGGCGCTGACAGCACTGGAAACGGTTTTGTCAGAGAGCGGTTATGCCCTGGTCGAGCGTGAATCCGGATTTCTCCTGACGCAATCGGGTGAGGTGCGGGCCAATCTGAGCGGTAGCGGTCAGATCGGCTATGGCGGTTTGGTTCTACCGATTGAGCATACAGATCCGAGCGCCATCCTGACCCTGATCGACCCTTTCCTGTCGACGCGCATCCAGGCGGTGCCGCGTGATGAAGAAGGCGTGCTGGTGCTTGCCGGGCCGGCGTCCGAAGTCCGCGCCGCGCAGGATGCCGTGCGCACTTTCGATCGGCCTTTCCTGACCGATCGCGTCTTCGGCATGTATGAGCTGCGTTTCGTCAACGCGTCGGCGGCCAAGACCGAGGTCGATGCCGTGCTGACCGGCATGGGCATGGCATCGGGCGCTGTGCGTACAATTGCACTGCCGCGCCCCAACCTCCTCTTTGTGGCCGCCCGTGACCGCAGCGCCTTTGAACAGGTGCGCGAGCTGGTTGAACGTTTTGACACACCGTCCGGCGGCGATGAACGCCGGCTGCGCTATTACACGGCCCGCAATGCGCCGGCTGCCACCCTGGCGTCTCAGATCACGGCGGCTTTTGCCGGCGGAGCGGCGGGCGATGGTGCGGTATTCCAGAGCACTCTGGCCTCCGAACGCAGCGCCAGTGCCGGCGAGGTCGAGGATGAGGGGCCGGAAGGCCGGCTCGCGATCATTCCCGATCAGCTCAACAATGCGCTGATCATCCGCGCGACGGATCAGGAGTACCGGGAAATCCTCGAACTGCTCGACCGCATGGACGTGATGCCGCCACAGGTTCTGATCGAGGCGACGATTGCCGAGGTCCGCCTGGTTGACGGCTTGAATTTCGGAGTGCGCTGGTTCTTCGAGAGCCAGAGCGGTGACGGCACGTCCAACATCTCCTTCACTGATAGCGCGACCGGTTCGACCAGTCCGACCTTCCCGGGTTTCAACTATGCCTTCACCGGCGCCGATCTCACGGCGACGCTGTCGGCGCTGAATTCACTGACCGATGTGACCGTTCTCTCTGCCCCCTCGATCATGGTGCAGAACAACCAGACCGCTAATCTTCGCGTTGGCGATGAAGTGCCGATCGTGACGCAGACGGCTTCGGCGGTGACCGACCCCAATGCGCCTTTGATCTCGACCATTGAGATGCGGGATACCGGCGTGATCCTCGAAGTAACCCCGCGGATCAATGCGTCCGGTGTTGTCGTGCTGGAAGTGGACCAGGAAGTCTCCAGCGTGCGCCCGACCACCACGTCCGGGATCGACAGTCCGACCATTCAGACCCTTGAGTTCACCTCGACGGTCGCGGTGCGCTCCGAGCGCACGATCGCTCTGGGCGGGCTGATCCGCGAAAGCCATTCCGACAATGAAAGCGGTATCCCGCTTCTGAGCCGGATCCCCGGCGTCGGTAATGCGTTCAAGGACCGCGCCTTGAGCAGTGAACGCAGCGAACTTGTGATCTTCCTCACGCCGAGGATTATCGAAAACGATCAAGATGCCGAAGACGCGCTGTCGCATATGCGGCGCGAACTTGAAGCCCTGGAAGCCCGCCAGCCCGACCTGTTCGATTAAGAGCCATGACCCGCGACCGGACCCGCAAAGACACAGGCAGCGCCTTACTCTTCGTGCTGTGGACCTCGCTGCTTGTCGCGGTGCTGCTGGCCGGCGCAACGGCGATGGTGCAGCAACAGGCCCGGTCGACCGCCGCCCAGCGCCTCGACAGCCGGCTGGACGCTCAATTGAGCTCGGCGCTCGACCTGGTGGCGTTCGATCTGGCCCTGGCCGGACGCGCAGCGGTACGCGATCTGCCGCGCAGCTTCCCGGTCGATGACGCGGTGGTCACCGTGGACCTGGCTCGGCAGCAGGGGCTGATGGATATCAATATGGCGGATGAGGCGCGCTGGACCGCACTCTTGCTGCGGGCCGGATTGGAGCCTGACAGGGCGCGCCAGCTGGCCCAACGCATTCTCGACTGGCGCGATAATGACACCCGGCCTCGTAGCGCAGGCGGAGAAGCGGAGATCTATCCGGAAACTTGGCCGCGCAAGCCGGCCAACCGTCCCTTTGTTTCGGTCGAGGAATTGCTGGCGGTGCGCGGTATGGGGCCCGGTCTGTGGTCCTGTCTGGCCCCGGCCCTGACCGTGTTTGGCGGCACGCCATTGCCACAGGACCAGACCGGCCTGAGTGGAGATCTCAACGATCTCACCGGTGTGCGGGTTGCCCTTACGGCACGCGTGGACAGCGAGGGTGGCCGGAGCCGTGAGCGCTTCGCCTTGGCGCATTTCGGTGCCAGCGAGACGCGGCCGTTCGAGTGGGTGGTTGCTGCACCGGAGACGTTTGCCGGTCTGGCCTGTAACTCGGAGGGGGCAGCATGACGACGCTGACACTGCGATCCGATCAGGGCCGGTATGTCCGCCTGGCATTGGCCGGCCTACTGGTCATCGTCTTGGCGGTCATGTTCTGGACTGGTTCGCGCTATCCGTCGCTGGATGAAAAGGCGATGATGTCCGGTGCGATCACGCTGGAGGACCCGCTCAGCTTCGAGGCGGTTATTCCGGTGACCCCGGACCAGCCCTTCCTGCAACGTTGGTCCTATTCCTCGGTCAACTGGATCGATACCAATAAGAAGGGCATGACGTTCGGCCTGCTCATGGGGGCCGCTTTCCTAACCTTGCTCGGCTATTTGCGGCGGCGGAGTTTCTCCGGTCCCTTTGCCAATTCGCTCTACGGCATGGTTTTAGGGGCCCCGCTCGGTGTCTGCGTCAACTGCGCCGCGCCGATCGCCAAGGGGCTGTACCAGGGCGGGTCCCGGGCCGAAACGACCCTGTCGGCCATGGTTGCATCACCGACCTTGAATTTCGTCGTCCTGACGATGGCCTTCTCGATCCTGCCCTTCTACATCGCGGCGACCAAGGTGGCGCTCAGCCTGCTGGTGATCCTGATCGGTGTACCTATCCTCTGCCGCTTCATCCCGCCGGAAAAACTCCTCAGGACAGTTGATGACGGGCGGGAGGCGCCGGCCGCACCGGCAGCGCAAGAAGACAACGAGGACGCACTCCTTCTTGAGGAAGATCTGACCTCGGCCCTGTCGGCTTTCGCCCGGGATTATGCGCGAAATCTCTGGTTCATCATCCGCACGGCCGTACCGCTGATGATCCTGGCCGGTGTGCTTGGTGCGCTGGTGGCCAATCTGTTACCGCCCGATGCTCTGGCCGGACGCGAGTCGAGCCCGCTACTGCTGATCATAGCCGCGCTGGCCGGGACTTTCTTCCCGGTGCCGATCGGTTTTGACGTGGTGGTCTCCGGAGCGCTGATGAATTCCGGCGTCGGCCATGGCTATGTCATGACCCTGGTCTTCACCCTGGGCACGTTCTCTGTCTACTCCTTCCTCATTGTCGGCGGCGTGATTGGCTGGCGTGCGGCCTGGTTGCTGGCCGCCATGGTGGCGGCGCTCGGCCTGATCGCGGGGTTCGGCGCGGATGCCTGGCACCGTTACCAGACGGCCCAGGCTCTCGATCTGTTGAGTGCGCCCATTGAGCAGGTCGAGACCGAAGCGTTGCAGCGCGTAACCATCAGCGAGCCAGTTGCGGCCTTGCCCGCGGCGGGTGCGCCGGCGGCCAGCCGGATCGAGCTGTCCAGCACACCCTTTAATCCGGCGTCGCCCGCAGCCGACACCGTATTCACCCGCCAGGAGGCCTGGCATATCGGCATTGATCACGGCGTCGAGTTTTCCTTTGGCGATATGTGGCCGCCCTATTGGGAGGGGCGTAGCGTCTCCTCGGGCGATATAGATGGCGACGGCGATGTCGATCTGGTCTTCGCTTCGACGCGTGGCGGGCTGTATCTCTACGCCAATGACGGTAGCGGCCAGTTTTCCCGCATGCCGCTCGAACTGGGCCAGGTTGCGGATATGCCGGTTTTCAACGCCGTGCTGGTCGATATCGACAATTCCGGCTTCCCCGACCTGTTCCTGACCACTTATCGAGAAGGCCTCTATATTCTGCCCAATGCAGGCGGCCGGTTTGACGCCTCGCAAATGCGCCGCGTGGCCAATCGCGAGAATGCGCCGCTGGTTCTGGCTGCAAGCTTCGGCGATGTTGATCGCGACGGCTATATCGATGCGGCTCTGGGGAATTGGGCGGCGGGCTGGTATCGCCGCGTACCAGGCGAGGAATCGCGCAATCGCATTGTCTTCAATGATGGCGGGCGCATGAGCGGCGAGGTGTATCGCGATCTGCCCGGCATTCCCGGTGAGACCCTGTCCATCCTGTTGAGCGATATCGACAATGACGCCGATCTCGACCTCATCGTCGGAAATGATTTCGAGGTGCCGGATTATTTCTACATTGGTGACGGGAGCGGCGGGTTTGACGCCATAACCTATCAGGACGGCGTCATCCCGATGACGACGACCACCACCATGTCGCTCAGCGCGGTGGATTTGACCAATGACGGTGAGATGGAGCTCTACGCGGCGCAGATTGCCGGGCGGGCATCAGGCATTTCCAGCCGCCTGCGCATGCAGCCGATCGAGAATTATTGCCTCGACATTGAACGCGCCGAGGATCGGGCCACCTGCCAGCAGAATATCGATATCAAGAGCTGGTACCGGGCCGGAAACAGCCTTGACCCGGCGAATGCACGGCGGTGTAGCGAACTCTCTGGAGTGATGCAGGCGGAATGTCGGGCGATGATGATCAAGGACCTGGCCATTCAGAGTAATGATCCCAGTCTGTGCCGCCTGATCGCGGCTGACCAATCGCGCATCCGCTCCTATTGCGACATCCATTTCTGGCCGACCCGGGCGATGACAGCGCGTGAACAGGATGAGGCCGTGCGTCAAATTCTGGCCCGCAATGTTCTCCTGGAGCGCGGTGATGACGGGCGTTACGAGGAAACCGCCGAGGCCCGCGGCCTCGAGATCGGCGGCTGGAGCTGGGATGTCTCGACCGGGGATTTCGATCTCGATGGCTGGCAGGACGTCTACATTGTCAACGGCACCTGGGTGCCCAACGAAGTCACCCCGTCCAATATTTTTCTACGCAATCGCGGGAATGGGGATTTCGAAGAGCTCACACCGCAATGGGGGTTGGAAGACTATTTGATGACGGCGGCGGCATCACTGGCAGACCTTGACGGCGATGGCGATCTCGACATTGTCACCGTGCCGGTCAACGGTCCGCCCGTGCATTTCCGCAATAACCTCCAGGATGCCAATGCTGTGGCGATCCGACTTGTCGATGAGACCGGTAATCGCGATGCAATCGGGGCACGCATCGAGCTGAGCACCGAGACCGGGGCTCAGATGCGCGAATTGCAGCTGGGCGGCGGTTTCATGTCTTTCGATGCGCCGGTAGCGCATTTCGGACTGGGCGATGCGAGCGCGGCCACGCGGCTGACCATTCGCTGGCCCGACGGCGCTTTGACCGAGCTGAACGAACCGCTCACCGCGGGCGCGACCTACACGATTACCCGGCGCCGGGACGCGCCGGACGGGGAGATAAACGAATGAAACGCGAATATATCTTCGCCGGCGCCGGCGGGTTTGCGGTGTTGCTGGTTCTCGTTGTGTGGCTTGTGATGCGTGGCGGCGGTTCAAGCGGGTACACCATGGCAGATGCCGAGGAGGCCTTTGCCAGCACCGATTATGTTCGGACAGCCGAAATCCTCTCCGAGCTCGCCGAAGAGAATAATCTCCTGGCCCAGTATCGTCTCGGCATGATGTATCTCGATGGCCGGGGTGTAGAGGCTGACGCTGACCGGGCGGCACAATACCTGGCCCGCGCTTACGCCTCTGAATATGCCCCCGCCGGCGAGGCGCTGGCAGGTATCTATGTCGACCGGGCCGAGAATGCGGACAGCGTCGAGGCTGGTGTGGAATGGTATCAGCGCGCGGCCGATGTCGGGAGCATGGAAGCTATGACCGTGCTGGGCTCCTACTACCTGTCCGGCACCGGGGTTGAGGCGGACCCGGAGCGCGCAATCGAGCTTTTGGCCGGTCCGGCAGAAGCCGGTGATGTGCGCGCCCAGTCCAATCTCGGTTATGCCTATCTGACTGGAACCGGCGTGCCGCAAAGCGATGCCGACGCCTTCCGCTGGTATCTGGCGGCCTCGCAGACCGGCCTCGTCCGCGCACAGCCGATCCTCGGCATGCTGTATGAGAGTGGCCGCGGTACGGAGCGCAACGTCCCGGAGGCCACGCGTTGGTATCTGAACGCGCTCAGCGCCGGTGCGCCCGGCGTTGATGCCCGGCTCGGTGCCCTGATCGCGAACGGTGAAGTGCCGGTCCAGGACGAGTTTGATGCTGTCGCCTGGGTTGGTGCCGCCGCTCGCGGTGGCCATGCGCCGGCCGCGGCCTGGCTGGAAGGGCAAGCCGAAGCCGGTAATGCGGACGCTCTGGCTATGCTGGGCGAATTCTACATAGCCGGACAGGTCCTGCCGCAAAATGCGAGCCGCGGGCTGGACTACCAAACCCGTGCCGCCGAGGCCGGATCGGCCGGCGCACAGCTTGCCATGGCGCAGCGCTACGCCACCGGAGACGGGGTCGAGCAGGACTATGTTCAAGCCCACATCTGGTCCAACCTTGCGGCTGCTGCCGGCGAGGCCGGGGCTGCCGAACAGCGTGATGCGGTGGCGCGCCTGCTAAGCCCCGAACAGTTAGAACAGGCGCAGCAAATGGCGACCGAATGGCTGGAGCAGGCCGGCAATGACTAGTTCTGTCTGGAGACCGTTGGCGGCGGCGCTGGCCGCAACGGCTTGTCTGACATTGACCGGTGCAAGCCTGGCCCAGCCGGAGCTGCAGGATCAGGTCTCCCTCGCGATTGAGCGCGGCGACGCCGCGTCCGCGATCGCCATGGTGCAACCGCGGGCCGCTGCAGGCGAGGCGGAGGCGCAGCTGATCTATGGTCGCTTGCTGCTCAATGGCGTCGGTGCGCCCCAGGACGACGCGGGCGCCATGGATCAATTCCTGGCCGCGGCTGAGCAGGGGCTGCCCGCGGCGATGAATGAATATGGCCGGGGCCTGATGATTGGACGGGGGCGTCCGGCAAATCCGGATGCCGGGCTGGACTGGCTTGGCCGGGCTGCCGCGTCCGGTACGGCCTCAATGGCGCATGACTATGCCGTCGCCCTGGAGAGCTTTGCCGGGGCCGAGCAGCTGGCTGAGGCGCTCGATTGGTACCGGCGAGCAGCGGAGCAGGATTTCCTGCCGTCTGTAACCAGCCTTGGCGTGCTCTATCTGGATGGCCGTGGAGTTGAGGCAGATCCCGCACGCGCGCTTAACCTGTTCCGGCGAGCAGCAGAGGCCGGTGACGGTCGGGCGCAGAACAATATTGGCCTGATGTACTCGCGGGGGACCGGTGTCGAGCGGGACTATGAGGCCGCCGCGCTATGGTTCGAGCGTGCCGCTGAGCAAGGTTTGCCGCAGGCGATGCGAAATCTTTCAGTGCTTTATGAAAATGGCTTCGGCGTGGAGGTCGATGAGGCCTTCTCCATCGAATTGTTGCGCCAGGCGCGGGCTCTCGAGGGCGAATCATTCAGGGATTTACTCGATCGAACGGGCTTTCCAGTCGATGCGCGTCTGGTCGAGCCAGATTGGAGTCAGCCGGCGACCCCGGCCGAATTACAGGCCGCACAGGCCGGCGACGTTGTTGCCTTGTATCTAACTGGGCTGCGATACTTGGGCGGTTATGGTGTCCGTCGTGACCCGCAGGAAGGGGCGCGCCGGCTTGAGCTGGCAGCACGTGGCGGGCTCGGCAGCGCCGCGCTCAATCTGGGTCTGCTTTACGCTCGCGGTCAGTTTGTTCCGCAAAACTACCGGACTTCATATTTATGGCTTTCTCGTGCAGCTCAACTAGGGGTGGTTGGAGCCTCCGGGTTGCGCGATGCTCTGGCGCTGGAAATGTCTCAAGAAAGCTTGGCGCAAGCCCAGCTTGATGTGCAGAATTTTGTGCAACAGCAGGGAAATTGAACGAGGGCACTCGTCTTGCATGCTGATTGTGTTTAAGTTCTTGGTGTTCGACCTAAGCGGGTGCCTTGCAGTAGAAAATTGCAAATTAAGACTGTAATACGCTCAGGAATTGTGTATTAATAATGATATCCGGTTCGCTTATGCATCGCGAATCCATGATCTCGGGGAGGGAGCAAATGGGGGCGAGACCTCGTCTTGCGGCTGTTTTGGCCGCGTCTGCATTTATCGTATTTTCAGGCCCCGTCTCAGCCCAAAGCTTCCGCTCTGGCCCTGTTGAGACGGCCCAACCGGCTTTCGAGCCTCAGCTGTCCGGCGGCCGGGTTGCGTTCGCGACCATGCCGGGCCTGTCCAATTACACCCTGCGTGTGACCGGGCCGGGCAATTATTCTGCCGAGCGTTTCTCGGAACGCC
The DNA here is from genome assembly GCF_030149425.1 of Maricaulis sp. Classification (GTDB taxonomy): domain Bacteria; phylum Pseudomonadota; class Alphaproteobacteria; order Caulobacterales; family Maricaulaceae; genus Maricaulis. Next base: position 35,000 of record NZ_JASBRQ010000044.1, on the reverse strand, counting down.
GCGCACCGTCACTGCGCCTGGCCGATTTCGGCGCGCTCGAGGATGGCCTTTATCACTGGTCAATCTCCGCTGCGACCTCGGAAGTCGAGCGCCGGGTCGGTGCGGAAGAATTGGCGCGTAATGGCCGTTCCGGCACCTCGGCCAATCTTTATGTCGGACGCCAAATGTCCGGCAGTTTCCAAGTTCGCAACGGGCAGATCGTTCAGTTCGACCCGAACGCGACCGAAAACTAAGCTCCAACATCATTCTGGGGGAATGACCATGAAAACACTTCTTTCCACGGCCAGCGCCGTTGCGATTGCGGGCTCCATGATGCTGGGGCTCTCCACGGCGGCGACGGCTGACCAGGTTTTCAACGATGATGTGATCATCACCTTCTCGCTCTGCGTCGGTAATGACTGCGTCAATGGCGAAAGCTTCGGCTTCGACACCATCCGACTCAAGGAAAACAATCTGCGTATCGGTTTCAACGATACGTCCGTTTCGGCCAGCTTCCCGACCAATGACTGGGAGATCGAGGTGAACTCGTCCCAGAATGGCGGCGCTAACTATTTCGCTATCGATGATGTCAGCGGTGGCCGCACGCCTTTCCGTGTTGAAGCCGGCGCACCCACTGGCGCGCTCTGGGTCGACTCGGCCGGTGATGTCGGTATCGGCCAGCAAACCCCGGTTGTTGATCTTCACGTCACCTCGGGCAATACGCCGACCCTGCGCCTGGAGCAGAACGGCACGTCCGGCTTTGCCTCCCAGACCTTCGACGTCGCGGCCAACGAAGCGAACTTCTTCATCCGGGACGTGACCAATTCGAGCCGGCTGTCCTTCCGCATCCGCCCGGGTGCTCCGGAAAGCTCGGTCGATATCGCCGCGGACGGTGACGTCGGTTTGGGCACGAGTTCGCCGTCTGCCGGTCTGGACGTGGTCGACAATACGAACCTGACCGTGGCCCAGTTCTCGGGTACCAGCACCAAAGTGGTGGACCTGCAGTCGACGGATAACGGTGCGGTCCAGTATCGCATGCAGACGGACAGCGCTAACCGCCGCATCGTTGCTTTGAATACGGCCGGTACGCCGCAAAGCCAGATCGTTTTCGGAAACAGCGAAGTCCAGATCCTCGGCCCGACGGCAGGCGATGTCTATGGCACCTTCACGTCCGCCGGTCTGGTTACCGCGGGTCCGACCTGTAATCCGGGTCCGTGCGATGGCACATTTGATCCCTCAATCTTCGAAGTGCCGTCGATTGAAGAGCACGCCCAGTACATGTGGGACAACCAGCACCTCTGGGGCGTTGGTCCGACCCGTCCGGGTGAGCCGATCAACCTCACCGAGAAAACGGCGGGCATTCTGCACGAGCTGGAAGTTGCTCACATCTATATCGAGCAACTGAATGAACGCATCACCGCTCTGGAGAATGAGACGCGCTAGTCGACGTTTCGCGCTTCAAGCGAGAGAAATAGAGGGCGCCGCTGATTGATCAGCGGCGCCCTTTTCTTGGCGGTCACGACAATGCGATTGCTGATCCACATCACGGAGGCCATTTTCCGGCCCCACTCAGCGATAAGATTAGGCTGAACCGATCCGATCCCGGTGACCAACATCTCCCGCGCTTTAACGAGGCCCGATACCGCCCATGTCTACTCTCCCCGGTGCCAGTCTTCTCGTCCTTACTCTTCTCGCTTCATCGCCGCTGGAGGGCGGGGCTGATTACGCTACTTATGCGGCACCGGATTCCGAAGTGGCGCCGGTAGAGGAGCAAACGGTGATCTCCGCCCGCTATGATGGCTGGGTGCTGGTTTTCAAGGTTGGTGAGATCGAGCTGAATGCCCGCTTTGACGCAAATGCGTACGCTGCAGACAGCTTCGTACGGGCGGCCGGGCTTGCCGCCCTGTTCACCGACTTCGATATCCGTTCGGAGGTGGAGGGCCATATCGAGGGGGATAGTGCAACGCCGTTGCGCTATGCACATGTCGAGCGCACCGGCGACAAGATCAGGGCCGTCGATGTCAGTTTCCGTGACGCGGTGGCTGTATCGGATGTCGAACCGCCATTCGGCTCCTGGGGTGTGCCGCCCGCCTCTGCAACAGACCGGAGCGGTGTGATCGACCCTATGTCGGCCTTCTTCACCCTGTCTGAGACGCTGACTGGCCGGGGCGCGGGTGCCGGCTGTCACGGTCAGATTCCGGTGTTCGACGGCAAGGCGCGGTATAATCTCAACCTGGAACCCGCGGGCCGTGAACAGGTCCGGACCCGGGCCTGGAGCGGTGAAGCTCTGGTCTGCCACGCTTATTATGAGCCGATTTCCGGATATGATCCGGAGGACTACCCGTCTGAGCGGGATACGCGATTACCGCTGGAAATCTGGCTTGCATCCTTCGACGATGGTGCCTTCCACCTTCCTGTCAGGCTGCATACCCGCGCCGGTTTTGGCGGGGTGACGATTGAAGCGCGGGAAATCCGGCTCGGGCCCGCGACAAATTAGGGCTGCGTGATCGCGATCACGCGCGCTCCGGCTTAGCTGAGCTAATATCCTATTACCGCATCCGGGGTGGCCCCAAGACATCCAACTGGACTGCGGGGTCAGGCGGGATACGAGCTTGCCCAAGGCGGAGCCCCAACTCCGTGTCGTGTCCCGCCGCTCCCGCTTCTGTTGCCTGGTGTGCCTCCGGCCAACCTGTCGGTGCTAGCTGAGATGGCATGCGGTTTCTTTCGACCCGCAGCTTGCGCGCGCTCTGCGTGTGCCCGAATATGAATGTCCTTGGGCAAGAGGGGCATGTCATGGCTGGGGCCAAACACTATCGCGCATTCATTTCCTATAGTCATAGCGATGAGCGCTGGGCGCGCTGGATTCACAACCGGCTTGAGACCTACCGGGTTCCCCGTCACTTGGTCGGCCAGGGCAGTCGCCGGGGCCCAGTACCACGCAAGGTCGGCCGGATATTCCGCGATCGCGACGAATTGTCGGCGGGCGGTGATTTGTCGGCCTCCGTGCGCGATGCCCTGCAGGCGAGCGAGACCCTTATCGTGTTGTGCTCTCCGGCCGCTGCCGCTTCGCAGTGGGTCAATCGCGAGATCGAGGTGTTTCGTGACCTCAACCCCGAGGGCGAAATCATCACCGCTATTCTCGAGGGCGAACCGGATGCCGAGCGCAACGGGTTTCCTGCGACCCGGGAATGCTACCCTGCCGCCATCCTCGAGCCGATGCGCGACGGGCGCGAGACAGAGCCTGCTGGTGCCGATTTCCGCCGTAAAGGCGATGGCCGCCGGGTGGCGCTCGTCAAACTCGTCGGTGGTTTGCTCGATCTGCGTCTCGACCAAATTATCCAGCGTGACCTGCAAAGACGTCAGCAGCGCGTGACGGCCGTCACAGTCATTTCGGTTTCTCTGGCCCTAATAATGGGCGGCTTGACGTTTCTAGCGACGACCGCGCGGTCCGAAGCCGAACGTCGCAAAGCCGAGGCAGAGGATTTGATTGAATTCATGCTGGAAGATCTGACAGACAGGCTGGCGCCCGTGGGACGGCTCGAAGTTCTCGACGCTGTTGGGGCAAAGGTTATCGACTATTACGCGGCTCAACCGCCTAATGAAATGTCTCCGGATTCGCTTGGGCGCAGGGCGCAAGCCTTCCATTTGCTCGGGCGAATAGACGAAGCCCAGGGCAATCTTGAAAGTGCATACCAGCACTTCCAGACGGCCTATGCGGCAACGCAGCGAATACTCGCGGTCGATCCCGATGAGCCAGCGCGTATCTATGAGCACTCCCAAAGCGCATATTGGGTCGGCTTTTTTGCTTGGCGGCAGCGCGAGCTCGATGTCGCAGAGGCCCGTTTCCTGGAATACCGCGACCTGACCGGGGCCCTGGTTGAGAGCGATCAGGACAATCTCGAATACCAGGCCGAGGCTGCTTACGCCTATTCCAATCTCGGCACGCTGTACCTGCAGCAGCGCCGCTACGAGGAGGCGCATCGATCCGTCCGGTCCTCCCTGCAATTGTTTCAGGCTCTGCTCGATGCCCAGCCCGATTCAAGCCAGGCGCTCTATGAGCTCGCTGACGCTTGGGGCTGGCTCGCCAGCGTGTCTGAGTTCGTCGATGGACGCGAGGCGGCAATGGCCGCCCTGCGCCAGCAGATCGCCGTTTATGAAAGTGCCGAAGCGCTCGACAGCGACTGGCGTATGCGGCGTGATGCAATGCTGGCGGACTATGCCGTGGCGCGGCTATTGATCCTGGATGAGACAAGTTCTTCGCCCGAGGATATCGCCCAGGCGGTGCAGATTCTGGAAGCGGGAGCAATGGAGGCCGATGCTCTCGTCGGCCATGACCCGGACAATCAGCTCTGGCGCTTGATTTCGGTGCGGCAGCGACTACGCCTGACCCGGGCGCTGTTGCTTGCAGAGCGGCCGGAGGATGCGCGCGCAGCCTATCTCGATGCAACGCGCTTCATGGCGCATCCGTCCTGGTTGGCGGCCGAGGGGGCCAGTTTTGAGTCGACGCGTCTCTATGCGACGCTGGTCGAGGCAAAGCTTTTCCGCGCGCTGGGCGATGTCGAATCCGCGCGGGAAGCGGTGGAGAATCTGCTCTCCGCCCTACGCCTCGCTGATGATTGGCCAACCCAGATCGAGCGCGGGCCCTATATGTTCGCGGTGGCATCCAACATTCTGGCCGAATTGTTGGAGAGCAATGGGGAAGCCGCCGACGCGCAACAGGTTCGGCGTGTCCTGATCGATACACTCGATGCCTCGCAGGACCAGCTCCGCCTCGATACGGCAGCGGAGCTGGAGCGCGCCCGTGCCCTGACCGAAACCGGCTACCTCACGGCCGAGTAATCCTTCCTTCCGGCTGCCATGGCTCCATGGCAGCCGTCTTCGCAGGGCCGGCCCGCCGGGCCGGCTCTATCACTTGGGCAAGCAAGAGGGGTTTTGCCATGTCTTCCATTCGTGATGCATTTGACGGTTCCAAGGTGCAAGAGGGGCTGGCGGATGCCTGTTCTTTCACTCCGGACCACACCCATATCAGCCTTGTGGCTCGCGGCGTTGATGGTTTTGTTGTCATCAATGGCAGCGATATGAATCGCGATCCGTTCGACGATGCCCAGATCTCGCAGATATTTATGATATTTGCCGAAACCGTTGACGAATACCGCGCCGTCGATGCCGCCACGCTCCGCCTCGCGGTTGGCGCGGCCCTCGCCGGGATGTGGACGCCCTGTGGCGCAGTCGACCCCTGTCCCTTCGACCAGCATGTTCGCGGCGCCACGCGCATGATTTTCAACATGCACGTGCCGGGCTGGGGGTTTGAAGAGGCGCGCATCAAGTTCAAGTCGGACAATGCGGGTGAAATCTTCTGTGGGCTCTCCTGGCTGACGCTGAATGGCGAGAGCCGCCAGCCCTACAGCTTCCAGATCAATGCGGCCGCCGCCACAGCACCGGCCGAGTACGAGTTCGCGCTCTTCGTCCAGGCATCTCAGGATGCGGGCAACCAGGTGACGCGTTTGATCATCGATCCGAAAATCCATGTCATCCCGCCGATGTAAATCGGGCTAGACTGTCTTCCGGGAGCGCGCCAGCTCCCGGAAGAAGGACTCGACCAGTTTGCGGCAATTTATTGAAGACAGTTTCAAGCGGGGTGATCTCGCCGCCGCCTTTGACCAGTGTCTCGATCAGCTGGACAGGGCGCCGGACGATCTTTGGCTACGCCACAGAGCCGTGCTGTGTCTCGTGAAATCCGGTGCCCTGGAGCGTGCGCGAAGCCTGTACAGCCGATACCAGCTGGATCGCGCTGATTTTGACGAAGACTGCCTCGCTCTGGGCGCGCGGCTTGAAAAGGCCTCAGCGTTCGAGACGGAGGCGAGCGCCTTTCCCGCCCAGGCCCGCCGGGCGGCCAAACGCTATGAAGACGTTTTTGAGATCACCGGTGGTCACTATCCGGGAATAAACGCGGCCAGCATGTATCTGCTCGCCGGTGACAAGCCTCGCTCCGAGAGGTTGGCTCGCCGGGTCCTGCATGAAAGCCTGGGCGGTACCGCGACGGATCCTGAGGAGGCCTATTATCGCGGTGCAACCCAAGCCGAAGCGCATCTCCTGCTGGGTGATACGCGGGCCATGCGACTGGCCCTAAGTGCGGCGCGCGATTGCGATCCCTCGAATACCATCGCTCTGGCAACAAGCCTTCAGCAATTGCGCCTGATCGCCGACGCGCTGGGCGTCAAGCAGGAGATTTTTTCGGGTGTGCAGCCGGGTCGGCCGGTGCATTTTGCCGGGAATATCTTCCCTTTGGGTTCGGCCCCGGGGGAGGTATCCCAAGCGGCCGAGACCCGGCTTGTGCGGCAGATCGATTTGGCCCTGGAAGCGGTTTCGGCCGGTCCCGCGTTCGGCGCGGTTGCGGCCGGCGCAGATATCTTGATTGCCGAAGCCATCCTGCGCCGCGGCGGCTCGCTCAATGTGGTTCTTCCCGTCCCGGTTGGTGTCTTTATCGAGAGCTCGGTCAGGCCCTTTGGCAGCCCCTGGATCAAGCGCTGCGAAGCCTGTCTGAATGCCGCCTCCCAGATTATTGAAGTCACCTCGGACCGGCGTATCATTTCCGGTGAAACGCTCAATTTCTCAAGCCGGGTGGCCATGGGGCTGGCGCGAATGCGGGCTGAAGTGTTGGCGACGGAACCGCACCAAATCCTGGTCAGCGACCCTGGGGCCAATCCGGCGCGCGGGTTTGGGACGGTGCATGATGCTGGCCAATGGCACCGCGCCGGCCTGGACCAGACCGTCATCCCCTTTAAGCGACAGAAGTCCTCATCAAACCTGCCAAAGCGCTCTGATGCCGATATAGGGCACGGGTTTCGTCCGGTGATGCGGGCTATGCTCTTCATCGATATCAGTGGCTCCTCCCGCGTGGCCGAGGACCGGGTGCCTGCATTTGTCGACACAGTTCTTCGGCGTCTGGTGGACGAGGTGGACCAGCTTGAGGACAGCCCGGTCTATACTGATAGTTGGGGTGATGGTCTGTTTCTCGCCTTCGAGCAGACGGCGCCTGCGGCGAGGGCAGCGACACGGTTGAGGGAGGCCTTTGCTGCGATTGATCTGGCCGCAGCCGAACTTCCGGACAGCCTCGATATTCGTATCGGTGGGCATTATGGACCGGTTCATGAAGGCGAGGATCCGTTGCAGAAACGGCCCACCCTGTTCGGGGCCCAGGTCGCAATTGCCGCGAGGATTGAACCCTGCGCAGTACCGGGGTCGATCTGTGTCAGCGAGGCGTTCGCCGCGGTCCTGGCTATGGAGCAGGCTGGCGAGTTCCGCTGTGAGTATATCGGCCGCACCGAGGTCGACACGGCTTTACCCAAACTGCCGCTCTTCGCATTGCGGGCGGTGGCGCCAGATTCTTTGATCGCCCAGATGTATCGCTGCTCAGTTGGTCGAGCTGAGTCGGCTGAGCTGATCCGGATCGACGAGTTCAAATCCGTCATCGAGGCGCCGTAGCAAGCCGCGCTTTTCCAGGTCGCTGATCGTGCGGGAGGCCGTCTCGCGGCTGGTATTGACCTTTTGTGCCAGCACGGTCCAGGTCGGTTTGGGGCGGATATAGCGCGTTTCGCCGCTCTCTGATGGCTCCGAGATCCGCAGCAATTCGGCATAGACCCGACCGGTCGCAGACAGTGCCGAGAGTTCAAACATGCGCTGGGTGGTATGATGAACCCGCTGGGCGAGCACCCGCGCCAGCGCAAGCCCGAGGGCGCCGTGGTCTGCTGAGAGGGCGAGAAAGTCCCGGGCTGGAAAACAGGCAAGCATGCAGTCTTGCTCGGCGATGATCTCAGAGGTGCGGCGTTGTTCGGTCAGGACCGCCAATTCGCCGATCACGGCGCCCGCTTGCAGGGCATCAATCCAGATTTCCTGACCGCTGGCGGACAGCAGGACCACCCGGGCTTCGCCGTCAAGAATGATGAAGACCATGTCGTCATCATCATCCTGCGCAATGATCACCGACCCGCTGGCGACGCTGCGGATTTCGGCGGCGGCGATCAACGCGGCCTCGGCTTGTGCGTCATGTATGCCCAGCCGTTCAAAAGCGGTGGGCCAGAAGGGGCGGGAATCCAAGTCGGACCTCCAGGATGTCGAGCGGGGCTGCGGGATTCGATCTTTGATAGTCATAGCATGGGTGTTCCCTGGCGAGGCCAGTCAGTCGAGCAGGTCTTGCGCTTTGCCTATCCCGCCGCCAGCATGGCGCGCGGTCGATATATAACAGGAAATCCTCTCAATGCTGTCTCATTGCTTCCGGTGCATTGTAGTGCCGTGTTCCGCTTTGGCGCTGCTTGCCGCCTGCGGCCAGCCCGCTCCGGCGCCCGATGCTGTTCAATATGACCTGGGCGTTGAGGTTGATACGGCGGGCTTCCGTGCGGCTGAGCCGGCGACCATTGCTGCCCAGCAGGCCGTGGCGTCGTCGGACTTCATGACGGATGAACGGGATTTCGACCTTGCGCGGCGCGGTCTTTTGGCGACTGAGACAGAGCTCGACATTCGGGGGCCTAACGGCGAGGTGGTCTGGCGACCCGCCGATTATGCCTTTCTTGATGTCGAGCCGCCGGCAACCGCTAATCCAAGCCTGTGGCGGCAGGCGCGGCTCAACAATATCCATGGCCTGTTCGAGGTCGTGCCCGGGATTTACCAGGTGCGCGGTTATGACCTGTCCAATATGTCAATCATCGAGACCGAGAGCGGGCGGATCATTATCGATCCGCTGACCTCGGTGGAGACAGCCCGTGCCGCACTGGATCTTGTTGAGCGCGAGCTCGGCGCGCGTGAGATCGTCGCCATCGTCCTGACGCATAGCCATATCGATCATTTTGGCGGCATTGCCGCCATTGCATCGCGTGAAGAACTCGATAGCGGTGAGATCGAAATTATCGCGCCGGATCACTTTCTTGAGGAAGCGGTTAGCGAGAATGTCCTCGCCGGCGCGGTGATGAGTCGCCGGGCCGGTTTCATGTATGGCATGCCGCTGCCGCGATCTCCACGTGGCCATATTGGCAGTGGTTTGGGCAAACACCCGGCCATCGGAACCCATTCAATCGCTGCGCCGACCCGCACGATTACCCGGACGGGAGAGCGCATGACAATCGATGGGGTGGAGCTGGTCTTCCAATACGCCCCCCATACCGAGGCGCCGGCCGAGCTGACGATTTTCCTGCCCCAGTTCAACGCCTGGTGCGGCGCCGAGATTGTCTCGCGCAGTATGCATAATCTCTACACGCTGCGAGGCGCCCAGGTGCGCGATGCCGTGGCCTGGTCTGCGGCGATCGATGATGCGCTGCACCTGTTCGGTGATCAGACTGATGTGATCTTCAACAGCCATCATTGGCCGGTCTGGGGGCGGGAGGAGTCCCGCACCTATCTGGAGGCTCAGCGCGATATCTATAAATACATCCACGACCAGACCCTGCGTCTTGCCAGCCAGGGTCTGACGCCGGACGAGATTGCCGAGACAATTGCGTTGCCACCCGAGCTCGAGAATGTCTTCTCCATCCGCGGCTATTACGGCACGCTCAGGCATAATGCCCGGGCTGTATATCAGCGCTATTTCGGCTGGTATGACGGTGTTCCGGCCCATCTCAATCCGGTGCCCCGTAGCGAAGCAGCCGCGCGGTATGTCGACGGATTTGGCGGTCTCGAGGCGACATTGGCGCTGGCTCAGACGGCTTTTGATGCAGGCGATTTTCGCTGGGCCGCGGAATTGCAGCAACATGCCGTGTTTGCCGAACCGGGCAGCGCTGTCGCGCGCGAGGCCCTGGCACGCAGTTATGAGCAGATGGGGTATCAGGCCGAGTCCGGACCCTGGCGCGATAATTATCTCAGCGGGGCGCACGAATTGCGCCATGGGGTCGAGGCGGTCGACGCGGAAAGTGCGGCCGATGACATTCTCAACTCCATTCCGCTCGACATGTTCTTCTCCGCCATGGCGACCCGGCTAGACGGTGTAGCCGCGGGTGATCGTGAGCTGGCCTTCAATTTCCGCTTCACGGATGTGGATGAGACCTATCTGATTGAAATCTCAAATGGCGTGATGCGTCACTACGAGGATAGGCAGGCCGAGCAGCCGGATGCCACCGTGACACTGACCCGCGCTTTCTGGATGCGCTTGATCAGCGATGATGCGGGCCTAGTTGACATGATTGCATCGCAGGAATTTGCCGTTGAAGGCGACCGGGCAGCGCTGCTTGGGTTCTTTACATTATTGCAGGACCCGCAGACTGATTTCCCGATTGTCACGCCCTGATATCCGTTTTGGCGTTAGCGAAAAAACCTGCTTAACTGGTTGGAATTCTCAACCCCTGGGGGGCTCCCATGATCCGTACCGCACTCTTCGCTCTGGCGAGCAGTTTGACGTTAGCCGCAGCCGCTCCGGCGCAAACCTCACCTTTCGAGGTGAGCTATGACGAGAGCATTCCGTCACTGCTGGAAGTTCAGGGCTATGATTTCGGCGCCGAAATCACCACCCCGGAAAATGCGGTCGACTATATCCGCACTCTCGCGGCGGCAGCGCCGGACCGGATGCGTGTGGTGACCTATGCTCAGAGCTGGCAGGGCCGTGATCTGGTCTATGGCATTATCGCATCACGCGAAAACATGGCGCGGCTTGATGCCATCCAGGCGGATATCCAGCAGCTGGCTGATCCCGACGCGCTCGACGCAGCCACGCGTGAAACCCTGCTCGACCGTGTACCGGCGATCGTATGGCTTGGATATGGTGTGCATGGCGACGAGGTGACGCCGCCGGATAGCGGTCTGATGACGGCCTACCATCTGCTGGCAGCCGAGAATGACGCGGTGGTCGAGACCATCCTGGCGAACACCATCGTCATTATCGACCCAACCCAGAACCCTGATGGCCGGGCCCGTTTCATCGCCAGCTTCTCCTCGGCCCGGGGCCTGGAAGCGGATGAAGATCGTTTCTCCGCCGAGCACGACCAACCCTGGCCGCGCGGACGTTTCAACCACTATCTTTTCGACCTCAACCGCGACTGGTTCACCATGAGCCAGCCGGAGACCCAGGGGCGCGTTGCTGCGATGCAGGAATGGTATCCCCAGGTCGTGGTCGACTCCCATGAGATGAGCGGCGACAGCACGTATTTCTTCGCGCCGTCGGCTGAACCCTTCAATCCCTATATCTCCCAGGCCCAGCGCCAGGGGCAGGTCACGATCGGCCGCAATAATGGCGATTATTTCGACCTGCTCGGCTATGAGTATTTCACCCGTGAAGTCTATGACGCCTTCTATCCCGGCTATGGCGATATGTGGCCGACTATGCAGGGTGGCGTCGCCATGACCTATGAGCAGGCGTCTCCGCGCGGCCTGTTATGGCGTCAACGCGACGGCGATTTGCTGACCTATGAAGACGGCGTGCATCATAATTTCGTGGCCAGCCTGTCCACCGCGGAAGCGACCGCACGTAACCGTCGCGCCTTTCTCGACAGCTGGGTTGAGGCCCGCAGCGGGGCTGCCGGCGACGGTGCCGACGGCACGATCTTCGATGCTTCGACCAATCGCTGGAATGCGGAGAACCTGGCGCGTCAGCTCGCCGCTCAGGGGATCGAGGTCGAGCGGGTGAGCGGCCGTGTCAGCGCCTGTGGTTCCACCTTCTCTGATGGTGCGTTCCTGGTGCGGTATGACCAGCCGTCGGGCCATCTCGCCCGGACGCTGCTTGAGCCGACGACGGAATTGCCAGCTGACTTCATGGCAGAGCAGGAGCGCCGCCGTGAAGCCGGTCTGAGCGCACAGCTCTATGACGTGACTGCCTGGTCGCTGCCATTGATGCACAATGTGGAGGCGGCCTCCTGCCGCCGTCTGCCATCCCTGGCCGGGGAGCAGGTCAATGCTGACGACGAGATGCCGAGCGGCTCGCTCGGGGGGGAAGCGCGCTGGGGTTATGTCATCCCCTGGGATGACGCCGGGCAGGCACGCCTGGTGGCGCAGCTGGCGCGAGAAGGTATCCCGATGCGCAGTGCCGACAGCGCCTTCCGTATTGGCTCGACGACCTATCCGCGCGGCTCGGTGGTGATCCCTCGGACTGATGCTCCGGCGGAGCTGGATTTTACCCTGGCCCGTCTCGCGGCTGACAGCGGCGCGCGTTATGCCGGCCTGTCCTCCAGCTGGGTCGATGATGGTCCCAATCCGGGTTCCGATGAGTTCCAGCCGATCCGCGCGCCGCGCATTGCGCTGGCCTGGGGTGAGGGCACCAGCGCGACCTCGACCGGTGCGACGCGTTATGTTCTTGAGCGCCGTTTCGGATTGCCCGTTACGGTGATCCGTCCGTCCACCCTGACCCGTGCGGACCTGTCGCGCTATGACGTCATCATCCTGCCGGATCAGGGTTTCCCGGGATATTCCAGCACGCTGCGCGCTGCGCCGCTGCAGGAGTTTGCCCGCGAAGGTGGAACCCTGATTGGTCTCGGTTCGGCGACGCGTTGGCTGGCCGATCCGGACAATGGCTTCATTCCCGCCCAGCGTGAGCGAGCCGCCGATACGCCGCGGGATGCCGCGGCAACGCCGTCGGCGACGACTGATGGCGTCGTTCTGACGACAGAAGCGGAACGCGAAGCGGCAGAGGCGGAATCCGGCGCGATGCCGGACAGCTCCCCCGGTGCTCTGGTTAATATCGTGGCCAATCCCAATAGCTGGCTCTCGGCCGGTTATGATGGTGGCGCTGCCGCTCTGGTCACCGGGTCGGATATCTATGCTCCGGTGGCGATGGATAATGCGGATACGGTAATGCGCTACGCGGCCGCAGATGAACTGCTCGCGGGCGGGTATCTGTGGGATGACTACGCTGAGCAGCTGGCCCAGAAGCCTTTCCTGATCGCACGCGATATGGGGGCTGGCCAGGTCATTGCCTTTACCCAGTCTCCGACGACACGGGCCTATCTCAATGGTCTGGATCTACTGCTGCTTAATGCTGTGATCTTGGGACCGGCTAGATCCGACCGTCTGCGCTAGGGACGCAAACGGCCGGATTAGGAACCGCAGCGGTCCACCTTGTGCGGAAGGTGGAGCCGCTGCGGCCTGATAGCCCGGCATCTATCGCACAGAATAAAAACCCGGCGCGCACGGATCGAAACCCGTTGATACGCATCTTGTTGCGAGAAACTTGCAACGCGATGATCTGACGGTATCCTAGCGAGACCGGGTGGGGCATGTCAGAAACTGCGCAAATATCGATGCAAGAGGCGTCTACGGAATTGGATCAGGGAATTTTCCAGCGCATCGCAACGGATGGTGAAGATTATCAACCGCCATCCACCAGCCGCTATCTGCAGTTGCGCCTGAGCGACATTGAAACGGAAAACGTCTCTCACTCGATCAGTCTCAAGACCATTAAGAGCGGTGTTGAGCACTTTCGAATTCACGGCCGCGATTTCGTCCTTACCCCCGATACGGTGCTTCTTGTAGGCATCGACACGCCGTTCCGCCTGTCCGTACGCGAGGGCGATACTGTGGAAGGTGTCTGCCTCCAATTCGCGCCGCAAACACTCATGGAGCAGTTCAAGATCGAGCGCCATGCGTTGCCGCGCGATGTGGTCTTCCGCATGCCGCGCGCGGCTATTCTTGGTGGTCTGCCAGACGCGCTGCTCGATGGCACCGTGACCATGACCGACGAGCTATTCCTGAAGCTCCAAGCGCGGACCTACCGCACATTGCGGCGCTTGAGCATGTGCGCCAAACGGCTCAGCGTGGCCGGCCAGGCCAAGCGCGAGGATATTATTTCGCGCCTCGAAGCGGCTCGGTATTTTCTCAGCAGCAAGGCGTCGGAGGCTGTCTCCGTTGATGAGGCCGCCCGCCATTGCGGTTTGTCCTCGGCCCAGTTCGCACGCTATTTCCGCGATGCCTATCAGTGCACTCCGGCGGTCTATCACCGCGCGATCCGGCTCGGCTGGCTGCGCTCGGTCCTGACCGTGACGGAGCTGACACCGCGTGAGGCGGCCGAGCGGGGCGGGTTCACCGACTACCCGACCTTTTCCAAAGCGTTCAAACGCGCCTTTGGCTGTTCACCCAGCGATGTGGTGAAGCAACGCAGCTAGCCTTCGAGCTCTTCGCGCAACGCCTCCAGTTCCAGCCAGCGATCTTCCTTTTGCGCGAGAGCCTCAACGGCTGCGCCGAGCTCGGCACTGGCCTTGGCAAACGCGGCCGGATCAGCGGCCAGCTTCGGGTCAGCTAGGCGGGCTTCGAGGGTGGCAATAGTTTCGCCCAGCCTGTCGATCTCGTCCGGCAGAAGCTTGAGCTCGTATTTGTCCTTATTGGCCATGCGGCGGCGCTGCGGTGCAGCGGCAGGCCTGGCCGTAGCAGGCTTTGCCGGTGCAGCCGCAGACTTGGAGGTCGCTTGCTCGGGTTTGCGCACGCCATAGCCGCGCAGATTGACCATGTCGCTATAGCCGCCCGCATATTCGGTCCACCGCCCATCGCCATCGGTGATCAGAACGCTGGTGCAGGTGCGGTCGATGAAATCGCGGTCGTGGGACACGAGGAAAACCGTGCCCTGATAGTGACTGACCATGTCCTGCAACAGGTCGAGCGTTTCCAGGTCGAGATCATTGGTCGGTTCGTCGAGGATCAGCACATTGGAGGGCAGGGCCAGTGCCCGCGCCAGCATCAGCCGCGCCTTTTCACCGCCTGACAGGACCTCGACAGGTGTGTTTGCCTGCTCCGGCGCGAACAGGAAATCCTTCATGTAGGCGATGACATGTTTGCGGGAATTATTGACCTCGACCATGTCTCCGCCGCCCTGGGTCAGGGCTTCTGATACAGTCCAGTCAGGCTTCAAGACAGTGCGCTTTTGATCCAGCGTCGCCATTTCCAGTCGTAGGCCGAGCTTGATCCGGCCGCTATCGGGTTCGAACGCGCCGGTGAGCATGTTGAGCAAGGTCGTTTTGCCGGCACCATTGGGACCGATCAGGCCGATCCGGGCGCCGCGGGCGATCTTGATCGAGAAGTCGTCCGCGATGACTTTGTCGCCAAAGCGCTTGGAGATGCCCTCCGCTTCACAGATCAGCTTGCCGGTCTCCGACGCTGACGTCGCCTCCAGCTTCACATTGCCCTGTGGTCCGCGATGATCAGCGCGCTGCTTGCGCAGGTCCTGCAGCTCAGAGAGCCGCCGTACATTGCGTTTGCGCCGGGCTGTCACACCATAGCGAAGCCAGTGTTCTTCGCGCACAATCTTGCGGTCGAGCTTATGCAGGTCGAGCTGTTCCTGCTCCAGCAATTCGTCGCACCAGCTCTCGAAATGGGCAAAGCTCTTGTTCAGCAGCCGGGTACGGCCACGATCAAGCCATAGCGTCGAGCGCGACAAATGGCTCAGGAAGCGGCGGTCGTGAGAGATCAGCACGAGGGCTGAACGGATCGAGCGCAACTCCTCTTCGAGCCATTCGATGACAGGCAGGTCGAGATGGTTTGTGGGCTCATCCAGAAGCAGGATGTCAGGGTCCGGCGCCAAGGCCCGGGCCAGGGCCGCGCGGCGGATTTCACCGCCCGACATCCGGGCCGGATCCTCCTCGCCCGTCAGGCCGAGATGTTCCAGCAGATAGGGTGCGCGATAGTCTTCATCACCGGGCGCCAGGCCGGAGCGGACATAGTCCATGATGGTCTTGTAGGCGCTGACATCGGGGTCCTGTTCCAGATAGCGCATCGTGGTGCCGGGTTGGACGAAGTGATCGCCGCTATCAGCCTCCATCAGTCCGGCCGCCACCTTCATCAAAGTGGACTTCCCTGAACCGTTGCGTCCGACCAGACACAGGCGCTCACCCTCGGACACGGTGAGGTCTGCCCCGTCGAGCAATGGGGTGACGCCAAATGTGAGATGGACGTTCTGGAGCGTGAGGAGCGGCGGAGACATGGGTCTGACATACGCCGTGCAGCGCCGGGGGTCACCCTTGCGCGACAGAGCGGTCAGCTCGCCATGCGCTCTTCCTCATCATCATGTTTGTCGCGGATC
Organism: Maricaulis sp.; assembly: GCF_030149425.1. Taxonomy (GTDB): domain Bacteria; phylum Pseudomonadota; class Alphaproteobacteria; order Caulobacterales; family Maricaulaceae; genus Maricaulis. Next base: position 19,042 of record NZ_JASBRQ010000044.1, on the reverse strand, counting down.
AGGCTGCGCAGGAAGCCCGGGAAGATCTCCATCGCATCACGGGCAGAAAGCTTGCCTGGCTCGCGATCACGCCACCAATAGGCCCAGTAGGAGGTGATATGACTGACTGCGGCGAGGTCGTAGCCGAGTTGAGCGAAATACCCCGGAGCCTTGAGCAGGAAACGGCGAACGGCGCCGGCATCACCGCGCTGGGTGAAGGCGGCGAACTCGCTTTCATAATCTGCCATTATGCCCATGAGCGAGGTCCAGCGCTTGCGGGTTTCAGCGAGAATATGACGCCGGATATCATCAATCGCGATGCGCTCGTGCTGGGCGACGCCGAGAACGATGACGTCGTTGATCTCGATAATGAAGCGCTTCAGGGAATCGCGGACCTGATCGATCCGCCAGCGATAATACAAGAGACCTTTCCAGCCGAAGATCGCTTCATGGTATTGCTCCGCCGTCATGGACAGGGCGTGGCGCAGGCGCTCGAATTTCTCCGCTTCCTCGCCGGCCAGGATATGACGGGCAAAGGTCTGCGCTCGTTCCGCATCTCCAATGCCGCCGGTTTGGCCAAAGGCCAGTGTCACCATGTCAGTGATCTGTTCGGCGACATATTTCTCCATGCGCTGGAGTTCATCTTCGGAAATGTCGAAATAGCATTCGGCGACCGGGCGCTCGTGCTGGCGGAAGCGGTGGGACAGCAGGAACGGGTCGAAGGAGGGCATGTCAGCCAGCTCACGCACCCGGGCCAGGTCCTCGGAGTAAACCGAGGTGTCATTATCGACGCCGAAGAATTCCCGGAAGCGGGGTTCGAAGCCGCGCTCTTCCACGAAGAAGGCATGCCCGCCCATATTCAGGTTGGATACGGTGACAGGCACAATGATCTTGGTCGCCACCGGGTTGTCCGAGATCAGATAGGGCCGTTCGTGCGGTCTGACGGTATGCTTGACCAGAAAGCCGGTATTGAGACGGCTATCGTTGAACAGCGGCCGGTCGCCGTGCGCATCATAACGGCTGAACCGCCGGGCGATCGAATACAGATCCAGGATGCGCGGGGTTGCCCCGCCCTGGACCATTCGCCTTAGATTGCCTGCATCTTGTGCTCGAGCCACGCCCACCCCGCTGGTTCTGGCTTGGCAGTATCCTCGGGTGGCGCAACAAACCGGTTAATACGGCACAGGACCGGCCGGGCTTTCTGTCTCATTGGTTAACCAATGCATAGCGCCGAAGGGGTCAGGCGGCGGGCGGCACGAAGACCTCCGGGCGCGGGATAACGGAGGTGGAACGGTGCGTGCGCGGTGCGTCCTGGCCGCTTTCCGTGATGCGTTCCCGCGTCACGCTGGCGACGAAGCTGGCAAAAAGCGGCATGGCCTCCCGGGCCTGGAAATAGCCTTTGGTGTTCTGATCATCCCAGTAACGCCAATAGCCCGGGATGTGGCTGACCACTGAGAGATCGCTGCCAATATCGTAGAACAGGTTGGGCGCTTTCAGGAGGAAGTCCTGGAAGCCGCGAGCATCCTCGCCAGCACAGAAGCGGGCAAAGACGGTCTCGTACTCCTGCATGATCATCGTCAGATTGGACCAGCGTGCTCTGGTCTCTGCGATAATGGTGCGGCGCATATGCTCCAGTTCGACCATTTCGGTCTGGTTGGCATTGACGATGGTCAGATCAGATATCTGGCGCAGGAAGTCCTTCACCGCATTCAGCGTCTCGGTCATGCACCAGCGATAGTAGAGAATACCCTTCCAGCCGAAGATGCCGGACTTGAATTCGGATGGACTCATATCCAGCGACAGACGCAGGAATTCCAGCTTGCCATTGTCCTCGCTCGACAAGAGTTGGCGGGCAAAATTCATCGCCCTTGCATCATCCTTGGCGCTTTTTTTCTCGTCGCCGAAGGCGAGGGCGACGACACCGAGTATTTGTCCGGCGACGCTGTCGATCATGCGCCGGGACTCATCCTCGGTGATGTCGAAATAGCATTCGGCGACCGGGCGAGGATGATTGCGGAAACGCTCGGATAGCAAGAACGGGTCAAAGGACGGGATCGATGCCAGCTCGCGCAGGCGCAGGAGATCCAGGTCGGTCAGGTGCGGATCGTCGGCAATCTCGAAATGGCTGCGGATCTTGTTGGCAAATCCGATCTCTTCAACGAAGACCGCATGCCCGCCGAGGGCCAGATCTTCTTCCGCCAGAGGTATGAGTATCTTCGTGACCACCGGCTGGTTCGACATCACATAGGAACGCTCATGCGCCCGCACGGTATGCTTGATGATGAAGCAGCGATTGAGCCGGGAATTGTGAAAGAACGGCTCCTCGCCATGCTCGTCGGTTTGGCCGTATTTGCGAGCGATGGAGTGGAGGTCGAGAATTCGGGTCGTCGCCCCGCCCTTGACCACGCGGCGTAAATCCGCGCGAGCCGTCTGCCTCAATTGATGCATGCCGCCGCTCCTTCCATCCGGGAAAGAAGGATAGGAGTGGGCTTTTAAGGAGACGTCCGTATTTCGACGTGGATTTGAGACAGATTATGTCGCCCGTGTTGACCTTAATCAGTCTGGGCCGGGGGTTTGAGCAGGGCGAAGAGTAGTCCCGCGGCTGCACCGCCAAGGGAAAGTACCAGCAATCCCGGCCAGTTGCGGCCTGACGCCACGGGCGTGATCGTCGAATCCAACATCTGATTATAGTAAAGCGTGATGCCGCTGATGATGGTGAAAACGGCGACAGCACCGGCCAGCGTGTATCCGATATTACGCCAGCCCGGCCCGAGCAGGCGCGCAATAAAGCCGGCGACCGGGAAAGCGATCAGAAATCCGATCAGCAGAAGGATGGCCAGCACCGGGCCGAAGCCGGCGAGGTCGTCAAAGATGGCTCCGGCACGGACTGTGGTGGGAATTTCTGCGCCGACACCGGTCAGCCCTTCCAGCACGACGTGGGTGTTGGCGATTGAGACCAGCACCGTGCCCGTGATCAGGGCCAGCAGAAAAACCGCGATCGTGCGAAGCATGTATCTTCTCCCTCTCTCGCCGCTAGCGAGCCATGCTGCGCAGTTCGCGTCAAGCGCATCGCGGCTTTAGGCGTCGACGCCGGCGTCTTCGGTGCTAGATTGGCAGAAATGGAGCGAAGGGGCTGACCGTGCGTGTTTTGACGAGCTTGATCCTGGCCGCAGGACTGACCGGTGCCGCAGCGGCGCAGGATAATTACTCCCATGAAGTTCTCTATGGCGCGCTTGATACGCCTTGGGCGCTGGCTGTGCTTCCGGACGGAGATATCCTGATCACCGAGAAAACCGGCGCCTTGCGCTGGATGGATGACGGGGAGATGCGCTCCGAACCGGTCTCCGGCGTGCCCGCTTCGCTCTATTCGGGCCAGGGCGGGTTGATGGACATCGCTCTTCATCCCGAATTTGAAAGCAATGGCTGGGTCTATCTGACCTGGTCGGAAGGCACACCTCGCGATAACGCCCTCAAGCTCGGCCGCGGACGGTTCGAGAATGGGGCGCTGGTCGGGTTTGAGGAGATCTTCGCCGACCAGCCGCGCCGGCGTACGGATGTGCATTACGGCGCGCGCCTCGTTTTCCTTGAGGACAACTCCATTCTGCTCGGTTCTGGCGACGGGTTTGATTTCCGCGAACAAGCCCAGGTGCCGGAAAACCATCTCGGCACCTATATCCGCCTCGCCGATGACGGCACGCCTTTCCCGGCCGAGGTCGAGAATGGCGCACCGGGGGTCTATTCCTACGGGCACCGCAATCCGCAGGCCGTGGTGCGCGATCCGGAAACCGGCATCATCTATTCCCACGAACATGGTCCGCGTGGCGGCGACGAGATCAACATCCTCGTGCCGGGCGCCAATTATGGCTGGCCGATTGCCAGCTTTGGCCTGGACTATACTGGCGCCATTGTCACACCGTTTGAGACCTATCCGGGCATGACTGACCCGCTCCATCACTGGACGCCGTCCATCGCGCCGGCGGGGATGGCTTTCTATGATGGTGCGATGTTCCCGGAATGGCAGGGCGACCTGATCGTCTCAGCGCTGATTGCCGGGGATGCCGGAACGCCCGGCGGGCATTTGCGGATCGTTGATCTGCAAGATGGTGCCGTCGTCGGCGAGACCATTATCCTCGGTGAGCTGGAAGCGCGGCTGCGCGATGTCCGTGTGGCACCGGACGGTTCGCTTCTGGTGCTGGAAGACGCGCCGGACGGACGCTTGATCCGTGTCTATCGCGACTAGCCGAACTGATCGCCGCCGCCGAGCGGCTGGTGCCGGATCAGGCGGCTGTCGAGCACGGCGGCCTGGCGGTGTGGTACGGCTTCGCTCTGATAGGTCTTGTTGGTGACCATTTCCAGGAATGCGCCCGCGGTCGGATAGGCGGCGATGAAGGCGATATCCCAGGTTTCTTCGGCCGGTCCGATCAGCATGCATTGCGGCTGACCGCGCCAGATGATCTTGCCACCGACACTCTGGAAGATGGGCCCTGAGAACTTGCCGTAATTGGCGTAGGCCTCGGCCCCGGTTGACGGCCGGCCATCGGCATAGGCGGCGCGCTCGCGCAAGCGGATCAGATTGAGCATTTCGATCGGCTGGGACCGGTCGAGATCCTTGAAGATTTGAAAGGCGTCACGCGTCGGATCGATATGGCTCATCTTTGATATCCTTTATTCAGCCGGTTCGGGCTGAGCGTCCGGGCGGCCCAGCACGCGGCCGATCATCTTGCGCCGCCAATTGCCCATCCGGCTTGGTGCAGCGAGCAGGACCGGGGTGAGCAGCAATGTGAGCAGGGTGGAAAAGCCCAGCCCCCAGACGACCGCCGAGGAGAGTTGCACCCACCATTCACTTGCCGGCCCGCCAATGGAGAGCTGGGCGCTGGCGAAATTGGCGTTGATCTGGAACACCATCGGCAACAGGCCGAAAATCGTCGTGATCGTCGTCAGCATGACCGGGCGCAGGCGCTGGGAGGCGGTGCGGACCACGGCCTCGTCGACACTCATGCCGAGCCCGCGCAGGCGGTGGAAGGTGTCGATCAGGACGATGTTATTGTTCACGACAATCCCGGCCAGGGTGACGATGCCGGTGCCCAGGAAAAGCACAGAGATATAGGGGAAGGTCAGGATCACACCGAGCAGCACGCCGACCACAGACAGGATCACTGCCTGCAGGGTCAGGATGACGTGCCAGAAATTGTTGAACTGCCAGAGCAGGATCACGCCCATCATAAAGAGCGAGGCCAACATGGCACCGGCGAAGAACTGGCCCGCCTCGGCGTTTTCCTCGTCAGCCCCGAGATAGCTGACATCGACCTGGGGCGGGATAACGCCGGAAGCGACCTGGCTTTCCACCCAGGCCTGGACTTCGGTCAGCAGGACATTGCCGGCATAGCCGTCTTCGGCATTGGCGCGGACCATGAAATAGCGCTTGCCGTCGCGGCGGTTGATCGTATCGACGCGCGGCCGGGCCTCGCGGGTGACGAAATTGGAAATCGGCACAGCCCCGTTGGGCGTGTTCACCCGCAGATCGTCAAGCCGGCTGATATCGCGATCCCCTTCCGGGAAGCGTACGCGGATATCGACTTCCTCATCGGCATCATCGGGACGGTAGCGCCCGACCAGCGAACCCGCAGTGACCAGCTGTACCGCGGCGCCGACCTGGCTGACATCGGCACCGAAGCGGCCGGCCTCCTCGCGGTCGACCTGCAGCCGCCATTCCACCCCCGGCAGGGGCAAGGTGTCTTCAATGTCGGTCAGGCCTTCGACCTGGTCGATATAGCCACGCACCAACCGGGTCGCGGCGACCAGGGCGGTCATATCATCCGAGCGCAGCTGGACCTGAACATCCTTGCCCACAGGCGGTCCCTGCTCAAAGGGGCGAACCTCGATGATAACCCCGGGGATACCGACCAGAGCGTCGCGGATCTGGCGCTCGATAAGGCGGCCATTGGGCCGTTCGCCATAGGGGTAGAACTCGATAAAGATACGCGCCACGCTGTCCGCCGGCGGCGACCGCGTGCCGTCAAAAGGCGTTTGACCCGGCGGCTGGCCGGCGACGGTGTAATAGCCCTTGATGCCTTCAATCCCGGCGATACGGCGTTCGGCTTCCAAGGAGAGCTCGTACTGCTCGGTCGGAGAGAGATTGCCGCGCGCGCGGACAAAGACGTAGAGCTGTTCCGGCTCGCTATCGAGGAAGAATTCGGAGCGTTTCGGCTCCAGGCCGAACATGGAATTGGCCTGGGCAATGAAGCTGAACAGCACCACGACGACGACCGTGAGTGCTGTGGCAGAGACCGCCAGCGGGCGCTGCACCAGGGCTGCGATCATCTTGGCGTACCAGCCGGTAAAGCCCGGCAATTGCCGCGGGTCGCCGCCTTCCTGGGCGTTGAGGTGAGCAACGGCGCTATTCTCATCCACCACGCCGCCCTTGCGTCCCAATACCGAGCCGAGCGTGGGCAGGAAGATCAGCGCCATCACCAGGGCAGCCGAGAGAACGAAAATCAGGGTCAGCGGTAGATAGGCCATGTACTGGCCGGGAATGGAATCCCAGAACAGGAAGGGCAGGAAGGCCGCCAGCGTCGTCGCCGTGGAGGAGACGATGGGCCAGAACATGCGCTTGCCAGCGGCCAGATAGGCCTCGCGCCTTGTGTCGCCTTCGGCCAGTTTGCGGTCAGCATATTCGACCACGACGATGGCGCCATCGACCAGCAGGCCGACGGCCAGCACCATGGCGAACATCACCATCATATTGATGGTCAGTCCGTAGACATCGAGCAGCAGGAAGGAAAACAGGAAGCTGGAGGGGATGGCGAGACCGACCAGCAGGGCTGAGCGCACGCCCAGGGCGGCGATGACCAGGATCAGGACCAGCAGAATGGCCAGCATGATTGACGAGGTCAGGCTCTGCAGGCTGTCGCGCACATAGGTGGACAGGTCGAGGCTGAAATCATGCCGGACCGTGGCCGGCCAGCTTTGCGCCATCTCGGCCGTTGTGGCGCGAACCGCAGCGGAGGTGTCCATGATGTTCTCGCCGGAGCGGCGGACCACCTGCAGGGTGAAGGCGGTCTCGCCATTATAGCGCGAGAAGCTGTCCGGGTCCTTGAAGGTGCGGCGCACATTGGCGACATCGGCGAGGGTCACAACCGCATCGCCGGAGGAGGCGAGCGGCAGGTTGAGCGCATCATCGGCGCTTTCAAACAGGCCGGGAACCTTGACCTGGAAGCGCGCCTCGCCGCTATCGAGCGCTCCGGCCGCGATCAGCTGATTATTGGACTGCACCGCTTGGAAGAGCTGGCCGTAGGTCACGCCATAGGTTTCGAGCAGGGCCGGGTCGACAACGATCTCAAGCAATTCCTCGCGAATGCCCTGGATGTTGACCTCAAGTATTTGCGGCAGCGCCTCGAGCTCGTCCTGCAGGTCGCGGGCGATACGATAGAGCGTACGTTCCGGAGCCTCGCCAAAGACCTGGACTGCAATGGTCGGGGCCAGGGCGGAGTTGAACTCCTGAATCACCGGTTCGCGGACATCGTCGGGATATTCGCGCCGCGCCATGTCGACCGCTTCACGCACGTCGAGCACAGCTTGCTCGCTGTCGAAGGGCACGTCGAACTCGGCGACCAGCACTCCGGCGCCGAGCGCACCGACACTGTCGAGCTCCTCGATATTGTCCAGCGCCCGCAACTCGGTCTCGGTCGGGCGCACGATCAGGCGTTCCGCGTCTTCCGGAGAAATACCCGCCAACGGCACCGTGACGATGACGAAGGGGAAGGGAATATCCGGATCCGCTTCGCGCGGCAGGGTGATAAAGGAAATCATCCCGGCGACGAGGGCGCACAGGAAGATGGCCAGGATCATGCGCGACCGGTTGATCGCGAAGTCGACGATACCCGTCACTGGCCGGCCTCCTCGGGAGCGACCTCCACGATGGTGCCGTCAGAGACGAATTCCTGGCCCAGCACGATAACTTCGGAAATCGCCGGCAGGCCGGAGACCCAGACTTCCTCGCCATCGTCAGACAAGAGTTCGACCGGCAGGAAGCGCACCGTATCGCCGCCCGTGACAATGCGTACGCCAAGATCGCCCGAAGCATTCAGCGTCAGGACCGATGTCGGCACGCGATGGGCGGCGGCTGCAGCGAGCGGGATCGCAATGTCGGCCGTGACGCCGGAGCGATAGCGCCCTTCAGGATTAGGGGCTTCCAGCTCGACGCGGAAGGTGCGCGTCGCCGGATCGGCCCGGCGCTCGACGAAGCGAACCTGGCCGTCAACGATATCGCCGGTGACGAGCTCGGCCCGGCCTGCCATCCCTGCTGTCAGGGCGCTGACATCGCGTTCGGCCACTTCTGCAACGATGAGGATAGGGTCGAGCTGGACCACGGTGCCGCAGGGGTCGCCGGGACGCAGATAGTCACCGATCTCGGCAATGCGGCCGTCGAAAATCCCGTCAAAGGGCGCTTTGAGCTCGATATTGGCGATCTCTTCCCGGGCTGCCTGCAACTGGGCCCGGGCGGCATCGCGTGCGGCTTCTAGGGCGGCGACTTGATTGGCTGAGCGGTGGCCGCGAGCGGAGAGTTCGACGGCCGCGTCATACTCAAGCTGACGGGCACGCAAATCGGCCTCGGCCTGATCCAGCGCGGCCGCGCGGGCATCAACATCGAGGCGGCACATCACATCACCCGCAGCGATCATTCCGCCTTCAAGAGCCGGGGTTTCGACCACCCGGCCGCCGGTCTCAGCCCGGACGACAACCTCGCGGAAGGCCTCGGTGCGACCGCGCAGGGCGAGAATGGCCGGCCGTGGCTGCGCCTCGACCCGGCGCGTTACGACCTGAAATAGCGGCGCGGTTTCTTCTACAGCCGTACGCGTTGATGCATTGCCGCCCCCCATCAGCGTGCCGGCTGCAAACAGAAGCACAATGGCGGCGAAGATGATGAGCGCTGTCAGATAGGACTTATTCATCGGCATACGAAGGTGTCCGGACTGGAGACGTGTATTTCTTGGCTTTTGGCAAACGGTGTTTACCTAACACTTGATACCTGCACCCGCCCAATATTGCTAAGGTTTTTTGTGAAACCAGCTGTACTCAAACGCTTTGCCCGCAGCGCGGGATCAGACGTGCTGGCCGGCACACCAGCCTGAGGACCAAGCCCACTGGAAGTTGTATCCGCCAAGCCACCCGGTGACGTCAACAACCTCCCCAATAAAATAAAGGCCTTTTATGGTCTTGGTTTCCATTGTCTTGGAGTTCAACCCGGCGGTATCGACCCCGCCCAGCGTGACTTCGGCGGTGCGATAGCCTTCCGATCCGACCGGACGCAAAGTCCAGTGTTCCAGCTCATGGACGAGGCCGTTGAGCCGTTTCTCCGACCATTCCGCCAGCTTGCCCTTGGCCTCCATTTTTTCGGCCAGGAAGCTGCCGAGACGCTTGGGCAGAACCTGGCTGATCACGGTCTCTGGCGACTGGCCGCCCTGGCTTTTGCGCCGTTCGCGCAGGGTTTCCAGCCAATTGGTTTCCGGTGCCAGACGGATTTCGATGTCCTCCCCTTCACGCCAATAGGAGGAGAGCTGCAAGATGGCCGGGCCGGACAGGCCTCGGTGGGTGAACAGCATGGCCTCGTCGAAACTGGCCTTGGCGTTGAAAGCACGAACCTCGGCCGCGACACCCGCGAGGGCGGAGAATTCTTCCAGCGCTGCCGCATCGAACGTCATCGGCACCAGGGCTGGGCGCGTTTCGGTCACGGCGAGGCCGAGGTGCGCGGCGATCTCATAGCCAAACCCGGTGGCGCCCATTTTCGGGATCGACTTGCCGCCGCAGGCAACCACCAGCGACTGCACCTCCATACGCTCCCCCGAACCCAGTGTAAGAGCGAAGCCATCGGCGGTTCGCTCATAATCCTCAACGGTTTCGCGCAAGCGCAGATCGACACCGGCTTCCGCCATGTCTTCGCGCAGGGCGCCGATGATATCCTTGGCCGAATTGTCGCAGAAGAGCTGGCCCAGCGTCTTTTCGTGCCAGGCAATGCCATGGCGGTCGACCCAGTCAATAAAGTCATACTGGGTGTATTGCTTCAGCGCCGATTTGACGAAGTGCCGGTTGGCGCTGATGAAATTCTCTGGCGCCGCATGGATGTTGGTGAAGTTGCAGCGCCCGCCGCCGGAGATCCGGATTTTCTCGCCCGGTGCTTTGGCGTGATCAATGACCACGACCTTGCGGCCGCGGCGTCCAGCCTCGATGGCGCAGAACATGCCCGCTGCACCGGCGCCGATAATGGCGACATCGGCGCTGCTCATGCGTGGCCGGTGACCCGGTCCAGCCAATCAGCGAAGGCGGCCATCTGTTCTTCACGGCCGATTTCCATCAGCGTTTCATGCCGGAAGTCGGTCAGGATTTCTGCCCTGACGTCCTTGAACTGGGCGCGCTTCAAACGCTTGGCCAAATGCGTGACTGATTTGCCGTTATCGGTTGCCGGATCCATGGAGCCGCCGATCAGGTGGAAGGGCAGGGCACGCGGGATGTTGGCCAGGTTCTGGTCCTTCTCCGCATAGGAGACACCACTCAGGAAATCACGCCAGAGCGAGACCGAAGAGGGCCAGCCGCAGATTTCGTCTTCGGCGTATTTGTCCACTTCTGCGGTGTCACGCGAGAGCCAGTCCGCATCGGTGCGGCCTTCCGGGAAACGCTTGTTCCAGCCTTTGAAAGTCAGGTTTTCCAGGGTCAGGCTCGGCGTGTAGGGGCCGCCAAACAGCGCTTCGAAGAACAGGACAATCCGCATGGCGACCTTGTTGGCGCCAAGGGCCATATTGCCGTTCCAAAGCGCTGCGCCCTGGACCGCATCCGGGTGGCGCATGACGAAATTCATCGAGATCACCGAGCCCATGGAATGGCCGAAAATGATCAGCGGCAAGTCGGGCCAGCGCCGGCGCGCCTCGACCTGAACTGCCGCAACATCATCCATCACCTTGATCCAGCCATCCTTGTCGGCAAAGCGACGCGGCGCGCCGTCCTCGGCCTCGGTGCGGCCATGGCCTCGATGGTCGTGTCCAATGGTGTGGTACCCGCGCGAGGCCAGATAGGCGGCAAACGGTGCGTAGCGTCCGGCATATTCCGCCAGGCCGTGATTGATCTGCACGATGCCGCGCGGCGTGGTTTCCGCGTCATAGGTGTAAAGCGCAAGATCGGCGCCGGTCGGGCTTTTCAGGCGCGACAGCTGGAATTCTGGATCAGTCATAAAAGTCTTTCCCTGCCCGCGCTGAACCTAGCGTGTTTCGTCTGCCGCCGTCACGGCTATAGTTCGGCTATAAATCATTCGGGGGAGAGGATGTTCAAAAAGCGCAAGGCCTTGCTGGCGATTGATCAGGGCACAACGAGCTCTCGGGCCATTGTGTTCAGTCCCAAGGGTGAGACGATTGCCGTGGCGCAATCGGAATTCCCGCAGATCTACCCCCAGCCCGGCTGGGTCGAACATGATCCCGAAGTGATCTGGGCGACGGTGCTTTCAACGGCGCGAGAGGCCTTGGGCGCGGCGGAGAAAAAGGGCTGGCGCGTTGAAGCTATCGGCATCACCAACCAGCGCGAGACCACCCTGGTCTGGGATCGCGAGACCGGCAGGCCGCTGCATAATGCGATTGTCTGGCAGGACCGGCGCACAGCGGAAACCTGCGCCGGACTGGAGGCGGGCGGAAATGGCGCTGCTGTGCAGGCGGCGACGGGCCTGCTGCTCGATCCCTATTTCTCCGCCACCAAGATCGCCTGGATCCTCGACCGTGTCGACGGTGCCCGTGACCGGGCCGGCCGGGGCGAGCTGGCGTTCGGTACGGTGGACAGCTGGCTGATCTGGCGGCTGACCGGCGGCAAGATGCATGCGACCGACGCTACCAATGCCAGCCGCACCTCGCTGTACAATATCGGCACCAATACCTGGGACCCGGCCATGCTGGACCTGTTCCAGGTTCCCGCATCCCTGCTGCCTACGGTCAAGGATTGTGCCGATGATTTCGGGGCGGCCGATGCTTCCCATTTTGGCCGGGAAATTCCGATCCTGGGTGTCGCCGGTGACCAGCAATCGGCCACGATCGGCCAAGCCTGTTTTGCGCCGGGCGAGATGAAATCCACCTATGGCACCGGCGCGTTCATGTTGCTCAATACCGGGGCGGATGCAGTCACATCCAAGGCCAAGCTGTTAACCACGATCGCCTATCGTATCGCCGGCGAAACGAGTTATGCCCTTGAAGGTTCGGTGCTTTCCGCAGGCGCCACGATCCAGTGGTTAAGGGATGGGTTGGGCCTGATCGCCCAGGCGAGCGAGATCGAGGCGCTGGCAGCGGCGGCCAAGCCGGACCATACCGTGCATCTCGTGCCGGCCTTTACGGGACTGGGCGCGCCCTATTGGGATCCCGATGCGCGCGGTGCCATTACCGGGCTGACCCGCGGCGATGGCCGCGCCGAGATCGCTGCCGCGGCGATCGACAGCACGGTGCAGCAGACCTGTGACCTGCTCGATGCCATGGCGGCAGACGGGATGCAGACCAAGGCGCTCAAAGTCGATGGCGGCATGGCGCGCAATAACGCTTTCCTGCAGCGCATGGCCGACATGTCCGGCGCCGAGGTGGTGCGGCCGGTCAATACCGAGACCACCGCCTGGGGAGCGGCTTTCCTCGCCGGTCTGCAGGCAGGAATGTTCAAATCGCTCGAGGATGGCCGCGCGCTGTGGAAAGCCGATCGCAGTTTCAGGGCCGACTATGCTGCTGAAGCACGCCGGACTGCGCGGTCCGGCTGGGCCAAGGCGGTCGCCAGCGTGCGCTCGGCCTAGCGGAACGGGTCGTCCGTCGCGAGGAAGTCGCGGACATACTGGCCGACACCGTCTTCCAGCGCTGTCCCGTTGACCGGGCAGCCGGCCGCAACCAGGCGGCTCATCCGAGCTTGGGTGAAATACTGATACTGGCCCTTGAGCTTGTCCGGCATGTCGATGAACTCGATCTGCGGCTCGCGCTCCATGGCGGCGAAGACGGCAAGGGCAAGGTCCTTGAAACTGCGCGCCTTGCCGGAGCCGACATTGTAGATGCCGTTCTCCTCCAGACCGGTCGCGCACCAGATCGCGGTGCGGGCGCAATCCTCGACCCAGACGAAATCACGCATCTGACCGCCATCCTCGTAATCAGGATGGTCGGAGGCAAACAGCTTCATCTTGCCGGTCTCTTGGACCTGTTCGAAGACCTGGATGGCGACCGAGCGCATCGAGCCCTTGTGCTGCTCATTGGGGCCATAAACATTGAAGAATTTCAGTCCTGCCCAGCGCGGCGGCGCGGCCCGGTTCTCATTGACCTGGCGCCGGGCCCAGCAATCAAACAGCCATTTCGACCAGCCATAGGCGTTGAGCGGGCGCAGTTTTGACATCGAAGCCAGGTCGTCATCATCGTCGAAACCTTGCTCGCCATCGCCATAGGTGGCGGCGGAGGAGGCGTAAACGAAGGGCACATCCTGCGCCGAGCACCAATCCCAGAGATCGCGAGACAAGGTGAAATTGGTGCGGGCAATCAGGTCGGCATCGCGCTCGGTCGTGGCAGAGATGGCGCCCATATGGATGATGCCTTCGACCCGGCCGCCGTGGTATTCCAACGCTTCGAAGGTCTGATCGGGGTGGATCACGTCCTCCAGCGTATGCTTGGCGATATTCTTCCATTTCGCATCCGTGCCCAGCTCGTCGATGATGGCGACGGCTTTGCCCTGGGCTGCCAGGTCCGCGACTATATTCGATCCGATGAAGCCGGCGCCGCCGGTGACGATGAACATGGGTGTCAGCTCGCTTTTCTGGAAAGAATGTGGGTTGCTGCAGCCTGAAGATCGGGAACCGTTACTGCCTGACCATGATCGGGTGCATTGGCCGGGCCGATCAAGAGGCTGCGGCCGCCGATATTGAGGCCCAGTTGGACGTCGCTGGCCTTGTCCCCGATGACCCAGGCCTGGGTCAGGTCGAGACCGGTCTCGCGCGCGATCTGATCGGCCATGCCTGTTTTCGGTTTACGGCAGTCGCAGTCCTCGTCCGGTGCATGCGGGCACATGGCGATATGGCGGATGGTGATGTCATGCGGCTTCAGCAGCTCGACCAGGCGGTCATTGATGGCATGGGCCGTGGCCAGATCGAAATAGCCGCGGCCAACCCCGGACTGGTTGGTGACGATGGTCAGCACCGCACCTGCATCCTGCATGGCCTTGAGCCCCGCAACGGCGCGCGGCAGCAGCTCGAGCCCGTCCGGATCGGCGAGGTAATGCTTGTCGACATTGATGGTACCGTCACGGTCGAGCAGGACGAGAAAGGGCTCGGCCATCGGCTTCAGGTCTTGGCCCGGGCGATGGCAGCCGTGGTCGACTGCCCCGGCACCAGCGGGGCCAGCACCACCTCGCCGCCGCGCGCCCTGACGACATCGCCGCCTACGACAGCGTCGGCGGTATAGTCCGCACCTTTGACCAAAACGTCCGGACCGATCTCGGTGATCGCCTCCAGCGGTGTGTCTTCGTCGAACAGGACCACCAGATCGACATCGCGCAGCGCCGCCATGACGGTGGCGCGCGAGGCTTCATCTTGGACCGGGCGGGTCGGGCCCTTCAGGCGCTGGACCGAGGCGTCGGTATTGAGCGCGACGATGAGCTTGTCGCCTTGGGACTTGGCGAAGTTCAGGATGGAGATGTGACCGGGGTGGATGAGGTCGAAACAGCCATTAGTGAAAACGACTTTGAGCCCTTGGGCCTGCCATGCGGCCGTCGCGCGCCTGGCGCCGTCCCGGTCAACGATGGTGGAGCCTTCCGGGCCACCGCCATGCAGGGCGACATGCAGCTCTGCAGCCGAGACCGTGGCCGTACCCACCTTGCCGACAACCACGCCCGCGGCGCGATTGGCGAGCTCGGCGGCCGCCTCGATCGGCGCGCCACAAGCGAGGCCGAGAGCCAGCGCGGCGACAACCGTATCGCCTGCCCCGGATACATCGAAGACTTCCTGGGCCGCGGTCGGCAGGTGACGCACCGCGCCGTCCTTGTTGAGCACGGTCATGCCATTGGGGCCGCGCGTAATGACCACGAACGGACAGCCGACCGCAGCGCTGATCGCGGCGGCGGCGCGCTCGGCGCCGGCATCATCGGCGCAGGAAATACCGGTCGCTTCTTCCGCTTCCTTGGCATTGGGCGTGACGACGGTGGCGCCGCGATAGCGTGTCAGGTCACGGGCTTTGGGGTCGACGATGACCGGGATCGAACGGTCGGCGGCGAGAGCAGCGGCGCGCTCGATGGCGTCATCGCTGAGTACGCCCTTGGCATAGTCGGAAAGCACGAGCGCACTGGCGCCTTCAAGGGCGCTAGCGAGCTCGGCCATCATGTCGTCGAGACCAGCGCTCGAGGGCGGGCCGACATCTTCCTCATCGACCCGCAGCATTTGCTGGCTCTTGGCGACGAACCGGGTCTTCACCGAGGTGCGGGCATCCGGGGTCCGGGCGAGCTTTGCCTCCAAGCGCTCGGTTGCAGCCGCAGCTTCGAGCAGGGCATCGCCCACCTTGTCCGTCCCGATCAGGCCGACCAGAACAGCCTCACCGCCCAGCGAGGCGATATTGCGGGCCACATTTCCGGCCCCGCCGACCATTTGCTCATAGCGGTCGACGCGGAAGACCGGGGTCGGGGCTTCCGGGGAAATCCGGGTCGTGTCGCCGAAGGTGAAACGGTCGAGCATGACATCGCCGAAAACGGCCAGCCGGCGGCCGGAAAAGGCGTCGATCCAATCACTCGTACGCGACATGCCAAAGCCCCCTTCCGGCGCCGCGCGGCCCTGAAGCCGCAAGTCTGAACCCTGTATAAGCTGCTGTGGGGACGAGCGAAAGCGCGCGATGAAGCGGGGCTGTACGGCCAGCCGCGTAGATGCGCGGGCCTTATCGTTTTGGCTCAAACCGGATTTGATAAGGCTCGCGATGGACCGCCAAGCGCGCTAGTCTGGTCAGATGTGCGGACGGTATGCGTTGGGAAAGCTGGAATGGTGGATCCTGCAGGAGATGTTCAAGCTCCAGCAGGCGGCGCTGAATATGCAGCCCCGCTGGAATATCGCCCCGACCCAGGACGCACCGATCATCCGCCATGTCGAAGATCACCGTGAAGCCGTCATGGCGCGCTGGGGGCTGGTGCCGCATTTCTGGTCCAAACCGCTGTCGGAGATGAAGTATTCGACTTTCAATGCGAAGTCGGAAACCGCCGCCTCGACTGCCAGCTTCCGCGAGCCTTTCCGCAAGCGACGCTGTATTGTTCCGGCAATCGGGTTTTACGAATGGACGGGTGAGAAAGGGGCCAAACAGCCCTGGTGGATCACCGTCGCCGGCCAGGAGTGGTTCGGCTTTGCCGGGCTGTGGGATCGGGCCGAGATCGAAGGCCAAATGGTGGAGAGTTTCACCATTCTGACAACGCCGCCGAACCGGGAAATGTCGCAATTGCATTCGCGCATGCCGGTCATCCTGCGACCGGATCATTATGATCTCTGGCTCGACCCGGCCAATGATCGCGAGGCGATCGACCCGCTTCTGGCCGGATTGCCCGATGACAGTCTTCGCTTTAGCGAGGCCAATACGGCCGTCGGCAATGTGCGCAAAGAGGGCGAGTGGCTGACCGTGCCGGGTGATGGCGTCCAGGCCAGGTTGGTCTAGAGGGGGCAGGATGAGCCATTCCGAGATCGCGATCCTGGCCGATTGGTGCTGCACACACGCGATGGACATCGAGCTCGATACCGCACCGCCACCCATGCCGGGATCAGATTTCCTCCGCCTCGCCGTACGCTCGCCCGGCGCGGAGACGATCAGCGTTCCCGTCAGTGATGAATACAAGGATGCGCCGGCGGGCTCGGTGCTCCTGCGTCTGGTCCTGGTTCAGCGCGCCTTTGACGGGCTGGCCTACGAGGTGGATTTCACCAGCTGGGCTCGCTCGGAGGGGCTCGACCCTGCAGTGCCAGCCGTGCTGGCGCTCTATCATGAGAGCCGCGCAGCGCGCACGCGTTTCCTCGCAACCTACGGCAAGATCCCCGATGTCATCACCCAGCTCGACTGGGAGCTCAATGCCGGTGCCGCGCAGGCCCTGCGAGAGGGCCGGTCATGATCATTATCCGGTGCATGGCTGTGTAGCCTGTGGATGGCGCGGCTTCCTCGCAGGGACGCCTGTACACAGCGATATTGCGCCGCCGCGACCGCTGAGCCCCGGGGGCCGGGCCGAACGCCCTGATCTGTCCGTCGCATGACCAAACCGCAATCAATGCGCAAGGCGTCGGCAAACCCTGTTCATCAAGTTTGGCCGCAAAAACAGGTCATTGCCATGTCTTCCATTTTCGACGACCCGGAACTCGGGCGCGTCCTTTTCATCGCCCGGCTTCACCGGGTCCTGCGTCAGCTCGACGGACAGATAGAGACCATTGCGGCCGATGTCGGGATTGAAAGCCCGCCGGAGTGCAGCACCTTGATCCTGTCGCTGTGGAAGTATGGTCCGATGCCGCTCAATGCGCTGGCCGAAAGTGTCGGCGAGCGCCCGGCGGTGGTGGGCCGCCGTATCCGGGTGCTGATCGACCAGCGCTTTGCCCGGCGCAGTGTGCGGCAGGAAGACAAGCGCGTCGACTTTGTCCTGACCCAGTCCGGCTATCGCCAGGCGGAAACTCTGGTCCGTCTCTCGCCCCTGATGGAAGAGGTGTATCGCACGCTGAACGAGGAGCTCGGCGTTGATCTGGCCGATGTGATCGAACGGCTGGCCATCAATATCAAGGCGCGATCCCTCAAGGAGCGTTTCGCTGAACTGGCCGACTAGCCGCCCGCATTGCTCAGTGCTTCCAGCACCGTGTTGGCCGTTTCCAGCCGGCCCGTATTCCAGCTCAGATTAAATCGGCTGATACTGCCCATGAGCTGGGCGCTGGCCAGCAATTCAGCCGAATTACGAATGCGTTCGATATCGTCCGCATAGGCCCCGGCATCGCCCTCGATCGCCGCCAGCAGCGACTGATACTCGAGCAGGATGGCATTATTATCGATCACCAGCTGGGCCAGTGTGTCATAGGCCAGCTCGTGCCGGCGCACCTGTTCGTCGAATTCCACCAGAGCCCGGCGCAGGGGTTCTGATCGCACCAGGCGCATCTCACCACTGGCCACGAGTTCGATATAGGTCGCCGAGCGCCCGGCCGGCACGGGGGTTCCGATGGCCACCGCCAGGGCCGACTGGAATTCCGGCGAGGCTGGTGCGATGGAGCCATCCTTGATCACGCTGACCAGGGTCGCGGCGTGACCGGCGCGTTGTTCGAGATCTTCCAGGGTCGTTTCAGTATTGGCCCGGATCACCTCGAAGTCCGCCTGCAGCCGGGCCAGGACCAGCGCTTCGCGGACCTCGTCCTGGCGGGCTTCATTCCAGGCCGTGATCTGAAAACC
Organism: Maricaulis sp.; assembly: GCF_030149425.1. Lineage (GTDB taxonomy): Bacteria > Pseudomonadota > Alphaproteobacteria > Caulobacterales > Maricaulaceae > Maricaulis. The sequence continues at coordinate 647 of NZ_JASBRQ010000044.1, read as the reverse complement.
AATGGCGACGCCGGAAATAACGATGACGAATTCCAGCGCGACGGCGAACCAGTTCTGGTCGCGGAAAGCCTGTGTCAGCCTGCTCAGGATCATGTGCGTCCCCGGTTTTCCCCAAATGCTCCACCTCCATGATCTGTCAGAATACTGGCTCGGGGAATAGGGGCCGCAAAAAAAGAAAACGCCCCGGCGAGATGGCCGGGGCGTTTGTCGTCTCAGGATCCCGAATCCCTCGCCTGCGCGAGGGCAGGCAGGTCCGGGACTGCGGCGTGGCCGCCGCTAGTCCTGCTCGTGCAGCCAGGCCGCGTGGCGCGGGGCGCGCTTGGTTTGGCTCCACTCCTCGATCATCATCGGCGCGACGCGGTTGAGCTCCTTCATCTGCTCATCCGTACCGGTATTGGCCGCCAGTTCGAGGCGGTGGCCGTTCGGGTCGAAGAAGTAGATCGACTTGAAGACGCCGTGATTGACCGGACCGAGCACGTCGAGGCCTTCGCCTTCGATATGGCTCTTGGCCTTGTTCAGCGCATCGAGATCTTCAACCTCGAAGGCGATGTGCTGCACCCATTGCGGGGTCTGCTCGTCGCGGCCCATCTCCGGGGAGTTGGGCAGTTCGAAAAAGGCCAGCACATTGCCCATCCCCGCATCGAGGA
>NZ_JASBRQ010000041.1 GCF_030149425.1 Maricaulis sp. | reverse complement strand
GTGCCGGGAGCGGACCAGGTCCAGGGGCGTATGGTACGTGCGCAATTCACGTGACCCCCTGATGGCAGTTAACCCAATCCGGCATCGTCGCCTCCGCCGGGGTGGGGCGCCTTTAAAGACAAAATCCGGGTCTGTAAAGTCAAAAACGACCGGGAGCCCGCAGGGGTGGGGCTATATTCTATACGCAGCGCCAAACCGGCCCGCCGTGACCCGCGATCGTCACAAAAAATACAAATCCGTACACGGCAAAAGAACCGGTTTCGGCCGGTTTTCTCGGATTCGATTCTGCACCGGGAAATGCCGGTCCAAAGGCGTAAAAATCCGAAATGTCACAAAAATTTCAATGATCAAATGCGGCCTTATGGTGAATCGGTCACTACTCCGAATTCGGCAATAATAGCAGGGTTTAAGGCGGTTGTTCCGGGCAACAAACTTCGCGGTCGGCCCAATTGATAGCGCCACCAAAGCGGCGGCCGGGTTTCTGTCATTCAAGCGTTACAAAGGTGCTGTTTATGCCCTCGCCAAGCGGCGGGCCCTGGTGGTTTGGGGCGCGTCGAAACTTGGTTTTGTCCTTTTTGGGGGTCTTCAATGTCGGTGAAGCAAAACTTCCGCAAGCTTCTGCTTGTCTCAACCGCCTGCGCCTTTTTCGCGGCCTGTGCGGACTCGTCCATTTCCTCTCCGGGTAACGAGAACCTGGGTACGCCTCCGGGCGGCGGCGGTGGCGGTGGCGGCACCGGTCAGAATATCGATCTGACGGCCAATGGCTGCGGCGATTTCGCGGTTGGCACCTTTACCCTTTCTGATGGCGGCACGCTGACCGCTTGTGAGATGTCCGGCAATATCACCGCCGACACCACGCTCGCTGCAGGCAGCGGCTATGTCGTTTCCGGCCCGGTCTTCATCGGCGAAGACGTCGGCAATGCCGGTACCGGCGGCATCCCGACCGTTGTGACGGTCCCGGCCGGCACCCAGATCATTGGCGCGAACGGCGCTGACTACCTGGTCGTCACCCGCGGCTCCGAGCTGCGTGTGCTGGGTACGCAGAACGACCCGGTCATCATGACCTCGCTTTCCGATATCGACGGTTCGGTCTCCGCGACCACGCGCGGCGAATGGGGCGGCCTGATCATCAATGGCCGCGCACCGATCAATGATTGTGACTCGGCTGTTGCTGGCGGTAGCGCTGATTGTACCAAGTCCGGTGAAGGTGGCACGGGCCTGTTCGGCGGCGATATCCCGACCGACAATTCCGGTATCTACCAGTACATGCAGCTGCGTTATGCAGGTTTCGAAATCTCGACCGATAACGAGCTCAACGGCATCGCCTTCCAGGGCGTTGGCAACGGCACCACGGTCAACAATATCCAGGTCCACAACAACAAGGACGACGGCATCGAGATGTTCGGTGGTACCGTCGACATGAAATACGTCGTTCTCACCGGTATCGGCGACGACTCTATGGACTACACCGATGGCTGGACCGGCCGCGCCCAGTTCGTCCTCGTGATCCAGGAAGGCACCGCTGCCGACCAGGGCTTCGAGTTCGACAACCGCGGTGGTCCCGGCGGCGCCAACGACCAGCTGCCGCGCTCCAACCCGATCATTTCCAACTTCACCCTGATCGGTGACAGTGCTGGGGCTGAATCGGACCAGGGCATGCTGATCCGCGAAGGTACCGCTGGCCAGCTCTACAACGGTATCGTCACCAACTTCACCGACGAATGCCTCGACATCGACCAGGACGCGACTTTCGCCCGCCTGGCGGGTGAAGGCGCAACCGGCGCGGCTGGCGACGAAATCCTGGACATCCAGTCTGTCGTCCTCGACTGCCCGAACGGCAACTTCTCCGAAAGCGGCGGCGATACGGTCGACGTTTCGGATTGGTTCCTGGGCCGTGCCAACAATGCTGAGATCACCAACTCCCTCGACGGCGTCTTCCCGGGCCCGGTTGAGCAGTCGATCGCAGCCGTCAATGTGAATGTCCTCGATCCGTGGTTCACGACCGTGTCCTACATCGGTGCTTTCGGTCCGGGCGACACGAACACCAATAACTGGACCACGGGCTGGACCTTCGGCGACTTCTCCGGTGCCGGCTCCACGGCCTGCCCGACGGGTACCGCAGAAACCGGTGAAGTTCTGAACTTCAAGCGCGTCTGCCGCCTGTCTGGTTCCTACACCGCTGACATCACCCTGGACAAAGGCTCCATCTACGAGCTCTCCGGTCCGGTCTTCATCGGTGAAGATGCTGGCGACAGCGCTGTCCTGACCATTGAGCCGGGCGTGACCATTTTCGGTAACTCCGGCGCGGACTATCTGGTCGTTGCACGTGACAGCCAGATCCGCTCCAACGGTACGCTGGCCGAGCCGGTCATCATGACCTCCCGCTCGGACGTCGAAGGCACGGTGGGTGACACCGACCGCGGCGAATGGGGCGGCCTGATCATCAACGGTAACGCTCCGATCAACGATTGTGACTCGGCTGTTGCTGGCGGTTCCGCCAACTGCACCAAGTCCGGTGAGGGCGGCACGGGCCTGTTCGGCGGCGATCAGCCGGCGGACGATAGCGGCAACCTCTTCTTCACCCAGGTCAAATTCGCCGGTTTCGAAATCTCCACCGATAACGAGCTCAACGGCATCGCCTTCCAGGGCGTGGGTTCGGCAACGGAAGTCAGCCACATCCAGGTTCACAACAACAAGGATGATGGCATCGAGATGTTCGGCGGCTCAGTGGACATGAAATACGTCCTTCTGACCGGTATCGGCGATGACTCCATGGACTACACCGATGGCTGGACCGGCCGCGCTCAGTTCGTCCTCGTCATCCAGGAAGGCACCGACGCCGACCAGGGCTTCGAGTTCGACAACCGTGGTGGTACCGGCGGCGCCAATGACCAGCTGCCGCGCTCTAACCCGATGATCTCCAACTTCACCCTCATCGGTGATGAAGCGGGCGCTGAATCGGACCAGGGCATGCTGATCCGCGAAGGTACAGCTGGCCAGCTCTACAATGGTATCGTCACCAACTTCACCGACGAATGCCTCGACATTGACCAGGACGCGACCTTCGATCGCCTGGCGGGTGAAGGCGCAACCGGCGCTGCTGGCGACGAGATCCTGGACATCCAGTCCGTGGCTCTCGACTGCACCAACAACTTCTCCGAAAGCGGTGGCGATCCGGTCGACGTGTCGACCTGGTTCCTGGGCCGTTCCAACAATGTCGAGTACACCAACTCGCTGACGGACGTGTTCATGCCGGGTGCGGCTGAAACCGGTCTGACGGCGACGGACGTGAACGCAATCGACAGCTGGTTCACGGACGTGAACTATGTCGGCGCGATCGACCCGACTGCAGCGACGGTGGACGACACCTGGGTTGCCGGCTGGTCCTTCGAGCCGCCGTGGCTCCCGTAAGCAGCAACGCAGTTTCATCTCCGGCCGGTTAAGGCCGGCCGGAGATGCCTTGTATCGAATGCAGTCACATGGTGATTAAGATGAAAACCAATCGAATTGCACTTTCGGCTGCGTTGCTGACGTCTACCACGTTGGTTCCTGTTGCAGCCGTCGCCCAGGACGCGCAAATCGAAGACCAGATCACGGTCCGTTATCAGTACATTCCTGATGACCGCCGCGTGACGTCCGAGGTTTCCGCGGTCCTGTCTCTCGACGACCTTGAAACCACTGGCGACTCCGACCTCGCATCTGCGCTGGTCCGGATCACCGGTATCTCCACCACGGGCGGTCGCTTTGCGGTTGTTCGCGGTCTTAACGAGCGCTACTCGAACACCCTCCTGAACGGCTCGCCGATGCCGTCTCCGGAACCGCTTCGCCGCGCCGCGCCGCTCGACATCTTCCCGACCAATGTTCTCTCGAACGTCCTGGTCCAGAAGACGGCAACGCCGCAATTCCCGGCTGAATTCGGCGGCGGTGTGATCGCCATTGAAACGGCCAGTCTGCCGAATGAGGGCTTCTTCTCGGCATCTGTTGGCGGTGGTTTTGACACGGTCACCACCGGTAATGATGGCCTGACCTATGACGGGTCGGACACCGACTGGATGGGCTATGACGACGGTATGCGCGACGTGCCGTCTGAAATCGCAGCGCTTTGGGATACGACGAACTTCGCCGGTTCCCAGCTGAACCGTGCCCAAAAGGCTGAGCTGGGTGCGTCCTTCGTCAATTCCGAGCTGTGGGTTGTCCAGACGGTTGATACCGATGCCAATGGTGACGTCTCCGTCTCCGTCGGTGACCGTTTCGACTTCGACAATTTCTCCATCGGTCTGCTGGGCTCAGCAAGCTATTCCAATAGCTGGCAGACCCGTGAAGGTACGCGTGGCGATGTCGGTCCCAACGGCTATGTCGCCGGTCCGCTCGACTTCACGACCTTCACCAATTCGGTCGACGAGACGAGCCTGTACAACAACACCACCGCAACCGAGAACACGATCGATGCGTCGGCCATGTTCTCTGCCGGCATCGATTTCTACGACGATCACGAGATCAGCTTCCTCTCCATGGTGCTGCGCTCGACCTCGAAAGAGACCCGCCGTACCCAGCGTTGGGACAACCCGTCGGAAATCGCCAACCAGATCGACAGCCTGTCCTGGTTCGAGCGGGAAGTGGTGTTCAACCAGCTCCTGGGTGAGCACACCTTTGCCAGCTTGGGCGATCTCGGCGTCGAGTGGCGTATTTCCGACGCCAAGGCGACCCGTGACGCACCGTATGAGCGCGAATATCGCTACGAATACGATCGTGACGGCAACCTGACCTACAACCCGACCATCACGTCGTCTAACTTCACCCGCTTCTCCGCGGTTGAAGACGAGACCTCCGATGCCGGTCTGGACTTCGAGCTGCCGGTTGTGTTCGGCAATTATGATGTCGAGCTGTCGTTCGGTTATGCCCAGATGAGCCGTGAGCGCGAGGCGTCCCAGCGCACCTTCCGCTTCCGCGCTGACTCGGACAGCTATGTCCGGGACATCGAGGACAGCCGGATCGACTATCTCTTCGCGGCGCAGAACTTCAACACGGAAGGCTTCTACCTCGACGAAGCCAACTCCACGGACAGCTCGCCGCAGCGTTATGACGCGGTGCTCGAGACCCAGGCCTTCTATGGCGGAGCCGATGTCGAAGTAACGCCGTTCCTGCGCGCTGCTTTCGGCGTCCGCTTCGAAGAAGAGACGGATTTCAACGTCCGCACCTTCGCGGTTCCGGGTGGTCTGTTGTTTGATCGTGATGTGGCAATTGACGCGCTTGTGGCCTCGTCCACGGGCTCTGACCGCGCCATCTTCTCCGAGCTGCAGGACCAGGACTACACCCTGCCGTCTGCAACTTTGACCTGGACCTTTGCAGACAATCTTCAGCTCCGGACCGCCTACTCGCAGTCCATCGCACGTCCGCAATTCCGCGAAGTCGCCTCGGCTGAATTCGTCGATCTGATTACCGATAACTCCTACATCGGTAACCCGTTCCTGCGGAACACGGAGATTGAAAGCTTCGATGCCCGCCTGGAATACTATTTCGGTCGCGAGCAGTTCGTCACGGTGGGCCTGTTCCACAAGACGCTGGAAAACCCGATCGAGGAACGTATCCGTCCGGTTGGTGACACGATCTTCTACGATTACATCAACGCACCGGAAGCGACGCTGCAGGGCTATGAGATCGAGTTCGAGAAGGTTTTCGACCTGTCGGACCGTTTCGAAGGCGCCTTCTTTGCCGACCGCGAGTGGTTCATCAAGACGAACTACACCAATATCGCCTCGGAAGTGTCGGTGGATGACGGCGATGTCGTGATCGTCAATAATGGCACGCTGCGTGGTCCGGTGGCCAATATCACGGCCGCAGACACGGTGATCCGTGACGGTCGCGAGCTGCAAGGTCAGTCCGAGCACCTGTTTAACCTGCAGTTCGGCTTCGAGACGTTTGACGGCCGGGCCCGCGGTGCTCTGCTTTACAACTACACCTCCGAGCGTATCCGCTCGGCCGAGCTGCTGACCTTTGACAGTGCGGCGAATGAGGTGGTTGTGGCGCTGCCGTCTGTGATCGAGGAAGTCCCGAGCTCGCTCGATTTCGTCTACAGCCGCACCGTAACGGTGGCGGACGCAGACTGGGATCTCGGCTTCTCGGTGCGCAATATTCTCGGCGACGGCTATGAAGCCACCGCCGTGGCCTCTTCCGCGGAGGTCGAACTGCCGGTGGATACCTATGATGTCGGTACCTCCTTCGGCTTCTCCATCTCGCGGACCTGGTAAGACTTCAGGCGGGGCGGGTTTTTCGAAACCCGCCCCGTTTTTGTGTCATTTTCTTTCGGGAAACCACGAAACGTCGTTAAACTGACGCATGACGCGTATATCGGATACCTCTCCGACGGGATTTATCCCTTCAACGCGTTGAAAGCCTGACCGAAACGGCAGGTGCAGGTGACCATGGCAGACATGCTTTCCTTCGCGGGTCAGACTTTCCGGAAGCCGAGGCTTGCCGTGATCGCCAAGCTCGCCCTGCCTGTGGTCAATACGCTCCTGATCATCGCAATCGCCTATGTCCTGGCGCGCGCCATATGGCTGCTCGCCTTTGGTGCCAGCGCGGGCGATTTTTCCACCGGATCCGCCGCTGGCAGCCGCAGCGCTTCCGCCCCGGCTTATGTCGCCGATATTGGACGCTTGCGCGATAGCAGCCTGTTTGAAGACCGGCGCGTCGTCGCGGATGCCCCGGTCCAGGCGGTCCAGCTCGCACCGGAAACCCAGCTCAATCTTACCCTGCACGGCGTGCGCCGCGGGGCCGGCCCGGACCAGGGCGCGGCGATCATCCAGGCGCCGGGCACGGGGCAACGCTTTGTCCGCACCGGCGCTGAGATCATTGACGGGGTAACGCTGGAAGAGGTCCATACCGACTACGTCATTATCAATCGCCGGGGCATCACTGAGTCTCTCTATTTGCGTGAAGAGCGACGCCAAGGCGCCAGCGGCGGGTCGGTCGTCGCGCCGACCGGTGCGCCGGGCAATACCTCAATCCGCAGCGCGGTCCGCGGCGGCACGGCGCGCAATATCGCAGAGCGTATCGATGTTGGCGGCCTGTTCGAGGTCGAACCCCGGTACGACGGCGCCAATATTGTCGGCTATCGCTTTGCCGGCGGGAACGCCGCCTTGCTGCAAAGCGCCGGTCTGCGCATGGGCGATATCGTCACCGCCGTTGACGGCGAAGATGTCACCGATGTCGAAGCCCTCGAAACCGTTTTTGAAGCGCTCGAAGACAATGAGCGCGTCAGTATTTCCATCGTCCGCGCTGGTATCCCTCTCAATCTTGAACTGGAATTGCCGTGATGTTTGTGTCCGTGAAGAACGCCGTCGCCGCCCTGATCGCCGCGAGCCTATTGCTCTTTGCGCCAGCCGCCGTGCAGGCCCAGGATAATCTGGTCAATTTCAATCAGGCTGAGATCCAGGCGGTCATCGATGATGTCTCGTCGGTGACCGGTTATACCTTCATCGTTGATCCCAATGTGCGGGGCCGGGTGACGATCACCTCGCAGACGCCGCTCACGGCCGATCAGTATTTCCAGGTCTTCCTGTCGACCATGCGTGTGCATGGCTACACCGTGGTCCCGACCGCCTCCGGCGCCTACCAGATCGTGCCGGACCAGGTCGGTTCGCGCAGCGCCGGCCCGGTCAATGAGGATATCCGCGGCGACCAGTATGTGACCGCAGTTCTGCGCCTCAATCATGTCGGTGTGCGTGAAGCGATCAATGTGGTGCGTCCGCTCGTCCACCCTCAGGGCGCGATCAATGCGACGCAAACCGGTAATGCGCTCGTCGTTGTCGACTATGCGGAAAACCTGCAGCGCATCCGCGAGGTCGTCCGCGATCTCGACCGCGACACTTCGGTCTATGAAATGGTCGAGCTGCAGAATGTCTCCGCTTCTGAAATTTCCCGCATCATCGAATCCGTGCGCACTCGCAATGCGTCGGGCGAGGATGATCAGAGCTTTAATGTGACCGTTGCGCCGATCCCGGCCTCCAACACGGTGCTTTTGCGGGGTAATGCCCGGGCCGTGAGCGAGATGGCCCGGCTGGTGCGCCAGGTCGACGGGGTGTCCCAGGCCAATCAGAGCTTCCGCGTGATCACGCTGGATCATGCCGATGGCGAGCAATTACTGCCCATCCTGCAGGAAGTCGTCGATACGCTCAGCTCGGATGACAATACCACTGGCCGCCGCGCCAGTGTCGCCCATCACGCGCCGACCAATTCGATCATCATCAATGCCGAGCCGGACGTGCAGCGTGAACTCGAGCTGGTCGTCAGCCAGCTCGATATCCGCCGCCCGCAGGTCCTGGTGGAAGGCATTATCGTGGAAATTTCCGACTCCACCGCCGCTGAGCTCGGCGTGCAGATGCTGCTGGCCGGTACCGGCAGTTCCGACACGCCGCTGGCGATGACGCGCTTCAACAACAATACACCGGACCTGTTGTCTCTGGCGGGCGCCATCGCGTCACCGGGGGATGATGACAGCACCACCAATACGTCCCTGCAGGATGCAGCCCTGGCCTCACTGCTCGGTGCCAGCGGTGCGACGCTCGGCTTTGGCGGTCAGAATTCCGACGGCACCCTGTTCGGCCTCGTGCTCAATGCGGTCGACAGCGATGTCGACAGTAATCTGCTGGCCACGCCGTCCATCCTGGCGATGGATAATGAGGAGGCGTCCTTCCTCTCCGGCCAGGAAATTCCGATCACCACGGGCGAAGCGCTGGGCTCGAACAATTCCAACCCGTTCCGCACCGTTGATCGCGAGGAAGTGGGTGTGAAACTGCTGGTGCGGCCGCAGATCACTGAAGGCGATACGGTCCGGCTCTATATCGAGCAGGAAGTGTCTTCAGTCGCTGGAACGGTGAGCACGACCTCGTCCGACCTGATCACCAATAAGCGCTCCATCGCCACGACGGTGCTGGCCGATAATGGCGAGATCATCGTGCTGGGCGGGCTGATCGAACAGGACGATCAGGCCACCACGAATGGCGTCCCGGTGCTCGGCGATGTGCCTGGTGTCGGGCGCCTGTTCCGCTCTGAAAGTGAAACCAGCGTACGCCGCAATCTGATGGTCTTCATCCGCCCGACCATTATCCGCAGCGAAGCGGATATGCAGGCGGTGACCGAGAACCGCTACGATTACATCGCGGGCCAGCAACGGATCGCTGATGAGAGCGGTGACAGCAGCCTGGAGACGATCATGAACATGCTCATGGTCGACATGCCGCAGACCGGGACCAGCGATGACCGCTAGCGCGCCAGACCAGACCGCGCCTGCTCCGCGCCAGACCTCGCCGGTAACCTATGCCTATGCCCGCCAGAAGGGTGTCGCCTACCAGCCGGGCGAGCCTGGCGTGTTTCTGTTGCGCGCCGGTGCGGATCGCCGGGCTCTGGTTGAGCTGCGCCGGGTGGTTGGCCGGACACTGCCGGTCTCGGAGTGCGATGCCGCCGCCTTCGACAAGGCGCTGTCGGACATTTATGCCTTCGACGCCATCGACGCGCAGTCTATGGAGGCGGAAGAGCAGGATGAGAGCCTTTCCCGCCTGATCGATGAGATTCCCAAGACCGAAGACCTGCTCGATAGCGCCTCTGATGCGCCGATCATTCGTCTGATCAACGGCATGATTGCAGAGGCCGTGCGCACCTCCGCCTCCGACGTTCATGTCGAGCCCTATGAGGACCGTGTCTCCATTCGCTACCGGATCGACGGCGTTCTGCGCGAGACTGTGTCGGTTTCGCAAAAGCTCGCCTCGCCGCTGGTCTCGCGCATCAAGGTCATGGCCCGGCTGGATATCTCGGAAAAGCGGGTGCCCCAGGATGGCCGTCTTACCATCACGCTGGGCGGCAAGGCTGTCGATGTCCGTGTGTCGACCCTGCCCTCGCGCTATGGCGAACGCGTCGTGCTGCGCTTGCTGGATAATTCCCAGGCTCGCTACAGCCTGGATGATCTCGGCATGCCGGTGGAGATGCTTGCCGATGTGCGCAAGGCCCTAGCCCAGCCCAATGGCATTGTCCTTGTCACCGGCCCGACCGGTGCCGGTAAGACCACGACGCTCTATGCGGGGCTCAACCTGCTCAATGATGCCACGCGCAATATCCTCACCGTTGAAGACCCGGTCGAATACGCGATCGATGGTATTGGCCAGACCCAGGTCAACGCCAAGGTCGGAATGACGTTTGCGGCCGGCCTGCGCGCCATCCTGCGCCAGGATCCCGATATCGTCATGGTTGGCGAGATCCGCGATGTCGAAACGGCCCAGATCGCGGTCCAGGCCAGCCTGACGGGACACCTTGTCCTCTCCACCGTGCACACCAATTCGGCGGTGGCCGCCATCGCCCGCCTGCGTGATATGGGCGTGGAAAGCTATCTTCTGGCGTCCACGCTGACGGCGATCCTGGCCCAGCGCCTGGTGCGACGTCTGTGTGCGCATTGCCGTGAGGCTTATGATCCGGACGCCGCCGAGCTGGAGCTCCTCGGTCTGCCCGCCAACACGGATGCCAAGCTCTATCGCCCGGTCGGCTGCTCGCAGTGTAACCAGCTGGGTTATGAGGGCCGGACCGGGATTTATGAGCTGGTCATGGTCGATGATGCCCTGCGCCGTCTGATTCATGATGATGCCCGCGAAGCGGATATGGCCGGGCACGCGTTCGACAATCGCAAGACCTTGTTCGACAACGGTATTGATCTGGTGCTGAACGGCACGACCAGCCTGTCGGAAGTCCTGCGCGTCTGTCGCGAGGACGGAGAGCGCAATGCCGGCCTTTGAGTATGAGGCACTCGACAAGGCGGGGAAGAAGTCCAAGGGGCTGATCACCGCTGACAGCGAAGTGGCGGCCCGGCGCGAGCTGCGCAGCCGGTCCATGGCCCCGTTGTCGATCCGCCATGCCGATGAGCGCAAGCCGCGGGCAACCGGCGAGGGGCTCTCGCTCAATATCCAGCTGACCCGGTCCGATTTGTCCGGCCGGGAATTGATGCTCATTACGCGTCAGCTTGCCAGCCTGATCGGCGCGGGCATGCCCATCGCGGAGAGCCTCGGCCTTGTTGCCGAGCAGGGCGGGCGGCATCATTTGCGGCGCATCCTGATGGCCGTCCGCGTTCGGGTCACCGAAGGTGAACGCTTGTCGGACGCGCTCGACGGTTTTCCGAAATCCTTCCCGGCGGTCTATCGTGCCATGGTCGCGGCGGGTGAGACGGCAGGCGGGCTCGGCGAAGTGCTCGCGCGTCTGGCGGATTATCTGGAGAAGGAACAGGCGGTGAAGACCCGGGTCACCGGTGCGCTGATCTATCCTGCGGTTCTGACCACCGTGGCCGTCGGCGTCATCGCCTTGCTGATGACCTTTGTTGTGCCGCGTATCGCCGAGCAGTTTACCGGTATGGGGATGACCTTGCCGCTTCTGACCCGGGTGATGATCGCGATCTCCGGCTTCATGCAGAGTTTCTGGCCGGTCCTGGTGGGTGGGCTGTTCGCATTGGTACTGCTTTGCGGCTTCCTTCTGCGCCAGGACAGTGTCCGGACGGTGTTCGACGGGGCGGTTTCTCGTCTGCCGCTGATCGGTACCTTCCTGCGCCATGTCGAGGCGGCGCGGTTTTGCCGGACCATGGGTATCCTGGTCGAAAGCGGCGCTGTCCTGCCCGATGCTTTGCGGGCGGCCCGGCGGGCCGCTGGCAATCTGGCCTTCAAGGGGCGGCTCGAGCTGGTGATCCGCGACATCGAAACCGGACGCGGCCTGTCGGACGCCATGCGCGCGCGCGGCTGGTTCCCGGCACTGGCCCTGTTCATGATTGCCGCCGGCGAACGATCCGGCGCCTTGGGCGAGATGTTCCGCCGCTCCGCCGATCAGCTCGAACAGGATCTGGACAGTTCCATCACGGTCGGGCTCAACCTGCTTGAGCCGGCTATACTTCTTATTCTCGGGGTCGGGGTCGGACTGATTGTCCTGTCTGTCCTGTTGCCGATCCTGCAACTCAATACCATGCCGCTCGGCTAGGGAGAGATCTGATGACGACGCAAGAGCAAAACCACACTTCTGCCCGTCCGGATGCGACCGACAAGGAAGCGGGCCTGTCCCTGCTCGAAGTCCTGGTGACCATCACCATTATCGGCATTTTCGGAACGATTGTTCTGCTCAACGTGCTGCCGGCCCAGGAACAGGCCATGGTGCAAAAAGCGCGGACCGACCTGGCCACGCTGGAACAGGCGATCGACGCCTATCGCCTGGATATGCGCCGCTACCCGACGACCGAGCAGGGGCTGGACGCGCTGGTCACCGCGCCGCGGGATGATGCTGCCAATTACCGTCCGGGCGGCTATCTGCGCCGGCTGGAGGACGATCCCTGGGGCAACCCCTACCAGTATGCCTATCCCGGCCGTGACGGCCGCGTCTTTGATATCTGGTCGCTCGGGGCTGACGGCCGCGAGGGTGGCGAGGATCTCGACGCCGATATCGGCAATTGGGATCGCTGATGCGGCGTCGCCTGCCATCTGATGCAGGCCTCTCCCTGCTGGAGATCCTGGTGGCGATTACCATTGTCGCAATGGTGTCAGCAGCGGTGGTGTTTGCTGTTCAGCCCGCTGACGATCCGCTCGACAGCGAGGCCGACCGGCTGACGCTGCGCCTCAACTATGCCAGCCAGGATGCCATTGCGACCGGTCAACCTGTCGGGCTTGTGATCGAGGAGTTCGGCGCCGGTTATGCCTTCTACCGCTATGTCGACGGCCTCTGGCGTCCGTTGGGCAATAATCCGGGGCTTGAACCGCACCGCATGCAGGCGGAGATCCGTCTCAGCGTGACCGACGCTGTGCTGGTGGAAGCGGAAGGCAGCGCCGTACCGGTATTCTGGTTCGACCCGGCCGGGCTCAACGATCCGTTCCGGCTTCGCCTGCAGGGGCAGGGGCGTGAGATCGAACTGAACTGGACCGAAAATGAAACCCTTGAGCGACGCGAGATCGGCGCATGAGCCCGGCCGTTGATCATCAAGCCGCTGAGCAGGGGTTCTCCCTGATTGAGGTCATGGCGGCGCTAGCGATCCTGGCGCTGGCCGGGCTGGCTGTGGTCAATATGGTCTCGGTGACAACGCGGAATACCACGGCCGTGGAAACCCGGGCACTGGGTATGGTGGCAGCGGAAAACCTGCTCAATATGGAACTCCTGCGTCCTGGCCGTATCACCGGCCGGTCGGGGGATTATGAGCTCGCCGGTGTCGGCTATAGCTGGGAACTCGATGTCGAAGCCACGACGGATCGCGAGCTGGTCCGGCTGGTCATGACGGTACGTGAAGGTGAGAGCGGCTATCTTGCCGGGCGTATCGAAACCTTCCGGCGGAGGCCGTGATGATGACCCATCCCGCCGATCAAAGCGCCGGTTTCTCCCTGCTGGAAGTGCTCATCGCGACCTTCGTCTTCGCTGTAATCGGGACCATTTCCGTCGCGCTTTTGGCGTCCACGCTGACCGCTCGCGACGTCAATGAGAAGGCCCTTGCGCGCTCTGCCGGTCTTGATCGTGTGCGGGTTTTGTTGCGTGAGGACCTCGGCCAGCTCGCCGACCGGACGGTGCGCGGGGCTGACGGCTATCCGCGCTCCTATGTCTTCGCCGGTGACAATGCCGGCCTCCGCCTGGGCGATGATGCCGAGGCCGAGCGTATCCTGTTTGCCTTCACCCGCCATGGCCGCGCCAATCCGGGCTATATCCGTGCGCGCAGCTCGCTGATTCATGTCGAATACCTCGTCCGTGGAGGGCAATTGATCCGCCGCGCCTCGGATTATCCGGACATGACCGGCGAAACCCGCCAGAGCGAGCAGGTGCTCGCCGACCGGGCGGAGGCGATTGCGGCGGATTTCTATTTCGGTGTGAACTGGCGCAGCCAGGCCCTGCGCCGTCCAGGCAGTGAGAACGAGGCCTTTCCGCGAGCCGTGCGGCTGCGCTTTACCGCTCCGGATTTCGGCGCGCTGGAATTCATCGCCGTGACACCGGAGGGATTGTCATGAGCGGGACCGTCCGGACCGTTTCCCGCGAGCGCGGCGCTGCGCTGATCAGCGCCTTGCTGCTGGTCGCGCTGATGACCACGGTGGCCATGGCGCTGGCGACGGATCTGCGCTTTTCCATGCGGCGCACGGCCAATCTGGAAATCCGCGACCAGGCCTACTGGTATGCGCTCGGCGCGCGTGACTTCGCCGAGATCTCCATCGAGCGGGCGATGAGCGCGCCGGACCAGGCCCTGCGGCCCGATGCGGAATGGCTCAACGGTCCGCAGATTTTCCCGATCGATCAGGGCCAGCTCGCCGGCACGGTCACCGACGGCAATAATTGCTTCAATCTCAACAGTCTGGTCGTGCGCGGCGAGGATGGCGTACTGCGCGAAGTGGCGGCGCACCGGCACCGCTATGAAATCCTGATGCGGGCGGCAGGTCTGCCGGCGCAGGAGGTCGGACGGATTTCAGCCCAGACGCTGGACTGGATCGACAGCGATGTCCGCCAGACCATTTCCGGCGGCGAGGACGAGCTCTACAGCGATCTCAGCCGGGCCTACCGCACCGGCAATACGCTGTTGGCCGAGCCCCAGGAATTGCTCGCCCTGGAGGCCATGACGCCGGACCTGTTCCGCGTGCTTGAGCCGCTGGTCTGTACCCGTCCGATGACCGATCCGCTCTCGGTCAATATCAACACGCTGCGCGCCGACCAATTGCCGCTCCTGATCGCCGCCCTCGACGGCAATATCACCCAGGTCGAGGCCGATGGCCTGCTCCTGCGACGTCCTCCGGCCGGGTTTGAACAGGCCTCGGAGTTCTGGGAGTTGAACCTGCTGGAAAACCTCGAGCTGACCGACGAGATGCGCGGCAGTGTCGGCATCACCACGAATTATTTTGAGATTGAAATCGACGTGCTTTATGCCGGCATGCGTTTCGAGCTCAACGAAACGGTCGAATGGCGCGGCGGGGGTTCGCTGCGCCGTCTGACCCAACGCTATGGAAGCTTCTCATGAGCCAGGATCTTGTCATCCAGGTCCACGATGCGGGCACGCTGGACTGGTCGGTGATCGACCGGGAGAGCGGCAATACGCTGCGCTCCGGCCAGGCCGGCAAGGATGAGGCGCCGGATATTGCGGACCGTAGCGGCATTGACCGGACCTTGTGCATCCTGCCCGGTGAGCGCGTCTTCCTCACCCGGATCAACCTGCCGGCCCGAAGTGAACGCGAGGCCCGCCAGGCCGCACCCTTCATGGTCGAGGATGAGCTGGCCGCCTCGCTGGAGGAGACCCGGATCATCCCGGGCGCACGCGCCGCCGACGGCAAGCGCTGGATCATGGCGGCGGAGAATGACTGGGTAGAGGCCTTGCAGCAGCGCCTGGAACCGGTGCTCGTGCGGCCGGTCTACACAATGGCTGACTATCAGGCCGCCGCCGACCAGGAGGCGGCCCTGACGCTGTTCGATCGCCGCGGTGATGTTCTGTTCTGGTATGGCCAGAGCGCGCAACAGGACGGGACCGCCTTTGGCGGGGCGGTTGATCCGGACCTGTTTGGTCAGATCGCTCACGCCATAGTCCATGGCGCCTCCGGCGGAGATGTCGCGGTCTCATCCTCGCTGGGCCTGACCGGAGCAGCGTTCCGCGCTGTCTCGCGTGAAGACCTTGCTGGTCGTGCACGGCGAATGGATGACGCTGACCTGGGCGATCTGCCACCCCTGTTTGGTGAGCGTTGGCTCTCGACCCTGGACTGGTCGGTTGTGCTCAAACCCCTGCGCTATACCGGTGCTCTCGCCGCGGGATTGCTGATCGCTTTCGGTGCGCTCCTGGGGTCCGAGGCGATGTATTACCGGCTGCAGGCGGACCGTTTTGACGCGGCCAGCGTGGCGGTGTTCCGGTCGGCCGTACCCGAGGTCACGCGCCGGGTTATCCCGGCCGAGGCCGAACGCATTCTCGGCGATCGCATCGCGGCGCTGGGGGGCGGGGAAACCTCCTCCTTCCTGTTGCACGTCACCGCCTTGTCCGAACTGACCGCGGGAAATGAGCGGGTGCGGATTGAGGGCATCCGTTTTGATCAGGCGCGGGCGGAATTGCGAGTCTCGGCCCTGTACACCGATTTTGCCGATTTCGACGCGCTCAGCGCCGAGGCGGCACGGTTGGGTATCGGCCTTGAGGATAATGGCGCGCGCGAAGGCGAGGCCGGCCTTGAAGGCGAGTTTGTGTTGAGGTTGCGATGAACCCGGTTGTCCAAGCTATCCAGACCTATTGGTCCGGCCGCAGTGATCGCGAGCAGGTTTTGCTGGCCATCATGTTCGTCATGCTGGCCGGGCTGATCGGTTATCTTCTCCTGGCGCGGCCGCTGATCGATTTCCACCAGCAGGCGCGCAATGATTATGCCGGATCCATGCGTCTGTACCGCGCTATTGAGGCGGATGCGGAGACCTATCGCGCGCTGTCCTCCAGCGGGGCCGCACAAATCGGGTCCGGGCAGTCCCTGCGCTCCATTGTCGGTTCGCTCGCGATCGGCAACCAGATTGCCATCGCCCGCATGATCCCCGGTGATGACGGCTCGCTGACCGTCAATATCGAGCGGGCCGAGACCCGGGCGGTGATGAGCTGGCTGATCGATCTGGAAGAGCGCTATGGCGTCCAGGTCATGGCCAGCACGATGGATCGCGAGGGCAATGAATACGCTCAGATCAGCCTGGTCCTGCGCCGCGGCGGAGGGGGTTAGATGCTGCGTTACCTGCTCATTGGACTGGCTGCTGTCCTCGTCTGGCTGATCGCGCTGATGCCGTTGAAGGCGGTGATGATAGTAGCAGGCGGTGCGAGTGCCTTCGGCTATCAGGACGTCTATGGCTCGCTCTGGCATGGCCGGGTTTACGGCATGCGCATCGCCGCCATGCCGGTGCGCGAGATCGAGCTCGCCGTTAATCCGCTGCCCTTGCTGGTCGGCCGCCTGTCGGCCGCGTGGAGTGTCAGTGACAGCAGTGTGCGTGGTCAGGGGCAAATGGCCATGGCCGGCGACTGGATGGAGCTGCGCGAGACCCGGTTCAATGCCAGCCTCGAGCGCCTCGGCGTCCCGGTTTTCCCGGGTCTTGATCTTGATGGCCAGGTCTCCGGCAATATCAGTCGGCTGGAGCTGGATGGCGATACCTGCCGTTCTGCTCAGGGGACGGTGCGGACCGCCGCCCTGACCCAATTCGCGGCCACCTATGGCTTTCAGGGGCCGGATCTGGCCGGGCAATTGTCTTGCCGCGAGGGGCGGCTCGTGCTGGATTTCTCTGGTATGTCGGATGATCTCGGCCTGACCGGTGAGATCGAGTTCGACCGCAGCGGGTATCAATGGTCGCTGGAATTGCAGACCTCTCGCGCCGAGCTGGCGGATGTTCTGGCTCTGGGCGGGCTGGAACGCGACGGCGATGTCTGGCGCCGCCAGGGGAGTGTGAGTTATGGCCAGCCCTAATGCATGGATCGCAGGTCTTGCGGGTGCGCTTGCGCTGGGCGGTTGCGCCACGAGTGGATTGCAAATGCCCGGTGTCGCGACGGCTCCGGTCGCCGAGCCGGTTGCGGCGGACGCTGTGGAAGCACTGAGCGAGCTGCCGGCGCAGCCGCTGGTCGCCGGCGCCTGCGGCACATTTTTCTGGAGCGCTGACAGTTCGCATCGCTTCCTGGCTTTTGAGAACGAGACCGAGGGCTTTGCCCGCGTCTTCGCCAATGGGCAGGTCAACGCGTTCTCGTTTCCCGCGCGCCAGAGCAGTTTTATTGTCGGCGACCCCTATGAGCGCCGTTATGTCGACGCTGGCCGCCAGCTTGACCTGCGCCTGACGGGGACGGTGGGCGAGCGGCTGCCGGAAGGCCAGAGAATTGAACGCTCGGTGTTGAGCATCCAGCAGCCCGACGGTCAGCGCCTCGTTATCCCGGTGATCGGGCATTATGCCTGCCGGCAATTGCGGCCAGGCTAGAAAGCCAGCTGAAACGGTGCACCGAAGGCGTGAAAACACCAGGCCAGGATAATGCCGTAGGCGATCCAGGGGCCGAAGGCGATGGCTGTGCTCTGGTCCGGCGCGCGGCGTTCCGCCAGTCCAACCAAAAAGACGTAGAGCAGGGCGCTCCAGCTGCCGATCAGCAAGATCACGGGCAGCATCCAGGCACCGCACCAGGCGCCACCGGCCGCGAGCAGTTTGGCGTCACCGCGGCCAAGCCCGTCAATACCGCGCAGATAACGATAGCCCAGCTCGATCGAGACCAGCACACCATAACCCAGCGCCGCGCCGATCAGCGGTGACCAGATCTGATCAAGAAGAACAGCATTCACGGCCAGTCCGGCGGGAATCAGCGGTAGAGTGATCTTGTCCGGCAGGCGGAAGCTCTGCGTGTCGGTCCAGACCAGCGCGATGAGGGCCGCGAGCAGCAATAAAGTGGCAAAGTGCAGCAGCACGGCGATCAGCCCTTGTCACGAAACTCTCATCGGCATACGCCAAAAACGGGTGAGTACGAAGGGGAAATAAAGCATGGCCGAGGCTGTTGCAGCGCTCCACGCCGATCATGTCCGCATGACATTCGGTGAGACCAAGGCGCTTGATGATGTGTCGCTGACCGTGAACACCGGCGAGATGGTCGCTCTGATCGGCCCGTCCGGTTCCGGCAAGTCGACGCTCTTGCGGGTCGCTGCGGCATTGCAGGTGGCCGACAGCAATTCCGGCCCGGTCTCCATCCTCGGCAAGACCATGCAGGAAGGCGGCAAGCTCGCCCCCGGTGTGCGCGATAACCGCTCCCATCTCGGCTTTATTTTCCAGCAGTTCAATCTGGTCGGCCGGTTGAGCCTGTTCGGCAATGTCCTGCTCGGTGCGCTCGGCCGTCTGCCGCGCTGGCGCGGTGTGCTGGGTATGTTCCCCAATTCGGTCAAACAGGCCGCCATGGATGCCCTCGACCGTGTCGGGATCGCCGAGTTTGCCGGGCGCCGCGCCTCCAACCTGTCCGGCGGTCAACAGCAGCGCGCCGCTATTGCCCGCTCCCTCGTGCAGGGCGCCGAGGTGCTCTTTGCCGATGAACCGATTGCGTCACTCGATCCCGTCTCGGCCCGCAATGTCATGGAATTGCTGCGCGAGCTGAACAAGGAAGATGACCTCACCGTGGTCGTCACCCTGCACCAGATCGATTATGCGCGTCAGTTCTGCGATCGCATCGTCGCGCTCAACAAGGGCCAGGTCCTTTATGACGGGCCGCAGGACGAGCTGACCAAGGAAAAACTGATCGAAATCTACGGCCCCGAATTCGAAGCGGCCTTCTACGGGGGTGAAGAGGCATGACCGTGATGATCAAGGCTCTCAAAGCGCTGCTCCTGGCACCGCTCCTCCTCGCCCTGGCCGCCTGTTCCGATGTCAGCACAGGCGAAGCCGGTACGAGCGGTTCCGCGGCGTCTGATGATCGCCGCACCATCAATTTCGGCATTATTGCCACGGAGAGTTCGTCCAACCTGGAATCCAACTGGCGGCCCTTTATCGCCGCCATGTCGGAATGGACCGGCTACAATATCCAGCCTTTCTACGCGTCGGATTATGCCGGCGTGATCCAGGCGATGCGCTATGACAATGTCCAGGTGGCCTGGTTCTCCAACTTCTCCGGCTTGCAGGCGGTCCGCCTAGCGGGCGGGGAAGTGTTTGCCAAGGCGACTTATCCGGACGGCTCCGAGGGCTATCACTCGGTGCTTCTGGTGCCGGTCGACAGCCCGATCCAGACGCTTGACGATATCCTCACCTGTGACGGTTCGATCGACTTCGGCATGGGCGACCCCAATTCCACCTCCGGCTTCCTGGTTCCGTCGGCCTTCATCTTCGCGCCGCGCGGCATCGACCCGAACGAGTGTTTCAACTCCGTGCGCAATGCCAGCCATGAAGCCAACGCCCTGGCCGTGGCCAATGAGCTGGTCGATGTGGCGGCCAACAACACCACCAACATGCTGGTGCTGCAGCGCTCGCGTCCGGATATCTATGCCAGCCTGCGCGAAATCTGGCGTTCGCCGATGATCCAGACCGATCCGATCATCTGGCGGGGCGATCTCGATGAGGAAGCCAAGCAGCGCATCCAGTACTTCTTCATGAATTACGGCCGCCGCGGCACGCCGGAGGAGATCCAGGCGGCGCGGGATATCCTCAATCCGCTGGTCTTCGGCACCTTCCTGCCGTCCTCCAATGCCCATCTCGATCCCATCGTGCAGCTGGAAATCGTCCGCGATATCACCCAGACCCGGACCGATGAGACCCTGAGCGAGGAGGAACGCGCCAGCCGTATCGCCGAGCTTGAAGCGCGTCTGGCCGAGGTCGAGGCGGGTAATAGCGGCCTGGTCAGCCTGGCCAGCTCTGTAGGTGAAACCCTCGAGGACGATGCCGCCAATGCCGGCACGGGGCAGGCCTCGGGCAGTGCCTCTGGCGGGGTCATCCTGCTGGGCCTGACCGGTGCGTTGCTGATCATCATGCTGTGGGCGAGCGCGCCGCGTGGACCGGGGCCGCGCGTGCCTCTGAGCGAGCGCCTGATCAATGTCTTCATTTCCGTCGGCGTGATCGTGATCCTGGTCTGGAGCTTTGATTCCGCGGATATGGACCGCTCCTATCTGCTGGTCGAAAACGCCGGCGATATGGGTGAGTTCATCGCCGGCTTCTTCCCGTCCAACATTTTCGATGCCGCCTCGCGGGCCGAATACTCCACCGATCTGCGCAGCGGGATCGCGGAAGCCGTGCCGCAAATGATCGTCACCGTTCAGATCGCGATCTGGGGCACGTTCATCGCCGTCATTGCGGCCATCCCCTTCGGCCTGATGAGCGCGCGCAATGTGGCGCCGGGCTGGATTGTGCAGCCGGTGCGCCGCCTGATGGATGTGTTCCGCTCGATCAACGAGCTGATCATCGCCCTGCTCTTCATCGCCGCGGTCGGCCTGGGCCCGCTCGCCGGTGTAATGGCGCTGGCCGTGCATACCACCGGTGTCCTGGCCAAGCTGTTCTCCGAGGCCGTCGAGGCTGTGGATGAAGGCCCGATTGAAGGCGTCCGGGCGACCGGTGCAACGCCGCTGCACGAAATCATCTGGGCGGTGATCCCGCAGGTGGCCCCGTTGTGGACCTCCTTCGGTCTCTATCGTTTCGAGTCCAATGCCCGCTCGGCCACCGTGCTCGGCCTGATCGGTGCCGGCGGTATCGGCCAGATCCTGTTCGAAGCGGTTCGCGCTTTCGATTATCAGCGTACCGCCGCCATCGTCCTGGTCATCGTCATCGCTGTGAGTGCCATTGACCTGATGTCGCAATTACTACGCAAACGGCTGGTATAGGCCTCGATCAAACTTTTTTTGATCGAGGATGCGTGCGGGTCATGAGGACGAGGCTGTTATTGCTGGCCGGGTTGCTGGCGCTTGCTGCGGGGCAGGCTGCCCATGCGCAGCAGCGCGATCAGATCCGTATTGTCGGCTCCTCGACCGTATTTCCCTTCTCCACGGCGGTGGCTGAAAGCTTCGGTGCGCGCACGCAATACCCGACCCCGGTGGTGGAATCGACCGGTACGGGAGGCGGGTTCCGCCTGTTCTGTGACGGTGTCGGCACCGAATACCCCGATGTCTCCAATGCTTCGCGCCGCATGCAGGCCTCCGAGTATGAGCGCTGCCGGAATAATGGTGTGCGCGAGATCACCGAGGTGAAGTTCGGCTTTGACGGTATCGTCTTCGGTTATGCCGATACCGGAGAGCCACCATTATCGCTCTCGCTGCGCGAGCTGTGGCTGGCGCTGGCTGCGGACGTGCCGGCTGATGACAGCTGCTCATCCTTTATCGCCAACCCGGCGCGGCGCTGGTCCGATGTCGATGCGTCCTTGCCGCCGGTACGGATCGAGGTCTTCGGGCCCCCGCCCACTTCCGGTACGCGGGACGCCTTTATCGCCCTGGCCCTGAAAGAAGGCGCCCGGTCCATCGGCTGTATGGCCACGCTGGAAGCCGCCGACCCACGCCGTTTTGATCGTCTCGCCAGCCGCATCCGCGAGGACGGTGCCTGGATAGATAGCGGCGAGAATGACAACGCCATCGTGCAGACGCTGGTCAACTCACCCGGCGCATTCGGCGTGTTCGGCTTTTCCTTCCTGGACCAGAATTCCGATCGCCTGGTCGGGGCGCGGGTCGACGGCGTCGAGCCCGAGTTCGAACTGATCGCTTCGGGCGAATACCCGATCTCGCGCTCGCTCTTCTTCTATGTGAAGAACCAGCATCTCGGCCTGGTGTCCGGCCTGTCGGATTATGTCCAGGAATTTGTCTCGGAGGATGCCTGGGGCGAGTTCGGCTATCTCACCGATCGCGGGCTCATCCCGCTGCTCGATGATGAGCGCGATGCGGCGGCCGACGATGCGCTCGCCCTTAACCCGATGCGCGAAGCGCCGAACTAGGCCGGCGCTTTCAGAACTCTATTCCAGGGTCGATTTGCGATTGCGCAGACGCTGCCAGAAGCGTCGCCGCTCCGGCTTGGGATGCGGTTTGAGATTGTCCAGGAAATCCGTCGCACACTGTTCCCAGGAGTGTTTTTCGGCATGGGAGCGCGGTGCGGCGCGGTCAATCTCGAGACAGTCCAGGCAGGCCTGGCGCAGGTCGTCATTGATGAAGCCGCCGCCGGAGCCCGGGATGATGTCCTTGGGGCCATGCGCCGGATAGGCCGCGACCGGCGTGCCGCAGGCCATGGCTTCCAGATTGACCAGGCCGAACGTGTCGGTCCAGCTCGGGAAGACAAAGACATCGGCATCGGCGAAATGACGGGCCAGCTCGTCGCCGAACTTGGCGCCGGTGAAGACGGCATTGGCGTATTTGGCCTGCAGCTCTTCCAGCTGCGGACCATCGCCGACCACCACCTTGGTGCCGGGCAGGTCGAGCTCGAGGAAGCTCTCGATATTCTTCTCGACAGCGACGCGGCCGACATTGACCCAGATCGGACGTTCCAGGCCGGCAAAGACATCTTCGCCGCCCATCATCCGCTTGGACGGATTGAACAGGTCGATATCGACACCGCGGGCCCAGGGCGTGAGGTTCTTGAAGCCACGCTGGGTCAGGTCGTCGCGCATGGACGGTGTCGTCACCATCATGCGGCCGCCGGCATTATGGAACCAGCGCATGAAAGCGTAGCCCGCACCGAGCGGGATGAGCGGCATGCGGGCGTTCACATATTCCGGGAATTTCGTGTGATAGCTGGTTGTGAAGGGGATTTTCCACTTCACGCAGATGCCGCGTGCGGCCATGCCGAGCGGGCCTTCGGTGGCGATATGGATCGCTTCCGGTTCGAACTCGGTGAAGCGGCGGGCGATATCCTTGCGGGCGCCCATCGCCAGCTGGATTTCCGGATAGGTCGGCAGTGGCATGGTCTTGTAACCAAGCCCTGGATGAATGACCTCGACCTCGCGCTCCATCTTGCGCAGCTCGGCGACCGTCCGCGAAAGCGTGCGTACAACACCGTTCATCTGCGGCTCCCACGCATCGGTCACCAGCATGATGCGCTGCGGACGCTCTTCGCTATCCTCCGCATCGGGGCCGTTCGTGGTCACGATATTGTTCGCGAGTTCTGCCTTTTTATTCATCTAATCAGCTGTTTGCGCCCATTTCACGCGGGCGACGCTCCGGGTTGCCTGACTAGGGTTTAGCCTATTCCAGCACGCAGGCGAAGACTTACCGCACACTGGGCTTGCCGTAGGCGTCACTCGGGATCATTCTCCGGCCAAATTTCAGGCCCTGAGGGAGGTGCGCCGTGAATATTCAAACGCGCAGTGCGATCGATTGGGATGCCATCGACTTCCATAAGTTTACCGATGAGTCCGAGCTCGTGCCCGGCCTCGCCGCAGCGGTCGGCTTCAGCGATGCTGAACGCGACCGGGTGCGCGATGACGCCATCGACCTGGTCAAGCGGGCCCGCGTCTCCACCAAGGTGCGCGGTCTCATGGAGTCCTTCCTGCAGGAATTCGGTCTGTCCAATAAGGAAGGCCTGGCATTGATGTGCCTGGCGGAAGCCCTCCTGCGGGTGCCGGACGGTGAAACCCGCGACAAGCTGATCGCGGAGAAGATTTCCGACGGTGACTGGGGGGAGCATGCGGGCAAGTCGGAGCACTGGCTGGTCAATGCCTCGACCCTCGGGCTGATGCTGACCGGCAAGATCATTGATGTCGATGGCGAAGCGCGCCGTAATCCGACGCAATACCTCAAGAAGCTGACCCAGCGCATGGGCGAGCCGGTAATCCGGACGGCGACCATGCAGGCCATGCGGATCATGGGCGAGCAGTTCGTCCTCGGCCGCACGATCGAGGCAGCCTTGAAGCGCTCGGCCAAGCACAAGGAAATCGGCTCCTTTGACATGCTGGGCGAGGGCGCGCGTACGGCTGCGGACGCGCAGCGCTATCACCAGCGCTATCTCGATGCCATCGAAGCGGTCGGCAAGGCGCGCGGCGACGGTCCGATCGAGCAGGTCCACGGCGTCTCGGTAAAGCTCTCCGCTTTGCATGCGCGCTATGAAGCCATCAAGGAAGAGCGCGTCATGAACGAGCTCTACCCGATGGTGCTGGAGCAGGCGCGGGCCGCCAAGTCGCACGATATCGGCTTCTGCATTGATGCCGAGGAAAGCGACCGCCTGGTCATTTCACTCAAGATTCTCGAACGCCTGGCCCGCGATCCGTCGCTCGATGGCTGGAATGGTCTGGGCCTCGCCGTGCAGGCCTATCAGAAACGTGCCCCGCACGTGCTCGACAAGATTATCGAACTGGCGCGCCAGACCGGCCGCCGTTTCCTGGTGCGTCTGGTCAAGGGCGCCTATTGGGATACCGAGATCAAATTCGGCCACCAGATGGGCTGGCCGGACTTCCCGGTCTGGACGACCAAAACGGCAACCGATCTCAATTATCTCGGCTGTGCCCGGCGCATGTTGGCGGCCCCACAGCAGATCTACAGCCAGTTCGCGACGCATAACGCTCACACGCTCGCCTCGGTTCGCCTGCTGGCCGAGAAGGCCGGGGTCACTGATTATGAGTTCCAGCGCCTGCACGGCATGGGTGATCCGCTTTATCGCGCCGCGCTGGAAGCGCATGGCGCACGCACGGTGCGGGTCTATGCCCCGGTCGGCAGTCATGAGGATCTCCTGCCGTATCTGGTGCGCCGCCTGCTGGAGAATGGCGCCAACACCTCCTTCGTCCATTCCTTCCTGGATGAGGCGGTTCCGGTTGAGGATGTCGCCCGCGGTCCGTTCGAAGCGGCTGCCGAACTGACGCGGCACCAGAAAATCCCGACCCCGGGCAAGCTCTATGGCGATGAGCGTCCCAACTCCAAGGGTACCGATCTGTCGCAGACCGCGGTGCGTGATCGTCTGGCCAAGGCCGTCGAGGCCTTTGACCAGGCTGGTCCGATTGCGGCCCATCCACTGGTGGCCGGGATTTCGGCCGAAGGCGAGGCCCGGCCGGTCGTCAGCCCCGTCGACCGGAGCCGCACGCTCGGCAGTATTGTCGAAGCCGATACAGCGTTGGTCGAAGCGGCATTTGAAAAAGCCCAGGCCGCCTTCCCGTCCTGGAATGCGCGCGGCGGCCGTGCGCGCGGCGAAATCCTGCGTGCCATGGCTGATGCCATGGAGGAGAATACTGACCGTCTGATCGCGCTGATGGCGCGTGAGGCCGGCAAGACCGCCCAGGACGGTATCGACGAGGTGCGCGAGGCGGTCGATTTCTGCCGCTATTATGCTGCCCAGGCCGAGCGCGAGTTCGATAGCCCGGTCCGCATGCCGGGGCCGGCGGGCGAGACGAATCATCTCGGCCTGACCGGTCGCGGTGTCTTCGTCTGCATCAGCCCTTGGAATTTCCCGCTGGCCATCTTTACCGGCCAGATTGCGGCGGCCTTGGCCGCGGGTAATACCGTTCTCGCCAAGCCGGCCGAACAGACGCCGCTGATCGCCTTCGAGGCTATCAAGCTGTTTCAGGCCGCCGGTCTGCCGCAAGACGTGCTCTATCTGCTGCCCGGCCAGGGCGAGACGGTAGGCGCGGCGCTGACTTCGGACAACCGCACGGCGGGCGTTGCCTTTACCGGCTCGACCGAGGTGGCACGCCTGATCAACCGCGCGCTTGCAGCCCGCGACACTGCGATCGCGCCGCTGATTGCCGAGACCGGCGGGCTCAATGGTATGTTTGTCGACACCACGGCCCTGAAAGAGCAGGTCGTCGATGATGCGGTGCTGTCGGCCTTCGGTTCGGCCGGTCAGCGCTGCTCGGCCCTGCGTGTGATCTTCCTGCCAGAAGACACGGCCGATGAGTTCATCGAGGGCCTGGCCGGAGCCATGGATGAATTGCAGATCGGTGACCCGGCGGAGGTCACGACCGATGTCGGCCCGGTGATTGATTCGGACGCGCGCCAGATCCTGATCGATCACATGGAGCGGATGAGTCGCGAGGCGACGATTCTCAAACAGCTCGATACCGGCCTGTCCGGTGAGACCGGCTGCTTCTTCGGTCCGGCCCTTGTGGAGTTGCCATCTCTGGACCTTCTGGAGCGTGAAGTCTTTGGTCCGGTACTACATGTTGTGCGTTACAAGCGGAAAGACATGACCGCCATGGCCGCCGCTCTGGCGGCCAAGGGGTATGGCCTGACCCTGGGGGTTCACTCC
This sequence comes from Maricaulis sp., assembly GCF_030149425.1. GTDB lineage: Bacteria > Pseudomonadota > Alphaproteobacteria > Caulobacterales > Maricaulaceae > Maricaulis. The sequence continues at coordinate 17,668 of NZ_JASBRQ010000041.1, read as the reverse complement.
CGTCTGGAAACTTTCCACAGCCAAGTTCAGTCGCTGGTGCCGGCGGGCAATGTGTACGTCAATCGCAACATGACCGGAGCCGTTGTAGGGGTACAGCCCTTCGGCGGAGAGGGCTTGTCTGGCACGGGTCCCAAGGCTGGCGGGCCGCATTACCTGCACAGATTTGCGGGTGAAAAAACGGTGACGATCAACATTTCCGCGCAAGGTGGCGATCCGGAACTGCTCAATCTGTCGTAACCCTTTCTAAACCCCGGTAAACGGCGATTAACCCTTGCTACACAGGTCTGTCACGCCCCTTAACCGGGCGTGACGGCCGCCTGTCCGCGTTCAGGACTTGTTAACTAAAAAATCCGCTCAAAGACCATTCGGGGCGTTGACGACCGATTTGGGCTCAGCCACTATATGTTGGGTCAGCTGGTCACAGCGGCACACTATACAGATTTTTCAACCGTTCGGTTAAGTTGAGCGCGCGACGCTGTTTTTCGCGCGAACAGGACAGTTTTGCCTTCGGGTCTGGGGAGCACACGCGTCATGACACCATTGGATTCGGCCTCGCAGCACAAGATCGAGAACGAGCTTCCGGAAGCACCGCAGCCGCAACGCGGCAAGCCGAAACCGAACGCGGCAGACCATCTGCGCGTGGTGGAAAGCGTCAAGGTCGACCGCTCCCGTGATGCCCTGCTGACCGATTTCGGCAAAAAGACGCTGGAAGACCGCTATCTGCTCCCGGGCGAGAGCTATCAGGACATGTTCGCACGCGTCTCGACCGCGTATGCCGACAATACCGAGCACGCCCAGCGTCTGTATGATTATATCTCGAAGCTCTGGTTCATGCCGGCCACGCCGGTTTTGTCCAATGGCGGTGCCGATCGCGGTCTGCCGATCTCCTGCTTCCTGAACTCCGTCGGCGATTCGCTCGACGATATTGTCGGCACCTGGACCGAGAATGTCTGGCTGGCCTCCAATGGCGGCGGTATCGGCACCTATTGGGGCGATGTCCGCTCCATCGGCGAGAAGATCGGCGAAGTCGGCCAGACCTCCGGCATCATCCCCTTCATCCGCGTCATGGACAGCCTGACGCTGGCGATTTCCCAAGGCTCTCTGCGCCGCGGCTCGGCTGCCGTCTATCTCGACGTCAACCACCCGGAAATCGAGGAATTCCTCGAAATCCGCAAACCGTCCGGCGACTTCAACCGCAAGTCCCTGAACCTGCATCACGGCCTCAACATCTCCGATGCCTTCATGCACGCTGTCGCCAATGATGAAGAGTTCGAGCTAAAATCGCCGAAGTCCGGCGAAGTGGTCAAAACCATCAATGCCCGCAAGCTGTGGCAGAAGATCATCGAGCTGCGCCTGCAGACCGGCGAGCCCTACATCATCTATTCCGACACGGTGAATAACGCCCTGCCGCAGCACCAGCGCAAGCTGGGTCTGAAGGTGCGCCAGTCCAATCTGTGTGCTGAGATCATGCTGCCGACGGGTTATGACCATAACGGTCAGGAACGCACCGCGGTGTGCTGCCTGTCTTCGCTCAACGCGGCAAAATACCTCGAGTGGAAAGACGATCCGCAATTCATCGAGGACATTTTCCGCTTCCTCGACAATGTCCTGCAGGACTTCATCGAGCGCGCTCCGGCGGAAATGGACCGTGCCGTCTACTCCGCCATTCGCGAGCGTTCGGTCGGCCTTGGCCTGATGGGCCTGCATACCTTCCTACAGCAGATGAATGCGCCGTTCGAGAGCGCCATGGCCAAGTCATGGAACCTCAAACTGTTCAAGCATATCCGCCAGCAGGCTGACGCCGCTTCGGTGAAGCTGGCCGATGAGCGCGGTGCGTGCCCGGATGCGGAAGAAAACGGTGTGAAGGCCCGCTTCTCGCACAAGCTGGCGATCGCGCCGACGGCGTCGATCTCGATCATCTGCGGCGGTGTCTCTGCCGGCATCGAGCCGATCCCGGCCAATGTCTACACGCACAAGACGCTGTCCGGTTCCACCACGGTAAAGAACCCGCAGCTGGAAGCCGCGCTTGAAGCCAAGGGCAAGAATACGCCGGAGGTCTGGGCCACCATCCTCGAGCATGAAGGTTCGGTGCAGCAACTCGACTGCCTGGACGAGCACGAAAAGGCGCTGTTCCGTACCGCTTTTGAAATCGACCAACGCTGGGTCATCGAGCATGCCGCCGACCGCACGCCCTTTATCTGCCAGTCGCAGTCGCTGAACATTTTCCTGCCGGGCGATATCGATAAGTGGGATTTGCACATGCTGCACTGGACCGCCTGGGAGAAGGGCGTGAAGTCGCTCTACTATTGCCGCTCGAAATCGGTCCAGCGCGCCGCCTATGCCGGCTCTGAGTCGAAATCAGAGGCTGAAAAGAGCATGAGCGACGCGGCTCCGACCGATTATGAGGAATGCCTCGCCTGCCAGTAGGGGCTTTCTAAAGCGCTGAAAATAAAGACCGCTTCAGGCTTCTGAAGCGGTCTTTTTTGATCTGAATGGACAAAGAAGACAATCTCCCGTTAACTATATTCGTCTCGCAAGCGAAACGAAGTGCGGTCATCGAACCAGCATGCTTAGGAGACACGGGGGAGGACTTCAGATGCGTCTGGGGCGGACATCGGAACTTGTTTGCGCAGGACTGGTTGCGCTGGGCGGGACGTTTTACGTCCTGACCATGCCGACGCGTGCGCATAGCGAGTGGGCGAGTTCCAGCCAGATGATCCAGGACCAGTTCCTCGCCGAGGGCGATGTCAGACCCTTGTCGGCCCCGGCCGCACGGGTCGCCTTGTCGGCCCTCTCGCTGGACAGCGATATTGCCGGCCGCAATGCTTTCGCGGCGATGTCCTCGACCAATATGACCGAGATCGATCTGGGGAATGCCGGCCGGCTCCAGGTGGCGCTGATTGATGATGCCAATTCCGACATCGCCTTTGACCTGTTCTCGCCCTATGGCGATGAACGCTCTCCGGTCATACTGGATGCGGAGATCGAGCGCGAGACCGTGGTTGCGGTGAATTACGAGCGCAGTTTCGACAGTCTTGGCGATGCGGAACATCTCGACGTGTCGATCACCCCGCGAGCCGGCGTCAGCGTCAGTGATGACGGCACGGCCGCGGGAGCCGGGGCGGAATTGCGCATTGGCCGCCATCTCAGCGCCAACCTGCCGGACCAGCCGCGCTGGTATATGTTCGCAGGTGCCGATCGGCGTGCACTTTTATACAATCCCGCCGAAGGTGCCGATTTCGAGCGCGCCATGGCCTTCACCCGCCGCGAAGTGGTCGGGGATGCGCAGGCCGGTATCGCCGTTCGCTTTGGTGAATCGGCTGATATTTCCTTGGCCTATGTCCGGCGCGAGTATCAGCACAACGCCGGCACAGACAGTTTTGACGAGACCGAACAGTTCGGCGCGGTGACGCTGAACTGGCGCTGGTAGGGTTCAAAACAGGCCGGTTTGCCTAGCAATATACCGCCTCAGGCGCGCAAAGCTGTGGAAGACCAGCAACAATCTGTAGACGTTTGGTTCACTATGATCGCAATATGTTGTGGTTATCGCTTCAACGCCGCCGATTCAGATAGTCAGAGGTTTTCGCCCGATGTCGACCATCATCACCGAGACGCCCGGCCTGCTCACCAGCAGCCATTCCTACAAGCCGTTCCGCTATCCGTGGGCGTATGATTTCTGGAAGAAGCAGCAACAGGTTCACTGGATGCCGGAAGAAGTTCCGCTCGGTGAGGACTGCAAGGACTGGGCGACCAAGTTGACCGATCAGGAGCGCAACCTCCTGACCCAGATCTTCCGCTTCTTCACCCAGTCGGACGTGGAGGTGAATGACAACTACATGGAGCGCTATAGCCGCGTCTTCCGCCCGACCGAGGTGAAGATGATGCTGTCGGCCTTCTCCAATATGGAGACGATCCATATCGCGGCCTATGCTCTGCTGCTGGAAACCATCGGCATGCCGGACAGCGAGTTCTCGGCCTTCATGGAATACGAAGCCATGGCCGACAAGCATGACTACATGCAGCGCTTCGGGGTCGAATCGAATGAGGACATCCTGCGCACGGTGGCCATGTTCGGGGCCTTCACCGAAGGCCTGCAGCTGTTTGCCTCCTTCGCCATGCTGATGAATTTCCCGCGCTTCAACAAGATGAAGGGCATGGGCCAGATCGTGACCTGGTCGATCCGCGATGAGAGCCTGCACTGCGAAGGCATGATCAAGCTCTTCCACGCTTTTGCCAAGGAAACCGGAGCCCTGACCCAGGCGGTCAAGGACGACATCGTCCAGTGCTGCGAGACCGTGGTGCGCCTGGAGGACAAGTTCATCGATCTCGCCTTCGAAATGGGCGAAGTCGAAGGCATGACGCCGGACGATATCAAGAATTACATCCGCTATATCGCCGACTGGCGCCTCGGCCAGCTCGAACTGCCGGCGCTCTATGGCGTCAAGGAACACCCGCTGCCCTGGCTGTCGGAAATCCTCAACGGTGTCGAGCACGCCAACTTCTTCGAGGCCCGCGCGACCGAGTATTCCAAGGGCGCCACGCAGGGCGAATGGCATGGCGATGAAGGCGTCTGGTCGATGTTCGACAAGATGAAGCTGGACAAGGCCAAGGAGCCGGTCGGCACGGTTTAAGCCGGGCCAGCCCTATAAGCGATCAAAGTCAGGAGCCCTGCGGCAAGCGGGGCTCCATTCTTTTGCGCGTCCGGGTGCGGACAAAGCGGGCGATCGGGGTTTCGAATACTCGCTCGCAGATCATCGCGCCCGCCATGGCGGCGGCCAGCATGATCGGCAGGGCGAGGATATTGTCCCACAGACCCGGCTGGGCGAAGCGGGCCCAGATCAGGCCGAGCACGCTGAGTACAAGAATGTGGGTGAGGAAAAGCGAAAACCCGGCGCGGGCCAATCCCGCAAGGCTGAACAGGCCCGGCTGGGGTGCTGCCGCGGTCCAGCCGCCCAACCCCCAGATCAACAGGGCCGGCACGGGGGCATAGAAGGCGACGCGGTAGAGCGGTTCGATATGGCGAACCTGGATATCGTTGAGGTTCATAAAGGTCACCGCCGCAATGATCGCCACGGTGCTGGCGGCCACAACCGGTACCGCGATGCGCTTGTCCGGCGCCGCGATCAGGGCAACCGTCATACCGGCCAGATATTCCAGTGTCAGCGGGCTGGCGATGACGGCGAATTCATAGCTCCAGGCGCTGGCACCGATGCCGTAGAGCCCGAGCGTGATGACCGCCCACAGGGCTATGGCCGGCTTGAGCCAGGCCTGTGGCAATTTCAGAAGCGCAGCAGAAACGAGATAGAAATATACGAGGTGGACCAGCGACCAGGCCACGGCGTTGAGCGGTGGGCCCACATCCGGCCAGAGCAGGAAAGAGCGAACCAGGTCGGGCTCGATATAGCGGCTGCCACCGAAGACCAGGTCGGAATTGTAGAGATAGACCGCCAGCAGAGCCGCCGTTACCGCCCAATAGACCGGATAGACCCGGGCAAAACGATCAATGATGAACTGCCCCGCACCGGGCCGCGGTTTGCTGGTCCGGTTGAGATAAAGCCGGGTCATCATGTAGCCGGAGAGCACGAAGAAGAGGTCGACCCCGGAAATGCCATAGGTCAGTTGCGGCGATAACAGCGTGTCGCCGGCATATTTGGCTTCGACGGAAATATAATGGTGCACCGTGACCAGGCCGAAGGCGATGATCCGGAAAGCGTCGAGCCCCGGCAGATAGGCCCGCTCGCTTGCCGCCGCGTTTACATCCGTCTGCGCCATTGCTGGTCCCCTGAAACCGGTTTCAGCTTAAGCATGATGCTGGACCGGCGGGCAAGGCGGGCGGTCAGATGACCGCCTCGTCTGCAGGCTCGCGCATATTATAGCGGCTCGCCATCACCCGCCCGTAGGCCCCGCCATTGCCGATTAGCATGACATCGCCTTCCTGCGTGCGCGGCAGCAGGCGCTGTGTGCCCAGCTTGTCGGCACTTTCACAGATCGGGCCGACAATATCAGCGATCCAGTCTGCAGTGTCCTCGATCCGGCTCAGATTGACGATCTCGTGCCGGGCGCCATAGAGCGCTGGCCGGATCAGCGAGTTCATACCGGTGGCTAGACCGACGAAATTGGCATCCGGCGTCGATTTCGTCTGCGTGACCCGCGCCAGCAGCACGCCGGCCTCGGCAACGATGAAACGCCCCGGCTCAAGCCAGAACTCATAGGCCGGGAAGGCCGCCTTCAGCTCGCCCAGCATGATGTCGAGCGCATCGGTATCGATGCGCCGGGGTCCGGAGGCCTCGTCCACGCCAAGCCCGCCGCCGAGGTCGAGCACTTTGACATCGCCCAGATCGCGCGCGGTCTCGCTGAGGAATTGACCGACACGGCGCCAATGCTCCGGGTCGGATATGCCGGATCCGGAATGGACGTGCAGCCCGGTGATGCGGGCCCCCGCTGCCTTGGCCAGTGCCACCGCTTCTTCGATCTCGTCGGCATGCAAGCCGAACTTGGCTTCCGGTCCGGCGGTGCGGACATGCTTGTGGTGGCCTTCCGGACGCTGGGGGTTGATGCGCAGGGTCAGGCTGGCGCCAGCAAACAATTCCGGCCAGTGCTTGAGCGGGTGCACGCCGTCCAGCGTCAGGTGTACGCCCAGCTTCAATGCCTCGGCATACTCCGAACGCGGCGCGAAATTCGGCGTGAACAGGATGCGTTGCGCGGTCAGCTCAGGCGAGGCGGCCATGGCGGCGCGGACCTCGGCAAGCGACACGCATTCCACACCGAGACCCGCCTCGGCGACGGTCCGCAAAACGTCCGGGTGGCCATTGGCCTTCATGGCGTAAAAGCCGCGATCAAGATGCTTCAGGCCGGCAATGGCGCTGGCCCGGGCTTTGACCGTTTCCAGGTCATAGACATAGCGCGCGCCCTCAGCGGGACAGAGCTCGAGCAATTCCGCCCGCTTCTCGCGCCACCACAGCGGTGCAGCCGTCACGGTGTCGCTGGCCGGGGCCTCGCCAATCTCGCGCCAGCTTGCGCCGAAGGTCTTGTCGAGGGGTTTGGGCTGGATCAGCTGGTCATGCAGGCGACGGCAGAGGGCAACGCCCTGATCGCCATCCACGACAACGGTGAGGTTGAGGTCATTGGCAGCCTGGCTGACCAGACGCAACGGGTAGTGGGCAAAGGCTTCCATGGCCGGCCCGAACTGGGCCAGGAGCGCGCGGACCCCGCGCCCGACGAGGCTGACAGCGGCACAATTGGCGATCACGGTGACCTGGGCGATGCGCGCAAGGTCGTTTTCCAGGATCTCGATCAGTTCCGGGGTCAGAGACGGGTCCTCGTCCAGCGAGACAGTGACACTGGTCTCCGAGGTCGAAACCAGATCAATCGACACGCCATGACGCGCGAAGGGTTCAAAGGCTTGGGCGAGGAAGCCGGAGGCGCGCCACATGCCGTCGGTCTCCAGCGTGATCAGGCGCACGCCATGCTTCACCGAGACGGCTTTCAGGCGCGGTGCGTCTTCCGACGGAGCGGCGCTGATCCGTGTGCCGGCCATGTCGGGACGCTGGGTACACAGGACCTGCATCTCGATCCCGGCCCTGCGGACCGGTGCGATCGTGCGCGGATGCAGCACACCGGCGCCCATGGACGCTAGCTCCTGGGCCTCGTCATAGCTCAGCGCCTTGATCTGGCGGGCTGAACCGGTCAGGCGCGGATCGGCCGAGAAAAAGCCTGGCACATCGGTCCAGATCTCCAGCGCCTGTGCCTCCAGCTTGGCGGCGAAATAGGCGGCCGAGGTGTCCGACCCACCGCGACCAAGCAGGGCGGTATCGCCATCCTTGCGGCGGGCGATAAAGCCCTGGGTCAGCACGACCTCGCCGGCGTCGGCGTCGAGGCGCGCTAGCAGGTCAGCATCTGCAGCGTGATCACAATCGACCGCGAGATAGCCCTGCACCGGTCCGTCGGTTTGTGCGACCAGGGCGTCCCGGGCATCGAGCCATCGGGTCGCCAGGCCTTCGGAGTTGAGCCAGGCGGCGCCCAGGCGTGTCGCCATCAGCTCGCCCTTGGCCATGATCTCGGCCTTGAGGCGGGGGCTGGCATCACGGGTCAGGGCGATACCGGCGGCAAGGCGCGAAAGATCGCTGAACTCGTCGGCCAGAATTTCATCAGCGTTGAGGCCGAGCTCGGCGGCAAGCTCGCGATGGCGATCAAAGATCGGCTTAAGCGCTGCCTCGGCGCGGCCGGCCACGGCTTCGCCGGTCAGCGCATCAAGCGCATCGGACACACCGCGAATGGCGCTATGGACGATGAAGACGCGTTTGCCTGCGGCTTTCAGGTCAGCCGCGCGTTTATAGATGATGCGCCAGTCGGCCAGCGATTTGACGCTGGTGCCGCCGAATTTCAGAACGGTCCAGTTCCGGGCATCACTCATCATCTTCTCCATAGCGCTACAAGGCGAGCGGGGTGATTACAGATATATGTCGCAGTGCACAATCACTTCCACGTGTCGCACTGAAATCATCCGCGTCAGGGGAAAAAGGGCGGGGCCGTTCATTTCCGGTTGTGTGTGCGGGGTGCTAGTGTCCCGGTCATGAAAATCGGGAGGGTTTCATGAAAACTGTGATGATTGCAGCGAGTGCGTGTGTACTGGCCTGGTCCGATCTTGCCCTGGCGGATGCGGGGCAGCAACAGACCCGGGCGCAGGACTATAATTCCAGCCGCTCCAACACGACGTCGTCGACCGGCCCCGCCGGCGACGTCAACGAGAACCGCAATGAGGTCGCTGGCAGCGGAACGCGGGCGCAGGATTATAACTCCAGCCGCTCCAATAACTCCTCGTCGACGGTCGAGCCGGACTGCGCCAATCACAATACAACGCGCTCGAACCGCACCGCTCCTGCGCTGGATGCCGATAATGATGGCGACGGGATCGACAATGATTGCGACAGCAGCCCGGATTAGGCTGACTCAACCATCGTGGATACGGACCAGAAGCCGGGCGATTATTCGTCCGGCTTCTTGTTGTCCGGGCCGTCGTCCTCGTCCTTGTCCGATACCCGGTTCGTGATCTCGCGCGTGCGGATATATTGCTGATAGGTCAGCGGAAGGGCGGTCATCGACATCACAAACTGGAACAGATAGGTCATCATCGCCACCACGGTACCGATATCGGCATTGAGGCGTGTGACTGCATCGAAAATCCCGTACAGCATGACCGCGATCAGCAGGATGTAGGTGAGGCCGAAATTGAGTGCTTCAAAGTCCGACAGACGCACTTTCCACATCGCGAGCCGGCTGAAATGCCGTTCCCGGCTGGACCGTCTTTGACTCTCGAAAACCTGGATCTGCCGCTCATACTGATTGTTGAGCGCCTTGTTCAGGGTTTCGATGCGCTGGCTGGCGAGGAAGAAGATCAGCCCGGTGCCAAGCGTGGCACCAAGTGCAGCAAAGAACACCCGGATATCGTAGACGCCGATCATGATCACCGATCCGACCAGGGTGAAGACCGACATCACCGCGAGCGGCAGCGCGTCCTCGAAAAATCCGACAACTTCGGAAATCAGCTCGGCCCGGGCATTGACCTGGGTGATCGGCGCGTCCTTGCGCTGTTCGCGGGCGACCACTTCTGAGCCGACCTCGGCATAGATGCGGGTGTAGACGCGGGTATCATACATTCGCCTGACCACGCCAATGATGACGAAGCTGATCTCCAGCGCTGCCAGCCAGGCCAGCCCGGTCCAGTCGCCATTGATCAGGCCGTTAATGGCAATGCCGAACAGGGCCGGTTCGAGCACGCCAAGAACATTCTCGACCGTCAGCAAGGCGAACGTGCCCGAAATCTTCAGGCGAAAGCGCTGGAAGATACGGGCGTGGGTGATCTGGCTTTCAGGCGTGGTAGTGTCGCTCATTACTGCGATTTACACGCGAAACCGCTGCCGGGCGAGGGGAATGTCGCCTAGTCGAATACCGGTTCGCGCTTTTCCAGATTGGCCATTACGGCCTCGACCTGGTGCGGTTTGCCGATAATGGCCTGCTGCTCGCGGCTTTCGGCCATCAAAATGCTTTCGCTGGTACCGTCATCGAGCGTGTTGAGCAGCGCCTTGGAGCCGCGGATCGCGGACGGGCTGCGGCCGGCGATCTGGGCGGCAATCTCCATGGCACGGTCGAGCGGTGCCGTGTGGGTTTCCGTGACCAGGCCGACCGCCTGTGCCCGCGCGCCATCGATCCGCTCTGCGGTATAGGTCAGCTGACGCAGGATATCATCGCGGACCAGGCGCCGTACGGTGGCGTTGCCTGACATGTCCGGCACCAGGCCCCACTGGGTTTCGGCGATGGCGATCTTGGCATCGGGGGCGGCGATGCGGATATCGGCGGCCAGCGCGATCTGCAGTCCGCCGCCCAGGGCGCCGCCCTGGATGGCGACAATGACGGGTATGGGGAGTTCGTGCCACGCATAGGCGGCGTATTGCGGTTTGTTGGCCAGGCCATGGGTCCGGTCCTCGAGCGATTGCGCGCGCTCCTGGCCCGGGTTGGCCATGGCCGCGAAACTGCCAAAGTCCAGCCCGGCGCAGAACATGCGACCGCTTCCGCAAAGCACGACGACCCGCGCCTGCGCTTGGTCCCGGAGCCAGCCGGCCGCTTCGATCAAGGCGTCGAACATGGCCGGGTCGAGGGCATTGAGCTTGTCCTCGCGGACCATCTCGACCCTGGCGATATGATTGTCGATGGTGATTTCGACGCGTTCGCCGAACCGTTTTGTCTCTGCCATGGCTCCAACCTCCCGCCGCTCGATGCTGATCAGGACCGTGCGATGACCCGCTCCGGCTTGCAATCCCCATTTACGGCCCGGCGAAAATCGGGCAAACGGCTTTTTTATGTCCGATTTCTCCACTGCGACTTCGCCGCAAGAGGCGGTAGACCAGCTTGAAGCGCTCTACCAAGCCTCCGTTGATCGTCTCCGCACGGCCCTGAAAACCTTCCTCGATGGCGGTGCTCCGCCGACACCGGAAATGCGGGCCGAAAAGGCGTTCGCCTATCCGCTTCTGCGCGTCACTTATGCGCCGGACGGCCCGCCGCCGCCGGTCAGCCGCGCTTTCGGCAAATTCACCGATCCGGGTGTTTATGCCTCCACCATTACCAATCCGGGCCTGTTCCGGGACTATCTGGTCGAACAACTGTCCCTGCTCGATGATGATTATGACATCACCATCGAGACCGGGCTGTCGGATACGGAGATCCCGTTCTCCTACGTCCTCGACGGTGCTGACGATCTGGATATGAATGCGGCCAATCCGGCAGATCTGGTCCGGCACTTCCCCTATGCTGACCTGTCCAAGATTGATGATGCCCTGCCCAATGGCCTGCGGCCGTCCGAAGCCGGTGAACAGCGCCCGCTGAGCCTGTTTGACGCCCCGCGTACGGATTACTCGCTGCAGCGCCTGCGTCACTATACCGGCACGCCGTACGAGGATGTTCAGCAGTTCATCCTCTTCACCAATTACCACCGCTATGTCGACGCTTTCACGGCCTGGGCGATCCGCCAGCTCAAGGAAGACAATCACTACGAAGCATTTTCCGCTGCTGGCAATGTCACCGTCGATGCCAATACGCCCAATGCCCACGCGCTTGTCGAGGGCGCACCCTGGCGGCGTTTCCAGATGCCCGCCTATCACCTCAAGGCGCCGGGCGGACGCGGCATCACCTTGGTGAATATCGGGGTCGGTCCGTCGAACGCGAAAAATATCACCGATCACCTCGCCGTGCTGCGGCCGCAGTGCTGGCTGATGATTGGTCATTGCGGCGGTCTGCGTCATTCCCAGCGGCTCGGCGATTATGTCCTCGCCCACGCCTATCTGCGCTATGACGCGGTACTGGACGAGGATCTGCCGTTAGAAGTGCCGATCCCGCCGATCGCGGAAATCCAGATCGCGCTGCAAAACGCCGTGGCCTCGGTCAGTGGTGATAGCGGCGAGGCGCTGAAGTCTCGCCTGCGCACCGGCACGGTTGCGACCTATGCCGACCGGAACTGGGAGCTGCGCTATGCCGCCCAGGCCCGCCGCATCAACCAGTCCCGCTCGATCGCGGTGGACATGGAATCGGCCACCATCGCCGCCAATGGTCTACGCATGCGCGTGCCCTATGGCACTTTGCTCTGCGTGTCCGACAAGCCTCTGCATGGCGAGCTGAAACTGCCCGGTGCGGCCAACCTCTTCTATCAACGCTCAGTGTCGGAACACCTGGCCGCCGGGATTGAGACGATCGAAATCCTCAAGCGCGACGACGCCGCTGCGCTACACTCACGCAAGCTTCGCAGTTTCGACGAGCCGCCCTTCAGATAGGAGAGGTTTCATGGGTTTCGCTTTGCCGCACTGGCTGCCACGGGCGGCCCTTGAAGCCACGCTGATTGTCTTTGCCGTGGTGCTCGGTTTTCTCGTCAATGAATGGCGTGAGGACCGGGACAGCGCGGTCGAGGCGGAATTGGCGTTGAGCCGGATCGTTGTCGAGCTGGAAGCCAATCTGGCGACGCTGGAAACAGCGCAGGCGTACCACGAACAGATCGGGGAGAACCTGGCCGGCCTCGAGCAACAGCTGGCCTCCGGGGAGCTGCCCTCCGAAGGGCGTCTGCTCGACATTGCCATGTCGTCCATGCCGCAAGGCATCAGCCCGCCCATCCTGTCCGACGTCGCCTGGACCTATGCCGGCCAGACCGGGGCGCTGGATCAGCTGGATTTCGAGCTGATGGCGGAGGTCGCGCGGCTCTATTCCGTCCAGGAACTGGGCGCCGAGACGACCTGGCAGATGATCGCGGAGACGTTCTTTTTCAATGAAGAGAGTTTTGAGCTGCGCGATGTCACGGCCAAGGTCACATTCATGCGCCTGGCCTTTGTCGAGCTGGCGGCGCAGGAGGATTCCCTGATCCACGCCTATCGCACGGTTCTGCCGCAAGTGCGTGAACTGATCGAATAAGCCGCTTGCCCCGGGCGGCGCTGCGGCTTAACTCAGGATCATGAACAGGGTCACGCCGCTTGAGGGCGTTCACAATTTCCGCCATTTCCACGGTTATGACGCCGCCGATGGTGCTCGCGTCCGGGAGGGGCTGTTCCGCTCCGGGCATTTCTCCCGCTCCACCCAGTCCGATCGCGATCTGATCGCTGATCTCGGCATCGCCGTGATCGCCGATCTGCGCCGTCCGCGCGAACGGCAGAACGAGCCGTCGAACTGGCCGCAGGTTGAGCCGTTCCGGGTCATCGAGTCCGATGATGATGACAATGCCGAGCCGCCGCACATGCAGTTCCTGCGCAAAGGCGACCTCTCGGCCCCGGCTGTACGGGGCTATATGATGAGCGCCTATCGCCGCATCCCGCGTGAGGCCGGTAATCAGGCGGTGTTCCGCGATGGTTTCAGGGCTCTGGCTTCGGGTGAGGCGGACAATGGTTTCCTGGTGCACTGCGCCGCCGGCAAGGACCGGACAGGGATTTTCTGTGCCCTGGTTCTGGAAGAACTCGGGGTCGACCGCGATACGATCTTCGAAGACTACCTGCTGACCAATACAGCGGTGGATTTCGACAGCCTGATCCCGAAGGTGCAGGAACGTATGCGTGAGCAGCTCGACAAACCGGTTGATGAGGCGGCGCTGCGGACCTTCCTTGGTGTCGATGCCGACCTTCTGGCCCAGGCCTATGAGGTGATCGGTGATCGCGGCCGGTATCTGACCGAAACGCTCGGTATCAGCGAGGACGAGCGGGCAGCCCTGCGCGAGCGATGGCTCACGCCTTGAGCGCCGCCACGCCCCGTCCGGTGACGCTGGAGCGGCCTTGGATCGATCCGCTGACCGCTTTTTCCGCATTGGAAGCGCAGGCCTATGCGCTGTTATTGCATGACGGGCGCAATGGCCGGGCCCGTATTTTCGCCTGGCCGGATGAGGTGGTAGAGGGCGCAGACGCCACAGCTCTCAATACCTTTGGCCGCCGGTTCCGTGATCCGTCCTCCACCGGGGTATGGGCCGGGCTGTTTGGCTATGACCTGGCGACGGCCTTTGAGCAGGTCGATACGCCGGCGCCTCTCTGGCCCGTTGTGGCTATGGGACGCTATTCGGTCTGGGCAGAGTTTGACCATGATGCCGGCCATTACATCATCCACGCCCCGAGCGCTGATCGCGCCGATGAGCTGGCCCGCCTGCTCGAAGCCGCCAATCCGCCTGAAGCCGAAGCGCCCGGGGCTGCCCGCTGGGCGCCGCGCTGGCCCCAGGAGCGTTATCTGACGGCAGCACAGCGCGCGGTCGACTATGTCCACGCCGGGGATGTCTTCCAGGTCAATCTGGCCCAGGTTTTCGATGCCGGGCTCGCGCCCGGTGACACGCCTTTTGCCTATTTTTCCCGGCTTTGCAGCAACAGCCCGGCACCGCACGCCGCCTTTCTCCGCCTCGATGATGAACGAGTGGTTCTGACCAATTCGCCCGAGCGCTTCTTGTCAGTGCGGGGCGGCGAGGTCGAAGCACGTCCGATCAAGGGCACGCGACCGCGTCGCGTTGATGCCGTGGAAGATGCGGCGGAGATCGCCGCTTTGTCGGCATCGGCCAAGGACCGGGCCGAAAATCTGATGATCGTTGATCTGATGCGCAATGATCTCTCCCGCGTCTGCCGTCCCGGTTCTGTCACTGTGCCGGTTCTGTGCGAGGTGGAGAGCTATGCCAATGTCCACCACCTGGTCTCGGTCGTCCGCGGTGTGTTGGATGAGAGCCGGGATTTGGTTGATCTGATTGCCGCAAGCTTTCCCCCCGGTTCGATCACCGGAGCGCCGAAAGTGAGGGCCATGGAAATCATCGCCGAGCTTGAGGAGGAGCCGCGCGGGCCCTATTGCGGAGCCCTGGGCTGGTTGTCCCCGGCAGGCGATATGGACCTCAATGTCATGATCCGCACAGCGGCCCTGCGGCGTGAAGCCGATGGCTGGATCGCGAGCATCCGCTCTGGCGGTGGGATTGTCGCCGATAGCGAGCCAATGGCCGAGTATGAGGAAACCCTGGCCAAAGCGTCGGCCCTGAAAGCGGCGCTCGGGGCGGTATCATGATTGTCTGGGTCGATGGTGAGTTCCGCGCGGCCGCGGATGCCGGTTTCGGGGCGGCAGATCGCGGTGCGCTTCTCGGTGACGGATTGTTCGAAACCCTGCGTTTCGAGGCCGGCGAGGTCAAAGATCTTGATCGTCACCTGGCCCGCCTGCAGTCCAGTGGCCGGGCCCTGGGCTTGCCGGACCCGGTCGAAGGACTTGATCTGGCTGCGATTGCCCGGGCCTTGATGGCGCACTCGGAGCTGGATAGCGCGGCTTTGCGCTTCACGTTTACTGCGGGGGAGGGCGCGCGCGGATTGCTGCGGGCTGAAGCGCCACAGATTTCCCGGCGGTTGAGCTGTGCTCCGCTCGCACCGGCGCCTCAAAGCGTGCGCCTGGCGCTGACGACGATCCGGCGGTCGCCGTCGAGCCCGGCCGCTCAACACAAGACGCTGAGCTATATTGATAATGTACTGGCCCGGCGTCATGCCGTCGCGGCGGGAGCGGATATGGGGCTGATGCTGGATACGCAGGGACATGTCGCCTGCGCCGATTGCGCCAATATTTTCTGGCTTTCCGGTGAGCGGATCTATACCCCGGCGCTCAATGGCGCCGTCCTGCCGGGCACTATCCGTGCTCGCCTTTGCGAGCAATTCAGTGTCGAGGAGGGTGAATATGACCTCGCGCTTCTGGAAGCGGCTGATGCCATTATTCTCACCAATAGCCTGATGGGCGTAGTGCCGGTTACGGCGGTCGGCGAGCGTGTGTTCGCCGCGAATCCGGACTGGGTCGAAGCCTGGCAGGACGCGCTGGACTAGCTGCGCGAAACCACCATGGAACGGCGTGGGCGCAGGTAGAAGACTTCGGAAATATCGAAGTGCTGGACGCCAAGCTGGGTGAACAGCGTCTCATAGCGGTAATCAACTTCCACCATGATGACCGAGCGTCCCTGGGTCAGCACGCCGGCCGGAGGCTCGAAGGCTGAACCTTCGCCCAAAGGTGCCATGCCGTCCGCATCGCTCCATTGCACTTCCACATCACCGCTCAGGTCCATCATGATGCTGGAGATGCGGATCTCAAGCGGCTCCGAAGAGAAAGGGGCGATAATGGCGCTGCCCGCATTGAGAATATCGCGGATCTCATCATCCGTAATAACATCATCCTGTGCCACCAGATCGGCCAGGGCGCTGGCCGTGGAGGTGATCTTGCGATCAATCGACAGCGCCAGGCTGACCTCGACGGATCCCAGATAGATAATCAGCATCAAGGGTGCGATCAGTGCAAACTCGATCGCCGACACCCCCCTGGTGTCCCGCCGGAAGCGGCGCAGGAATGAACTGACGTGCCTAATCATCATAGGGCTCGTTGCGGAACACAGTGGCGGCCGAGATCAGGCGCTGATTGTCGTTCATATTGGACAGGGCGCGACCCATATTGGGGGTGATCAGGCGCCAGCGATAGAAAACGCGGACCAGCACAATATCCCCGGCATTGCCCGGATCCCAGCCGAAGCCGCTGGTATCAAGCGTTCCGTCTTCCCGGATCGGGCTGGACTGATCGATCCCGTCGAAATCCTCGAAAACGCGCACATCAAAGGAAAGGCGGTCACAATCGGCGATAACTTCGACGCGCTGACAGACTTCAGTGCGAAAGCCCTGGACCGACATACCAGCGGTCTGGGCCTGGCCGGTGCGGATCTGGCGCGCCGATTCCAGCACGGCGTTCTCAAGCACAGTGCCGGTAAAGAAGACCGCCGCGATCTCGATCATGGCAAACAGCAGGAAGAAGAAGGGCGCTGCGATCATCGCGAACTCGACCGCCGTCGCGCCTTTTTCGGCGCGCCGGAAACGTCTCAGAAAGCGGATGCTTGCAGCGATCATGACAGGGCTACCGGCCTATTGCGGTGCGTTCGGGTCTTCGCCCATCGCCATGGACACCACGTCCAGGCGGTCACTTTGCTGGTCGGAGAGCTGGTTGGTCCGAGCCTGCTCATCGCCGACCATGGGCACGTCTTCGCAGACATCGCCGCAATTGAGGGTGTAGCGCTCGGAGCCGCGGAACAGGGCGACTTGGCCTTCCGTGCCGGTAGTTACCACCAGCTCGCGTGACATCAGGATGCGGCCAACCCGGTCCAGGGCGATGATATTGGTCCGGCCGGGCAGGCGGGCCGTGATGATCAGATTGCGCCCGTCATGCACCATCGCGTCCGCAATGGACGGGTTGCCGACCACGACAGCCGAAGCTTCGCCAGGCAGGCGGACAATATCGGCGTGATTGGCAGTCATCACCACTTCATCGGCAGCAATGGCCGGGGTGGTGGCGATCATGGCCAGGGTAAACAGGGCTGCGAGGCGGGCGATCATGGCGGTACTCCGTCCCTTACAGGGTAAACTGGGGGCCACTATCGCGCGCGCGTCTGAATCTTTCCTAAATAGGCCTGTAGTTATTATCGGAATCAATTGCTTCCGCGAATTTTAGGTTTGTTAACTATAGCGGGGCTTTGGGCATTTAAAGACTCTGTTAAGTACGTGTTTTTACTGAATGGAAATTGTTCCTGTGTTTAATGGGCATCGTTCAGGAGGGGTCGGGACGGATCGGCTCCTGATGGTGAGGTACCTACACGGGAGTAATAAAAATGAAGTTT
>NZ_JASBRQ010000040.1 GCF_030149425.1 Maricaulis sp. | reverse complement strand
ACACGCCCATGTCGTGACATCGACGACCCACAAGACATTGCGCGGCCCGCGCGGTGGCATCATCCTGACCAATGACGAGGCACTGGCCAAGAAGTTCAACTCGGCGGTATTCCCCGGCAACCAGGGTGGACCGCTGATGCACGTCATTGCCGCCAAGGCTGTTGCCTTCGGCGAGGCGCTCGAGCCTTCGTTCAAGCAATACGCAAAGGACGTGATCGCCAATGCGCGTGCGCTGTCAGAGGTTCTCGTTGAAGGGGGCCTGGGCGTCGTCTCGGGAGGTACCGATTGCCATATGGTCCTTGTCGATCTGCGCCCCAAAGGTGTGACAGGCAAGGCGGCGGAAGCCGCGCTGGAACGGGCAGGCCTAACCTGCAACAAGAACGCCATTCCGTTTGATCCCGAGAAACCTTTTGTGACCTCGGGCGTGCGCCTTGGCACATCTGCGGGCACAACCCGCGGATTTGGCGAGGCGGAGTTCCGAAAAGTGGGTGAATTGGTCTTGCGGGTGATTGACGCATTGTCGGCAAACGCTGATGGCGATGCAGCCGTTGAGGCCGCTGTGCTGGAAGAGGTGCAAGCCCTTTGCAAGGCGCACCCGATCTACGCCGACGGTGTGTGATCCATGTTCCTGTCGGTTTTCGACATCTTTAAGATCGGTTTCGGCCCGTCGTCTTCGCATACGATGGGGCCGATGACCGCAGCCGCGCAGTTTCTCGATGATCTTCGCGGAGAGGCCGAGAAAATTCCGGGGGCAGGGACCCTGACCCGTCTTGGGGCATCCCTGCACGGCTCTCTTGCGTTTACAGGCAAAGGCCACGCAACGGACCGTGCCGTTATCCTCGGGTTGATCGGCTATGTTCCGGCAACGCTCGACCCGGATGAAGCTGAAGAGCTGGAAGCCGAGGTCCGCCGCACGAAACGTATCAGCCCACCGGGGCTGGGCACGCTCGACTTCGATCCCGAAAGTGATCTTGTATTCGACTATGGCCCGCCCTTGCCAGGCCATGCGAACGGACTGGTACTCCGGGCTTTTGACGAACACGGCAATCCTTACATGACGCAGACCTACTATTCGGTTGGCGGCGGCTTTGTCGTGACCGAAGCCGAGCTGGAGGCGGAAAAGACCGCCAAGGCAAAGACGCTACATGACGAGAAGGAAGCGATGGGCTATCCCTATCCCTTCGGATCGGCCGCGGAGATGCTTGAGATGGGCCGCGCTTCGGGCAAGAGCATCGCCGAGATGAAGCGCGCCAATGAATGCGCACACCAGAACATCGAGCCGCGCGAACTGTCGAAGCAAATCAGGCAGATCTATGAGGTGATGAACGCCTGTGTCGACCGTGGGCTGCGCATGGAGGGCGTGCTGCCCGGTGGATTGAGCGTCAAGCGACGCGCCAGGGCGATCCATGAACAGCTATTGGCCGAACGCGGCAACAATCTCAGCCAACCGCATGTCTCCAACGACTGGTTGTCGGTCTACGCAATGGCGGTAAATGAGGAAAACGCCGCCGGTGGACGGGTCGTTACATCGCCCACGAACGGCGCGGCGGGCGTCGTACCTTCGGTCATCCGCTACTATCGGGACCACTGCATCGGTGCGACAGAACAGGGTGTCGAGACACTCCTTCTGACCGCTTCTGCCATCGGCGGCCTTATCAAGCACCGCGCGTCGATCTCGGGGGCGGAATGTGGCTGTCAAGCCGAAGTCGGTAGCGCATCGGCGATGGCCTCGGCAGGCTTGTGTGCCGCATTGGGCGGCACCAACGAGCAGATCGAGAACGCCGCCGAAATCGCGCTGGAACATCACCTTGGCATGACCTGTGATCCTGCGGCTGGGCTGGTACAGGTGCCCTGCATCGAGCGCAACGGATTGGGGGCCATCAAGGCCGTCAGCGCCGCAAGCCTCGCTCTGCGAGGTGATGGCACGCATTTCATGCCGCTGGATAATTGTATCGAGACCATGCGGCAGACCGGCGAAGACATGAACACCAAATACAAGGAGACGAGCCTTGGAGGCCTTGCTGTCAACTTGCCCGAGTGCTGAACCCAAGTCAGGTCCTGGAACGAAGTCAGAGCCGCAGTACATCTTGAAACTGTCCTGCGCTGCGGCGCCGGGGATCGTGGCAGCTGTCACCACTGCGCTTGCGGAGCAGGGCGCTAATCTTGTCGAAACCACACAGTTCTGGGATCGCCAGAGTAACCGCTTTTTCCTTCGCGTGGCGTTTCTGGCAAGCGCAGACGATGAGGGGCGAATCTTCGATGCGCTTGCTCCGATCAAAGCGCGGTTCGAGATGGAGATGATCCTGAGTCACACCGGACGTAAGCCGCGCATTCTCATAATGGTGTCGCGCTTCGATCACGCATTGCTGCACCTTCTTTACCAGGTGCATGTCGGCTGGCTTGACGCGGAGGTGGTCGGCATTGTGTCGAACCATCCGGATGCTCAGCGTGTCGCCGAACAGGAGGGTTTGCCTTTTCACCACATTCCGGTCAACCGAGACACCAAGCCGGAGGCCGAGGCGAGACTGCTAGCGCTGGTTGAAGATGTGGATGCGGATCTCGTGGTGTTGGCGCGCTATATGCAGGTTCTATCCGACGAGATGTCGCGCGCTCTATCCGGGCGGGTGATCAACATCCACCATTCCTTCCTGCCCAGCTTCAAGGGGGCCAAGCCCTATCACCAGGCTCATGAACGAGGGGTGAAGCTCATCGGAGCCACTGCCCACTACGTGACCGCCGATCTGGATGAGGGCCCGATCATCGAACAGGAGGCCGAACGCGTAGCCCATTCCATGACTCCCGACGATCTTGTTGCCGTGGGTCGTGACATCGAATCCCGCGTCCTGGCCCGCGCGGTCAAGATGCATCTTGAAGGTCGCGTCATGCTGAACGGGCAAAGGACGGTCGTCTTCAACTAGTGCACACTATCACTCGGTGAAATCGCTACGTCACCATCATTGCTCGAGATGACGGCGGCGGATGGTGCGTGCCAAAACTGGATCGCTAGTTCACCACTCTCAAGCGTATCATGGGCGGGGCGGTGCGTGAAATGCGACGGCAATGTCGGCGGCCAGCCGTGCGTTGTTCTTCACCAGCGCGATATTTGCCTTGAGGCTCCGCCCCTCTGACAACTCGAATATACGTTGCAGCAGAAAGGGCGTTACCGCCTTGCCGGAAATGCCCTGCGCCGCCATCTCAGATTGGGCCGTTTCGATATAGCCG
>NZ_JASBRQ010000036.1 GCF_030149425.1 Maricaulis sp. | reverse complement strand
CCGGTCCGGCCGGGCCTTGCCGTGGCGCATACGTCCTAAGGACCGCGCTGCCGGTGCGATCGCCAATCCTTATGCGATCTGGCTGTCGGAGATCATGCTGCAACAGACCACCGTGCCGCATGCCACGCCCTACTGGCTGCGCTTCCTCGAATTATGGCCCACGGTCAATGATCTCGCCGGCGCCCCCCGGGAGGACGTCATGCGCGAATGGGCCGGGCTGGGCTATTACGCCCGGGCGCGCAATCTGCATGCCTGTGCCCAGGCGGTGATGGAGCGCCATGGTGGCGAGTTCCCGTCTGATCTCAAGGCGCTGCTCGACCTGCCCGGGATCGGCGAATACACCGCCAATGCGATAAGAGCGGTCGCGTTCAACCAGCCCGCCAGCGTCGTCGACGGCAATGTCGAGCGCGTCATGACGCGAATGTGGCGCATCGAGACGCCGCTGCCCAAGGCCAAGCGGGAGATCAAGCAGATTGCCGCGACCATCGCGGATCCGCAAAGGTCCGGCGATTATGCCCAGGCGATCATGGATCTGGGCGCCACGGTGTGCATGCCCAAATCTCCCAATTGTTTGCTTTGCCCCTGGAGCGAGGCGTGTCAGGGCCGCGCCGCGGGCGATGTGCTCAGCTATCCGCGCAAGGAAAAGAAAAAGCCCAAACCGGTCCGTCGCGGCACGGCCTGGCTGGTCCGGCGCGAAAACCGCATCTGGCTGCGCCAACGGCCGGATCAGGGTTTGCTCGGCGGTATGATGGAAATCCCCTCGACCGAGTGGAGCGAAACGCCAGCGCCGGCCGCCCAGCCCCCCTTCATGGCGGACTGGCAGACGCGCGGCGAAGTGCGCCACATCTTCACCCATTTCGAATTGCGCCTTGAGGTGCGCGAAGCAGATGCACGGCCGGACTGGGAGCCGGAGGAAGGTGTTTGGGCCGAGCGAGACCGGCTTGGCGACCATGCCCTGCCCAGTGTCATGCGCAAGGTGGCCAAGGCCGGACGGGACAGCTAGGTCCGTCTACAATGCCTGCCGGCTGCGCCCGAGTGCGATCGACTGGCGGATCGCTTCATACAGGCGCGTTGGCGATAACGGTTTGGCGGCGAAGGCATCCATGCCGACGCGCAGGCAGGCCTGGGCATCTTCCTTGGCGGCATTGGCGGTCAGCGCAACGATCGGCAGACTGGCACGGCCATCATCGCGGCCGCGAATGCGCTTGGTGGCCTCAAACCCGTCCATCACCGGCATGCGCACATCCATCAGCACGAGATCGAAGTCCGTTTCTTCAATGGCTTCGATAGCCCGCTGACCGTTTTCGGCCTCGGTGATTGACGTCGTCAGCGGTCCCAGAAAGGCCCGCGCCACCTGGCGATTGATGAAATTGTCCTCGACCAGCAGGATCCGGATGCCTTTGAGCTCGGCGTATTTGCTCGACTGGGCCAGTTCCGACGCGGTCTTCTCCACTTCCTGCTGGTCCGCGCCTTCAGCGCTGTCGGCCATAACATCGAGGGTAAAGCGCGAGCCCTCGCCATATGTCGAGCTGACAGAGATGTCGCCGCCCATGATGCGAGCGAGGGACCGTGTGATCGCGAGGCCCAGCCCGGTACCGCCAAACTTGGCCGACGTGTCGCTCTCCGCCTGGGTGAAGGGGTCGAACAGGGTCTCCAGCTTGGTCTGCGGGATGCCGATGCCGGTGTCGGAAACGGCAATGGTCACGCGGTGCATGTCATTGCCATCAAATGTGTTCACCGCGATCGCAACCTGGCCCTTATCGGTGAATTTGATGGCGTTGGAGATCAGGTTCGACAGGCATTGGCGAACGCGCAGCGGATCTATGCGAACGAAACGCGGCACGTCCGGAGCAATGTCCAATGCGAAGGCGAGGCCCTTGCCCTCCGCATTGGCCTGAAACAGGGCGTGCACATCGCGCAGCAATTGCGGCAGGTCCACCTCGGACGGTGAGAGCTCCAGCTTGCCGGCTTCGATCTTGGACATGTCAAGGATGTCGTTGAGGATTTCCGTCAGCGTGTCGGCGCTTTCATGGATCATGCGGGCATGTTCCAGAGCCACACCGTCGGGCAGGCTGTCTTCCAGCGCTTGCGACAGGCCAACAATGCCGTTCAGCGGCGTGCGCAATTCATGGCTCATATTGGCCAGAAAGCGGGATTTGGACAGGTTGGCGTCTTCGGCCTCGTGGCGCAGGCTGTCGGCCATGCTCTTGGCTTCGTTCAAAGCCTCCAGACGCGTTTCCTGTGCAATCTGTTGCGCGATCCATTGCGCGAACAGCTGCACGAACTGGATCTCGTCTTCGGTAAAGGCGTCGGGCCGGATCTCCGCGCTGGAGAAATTCAGCGTGCCATAGCGAACCTGGTCAACGATCAGCGGGACGCCGATATAGGCTTCCAGCTGGAATTTCTGATAGCAGGGATGGTCCTTGATCTCGCTATCGCCGGTATGATTGTAGGCCACCGGTCCATCGGCATTGACTACGTGCAGGCAGTAGGTTTCGCCCAGATCGAAACTCGCGCCGGGCTCCAGCGAGCCGTCGGGCGTGACCACGTGTTCGACGATATAGCTGTCATTCTGGATGTGGGCGACGATGCCGACCGGCAGTCGAAGATACTGAACCCCGAGCGCCAGGATGTGCTCGATTTTCTCGGCCGCGGATAATTGCTGGTCGGTTGTGATGGCGTAGAGCTGGGACAGTGTCTCCTGTACCCGGTTGGCCGTCGAGATATCGCGGATAATACCGACATAACCGGTGACAATGCCGTCGCTGTCGAGAATGGGCGTGCCCAGGGTTTCGGCCAGGAACACCTCACCGGAGCGGCGTTTGTAATGAATCTGGTATTCGGCGCTTTCACCTTTGCCGTCGCGGTTGAAATAGCGTCGGCCGGTGTCTTCAAAGCCCGACGGGTCGGCATAGAGCGCCAGAGTTTGCTGGCCGATCAGCTCGGCTTCCTTATAGCCGAATAGTGTCTCGGCTGCCCTATTCAGGCGTGTGATGCAACGATTTGCATCTGCGATGACAACAGCTTCACCCATCCCGGCGAAGACAGTGTCCATCAAACCGGAAGCATCAGGCGATTGGCTCATGAAAGGCTCTGTCGGGTCTTAGTTTTCCAGTGAGGCCCGGACTTCGGCGCGCAGCACATCGATCGGGGCCAGGCCTGCCTTGGTGCGGACATGCCAATAGGTCCAGCCGTTACAGGACGGGGCGCTCTGGATCTGGGCGCCAACCTGGTGAATGGAACCGGCGCGTTTGCCGGCAATCAGCGAGCCGTCGGCCCGCACCCGTGCCGTGTGACGGCCCTTCGGGCAGTACAGCGTGTCGCCCGGCTTCACCATGCCGCGCTCGACGAGGGCGCCGAACGGGATGCGCGGCTGGGCCCGCTTGGACTGGGTCACGCTCAGCGCTTCACGCGAGGCCGGTTCGATATCCGCCAGGCGCTGTCGTGCGACGTCGATATAGCCCGGATCGCGCTCGATACCGATATAGTGACGGCCGAGGCGCTTGGCCGCGGCGCCGGTCGTGCCGGTGCCGAAGAAGGGGTCGAGGACGACATCGCCCGGATTGGTCGTCGACAGCAGAACGCGGTGCAGCAATGCTTCGGGCTTTTGCGTCGGGTGTGCCTTCTTGCCTTCATCATCCTTGAGCCGCTCGGCGCCGCCGCAGATCGGCAGGGTCCAGTCGGATCGCATCTGGATGCCGTCATTGAGGGCTTTCATGGCCGCATAATTGAAGGTCGGGCGCCCTTCCTTGGTCTTGGCGGCCCAGATCAGGGTCTCATGCGCATTGGTAAAGCGCGTGCCCTTGAAATTCGGCATCGGGTTGGATTTGCGCCAGATGATGTCGTTGAGCACCCAGAAGCCGGCATCCTGGAGAATGCCGCCGACGCGGAAAATATTGTGATAGGAGCCGATCACCCAGATGGCGCCATTCGGCTTCAACACCCGGCGAGCCTGTTCCATCCATTGCCAGGTGAAGAGATCATAATCGTCGAAACCGCCGATCTGGTCCCAGTCATTATCGACCGCATTAACCTTGGAATTGTCCGGGCGATGCAGATCGCCGCCGAGCTGGAGATTGTAGGGGGGATCGGCAAAAACCAGATCAATGCTCTCATCGGGAAGCGATTTCATCGCCTCCACGCATTCGCCAGCAAGAATTTCATCAACCGGGATACTGCCCATCACACGCCACTCCACCTGTTTCGCACAAGCTTGTTCCAAGGATGGTTTTTCAACGTTTAGGGCTAACGGGCCGTTAACCCTGAATCAAGTTATCCACAATGATTCGCATCCCTGCTTTGCGCCGATTCGGTTGCTTGACGAACCGGGGCGTAGCTCCGCCGGTGGATCGGGCAGGGGCCCAGCTGCATCAATGCCTCTTTGTGAGACGGGCTCGGATAGCCCTTATGCCCGGCAAAACCGTAGCCAGGAAAGCGCTTCTCGGCGAGCTGCATCAAATCATCGCGCACGGTTTTGGCGATGATTGAAGCGGCAGAGATAGCCGCCACCTTACTATCGCCTTTGACAATCGCTTCGGCTTCGCACGGCATTGATGGAGGAATGCGATTGCCGTCGATCTCGGCCTTGTGCGGCAGGATTGGCAGGTTGAGGCAGGCCCGGCGCATGGCGGTCATGGTCGCGTGAAGAATGTTGAGCCGGTCAATCTCTTCCGGCTCCGCAATGCCCAGGCCGATCAGGGCATGCGCTTTCAGCTCCGTGGCCAGCTTGCGGCGGCGCGCGTCCGTCAGCTTCTTGGAATCGGCAAGCCCCTCTACGGGGCAATCCGGCGGCAGGATAACGGCGGCCGCTACGACAGGGCCTGCCAGCGGCCCGCGACCGGCTTCATCGATCCCGCAAATAAGAAAATCGCCACTTACGGTCATCGCGTTAAGTGAAAATCCAAGAATTCATGCCAGGCTCGGAAAAAATAAATGTGAGTGGGTTGGGTTCATAGCGTGGTTTCCGAGTTGACTTCAAATGCCGGGAGCGGGGGGCTTTGGCTTCTTGGCATAGTCGCAGTTCTGGGCATGGCGATCGGTTATTTTGCCGCCTGGGCCGTGCCCCGTTGTCTATTGACCAATCGCAAGCGCCGCCGCGCGGAACGTGCCCGGCTTGAAGCGCTGGCCAATGCGACCTTTGAGGGGCTGGTCCTGGTCCGGGACACGCTCGTGGTCGAGGCCAATGCCCGTTTTCTCGACATGGTCGGCCTGTCGCGCGAGGACCTCGCCGGCACCCCCTTGTGCAAGCTCGGGCTGAACGATGACTCCGCCGATGCCTTGCGCAGCATGGTCAGTGGCGAGCAGAAAACCTGCCAGTTGCGGATGAAGTCGGGCGAAACCATCACCGTGCAGGTCCAGGCCCGGGAGATGGACTATGAGGGGTCGGCCAGCCTGATTCTGGCTTTTCGCGATATCTCCAGCGAGGAGCGTGCCCGCGCCCGTATCATGCATATGGCGCATCACGATCCGCTCACCGGCCTGCCGAACCGCGCCCGTTTTCGTGAGAGCCTCGAGCATGAGCTCGAGCGCGCCTGGATGACGCATGACCAGGTCGCATTGATGTTCTTCGATCTCGACCGCTTCAAAGAGGTCAATGATGTGCACGGTCACGCGGCCGGGGACGCACTTCTGGTGGCAGTGGCCGAACGCGTGCTGGATAGCCTGCCAGCCGGGGCGATTGCCTCACGCCTCAGCGGCGACGAGTTTGCCGTCATCCTGCCTAATGTCGAAAGCCGGCTGGAAGCGACGACCATCGCAGAACGCGTTGTCGACAATGTTGCCAAGCCCGCAACGATTGGCGCCGTGCATCTCAATGTCAGCGCATCGGGCGGTGTGACCATGTTCCCGCTCGACGGCGAGGATCCGGACCGGCTGATGAACCAGGCGGATCAGGCGCTGTATCGAGCCAAGCATCTGGGCCGCAATGGCGTCGCCGAATTCGATCCGCAAATGGGCCGCCAAATGCAGGAAAAGCG
The DNA here is from genome assembly GCF_030149425.1 of Maricaulis sp. Classification (GTDB taxonomy): domain Bacteria; phylum Pseudomonadota; class Alphaproteobacteria; order Caulobacterales; family Maricaulaceae; genus Maricaulis. The sequence goes on along the minus strand of NZ_JASBRQ010000036.1, from coordinate 56,495 downwards.
CATGCTTGAGGCCGATCTGGCTCTGGCCATCGAGGATGAGCTGCTGGATCTACACTTCCAGCCGCAAGCCCATCTTGGTCGCGGCGATATTGTCGGCTTTGAAGCCCTGGTGCGCTGGGATGATGACCACCGCGGCTTCGTTCCGCCGTCGCAATTCGTGCAGCTGGCCGAGGAAACCGGTCAGATTCTGCGCCTGGGCCAATGGGTGATCGAGCGGGCCTGCCGTGAAGCGGTCAACTGGCCGGCTCATCAGCGGGTTTCCATCAATGTCAGCCCGGCGCAGTTCAAGCAGGGCAATCTGGTCCTTTCGGTTGAGCGGGCCCTGCGCTCGGCCGGGCTGGATCCGTCACGGCTCGAGATCGAGATCACCGAAGGCGTGCTGATCGATGACGAGGCGCGCGCCCTGACCGTGCTGCGTCGCCTCAAGGATCTCGGCGTTGGCCTGGCCATTGACGATTTCGGTACCGGCTTCGCCTCGCTGAACTATCTGCGCTCCTTCCCCTTCGACAAGATCAAGATCGACCGCTCCTTCATCTCCGGCATTCAGAACCAGCCCGAGGCCCAGATCATCGTCCATTCCACCATCGACCTGGCGCACCAGCTCGGCATGGGTGTAGTGGTCGAGGGCGTGGAGGACATGGATGAGCTGATCGCGCTCGGCGAGCAGAGCGAGGTCATCGTGCAGGGCTATTTGCTGGCCCGTCCGCTGACCCGGGGGCAGATCCCCGAATTCATGGCGTCGCCGCCCGATCTGCGTGCTGAAATCCTGGCCGGCGCTTCGGCGATCCGCCGCGCCTGACTGCCTCAGGCGTCAGCCGGGCGGCCCGATACCGGTTTCTTCTCCAGGCGTCCGGCAATGGCCCGGAAGAGGAACCAGCTCGCGCCCAGCGGCAGGCCGATGGTGATGATCCAGGGGTGATAATCGCCGACGCGGGAGAGCTGCACCCCGGTAATGATCCATTCGACCAGCTCGATACGCCAGACACCTTCATCGCTCCGCTCCAGCGTCGGGGCGAGCGCATTGATCGACTGGCTGGCCCAGTTGAAGGTGAAGGTCGGCGTCGTCGCGAAAATGGCGATCAGCCAGAGATAACGGTGTTTGAGCCGCGGCATGGCGAGCCAGAGGGCAAAGGCCAGAATCAGAATGACCGGTGTGGCATAGGCAATGGCGCGCACGGCCTGGCGGATCGGGCCGAGCTCGGCCGGCGCGGCCCAATTGCGCGGGTCGAGGGGCTGGGCGCGAAGATTGATCACCCGGATCGGATCGGAGCCGGCGGCTTCGCCGCTCACGGTCATGAAAACCGGGTTGGTGTCGGCATAGATATAGACGAATTCTGCCGTCACCGAGAGCTGATCCGGGCCATTGCCCGATTGGTCGCGGTTGAAGCGATAGGTGACGATATCGGACCGTTGTGGTGCTGTGTCGGGAAATTCGCCGAAAAAGCTCGCCATATCGCTGTCGATACTGTCGCTGATGATGCGCGGTGCGAGTAGCGGCAGGAGGGCCGGGCCGTCCTTGTCCGTGACAGCATCCTCCAGCGCGCTGAAGAATGCAGCCTCGCGTGCATTCTGACCAAAGCGGACCTCGATATAGGCGGCGATTTCTTCGGTCGTGTCGCCGCGCTGATAGGGCTCGAACTGTACCGAGCACGCCGCCGTCATCACAACGGCGGGCAATAACAAGAGCAAACGCAACAGCATGACAAACCCCCTACCCGGGGAGGATAAAGCCATGGCCGCATCCGGGCGGCAAGCTCTGTCGCGTCGCGGGCGAACGATCGGCGTGCGACTTGCCTGCTTGACCGGGTGCAGGGCCGAGGCGGTCAGTCGAACAGGGCGGGTTGGTCGGCGCTGCCGTGCGGGCGCTGGAACTGGCTGAAGTCGAGCGGCCGGCGCTCGCTGGCATAGCCATGACGGCGCATGGCGGTGCGAAACCGCTTGCCGATCAGCTCGGCATAGGGGCCCTGGCCGCGGCCGCGCTGGCCCCAGCTGGGATCATAGTCGCGCCCGCCGCGCATTTCCCGCAGCAGCGACATGATATGAGCCGCTTTGCCAGGATATTTTTCAGCCAGCCATTCGCGGAACAGGTCCTTGATCTCGAGCGGCAGGCGCAAGAGCACATATCCGGCCCCGCTTGCACCGGCGCCTGCGGCGGCGTCGAGCAGGGGTTCGATCTCGTGATCATTGAGGGCCGGGATAACCGGCGCCATCATCACCGTGACCGGCAAGCCGGCCGCATGAAGCCCTTCAATCGTCTTGAGCCGGCGATGTGGCGCCGCGGCCCGCGGCTCCATGGCGCGCGCCAGCCGATTGTCCAGCGTGGTCAGCGAGATGGCCCCCTTGGCCAGACCGGCTTCGGCCATCGGGGCGAGAATATCGAGATCGCGCAGCACCAGGGCGGATTTGGTGATGAAGCTGACCGGGTGTTTGTAACGGGCGAAGACTTCGAGAATTCTGCGCGTCAGTTGCAGGCGTTTTTCGACCGGCTGCCAGGCGTCCGTATTGGCGCCGATGACAATGGGTTTGGGCTCATAGCGCGGCCGGTTGAAGAAATCCTCCAGCAGCTTCGCCCCGTCGGGCTTGGAGAAGATCATGCTCTCGAAGTCCAGCCCCGGGGAATAGCCCCAATAGGCGTGGCTTGGCCGGGCATAGCAGTAGACACAGCCATGCTCGCATCCCCGATACGGGTTGATAGACTGGTCAAAGGCGATATCCGGCGAGGCATTGGTCGAGACGATGGAGCGCGAGGCATCCTTCAGCACAACGGTCGCCAGCCTGTCCGGCAGCGGCAGATCGCCTTCGGAGCCGGTCTTGGCAACCGCACCCCAGCCATCATCGAACGCCTCGCGCTGATAAGCTTCGAAGCGGCCGGATTGGTTTGACCGAGCGCCACGACCCTTGATGCGGGTTCCCGGGGCGATGGGGCGTGCATCCTGGGTCATTTCGGTGGCGTTAAGGGCGTAGCCTCCCGGGCGCTCGGTCATGAGCCCAAGGTGGCTTACGGCGGGGAACAAAGCAAGAACATTTTGCGCAGATCAGCCGGGTTTTTTGAGTCCTGCAGAGGAATCAATGGCTTTGATGATGCGCCCGGAGATCACGGCTTGTATCGCCCGATCTGCGGCGCCGCCGCCCAATATTGCCGCGATTTAAGTTGGCTTGGCGATATTTCGTAATTAGTTACGTAATTAGTTACGCAAGTGAGGCGCGGGATGGCTGACGACTTTGTAGACGAGTTGGGAATGGCGGTTCTGCCGCATCATGTCCGGCGCATGCTGGATTGCTTCAAGGCCAATGAGGCAGAGGCAGAACCCTCGCCGAGCCGGACAGATGAGGCTCCGCGGGCGCCCGGCCGGGCCGGATCCACAATGCGCCTTCTGGCCGAGCATGGTCCGCTCGGAGTGGTGGAGATCGCCAACCGGCTGCGGCTTTCTCATCCCCTGATCATCAATTTCACCCGGACACTGACCGAGCGCGGTCTGGTCGAGGCACAGATCAGCCCCAATGACCGCCGCGTGCGGCTGTTGGCCCTGACCGAAGCCGGGCGGGCCGAGGCGCGCCGGATCGAGGCGCTGCACAAGGAGACCGAGCAGGTTTACCGCGCTCTGTGTGACGAGGTCGGTGTCGACCTGCTGCAAGTCAGCCGCGCGGTTCAGCAAGCATTGAAGAACAAGCCGGTGGGGCAACGCCTCGCCGAGCTCCAAGCAGAAAAGGAATACAGTAATGGGTAATTGGATGATGGGGGCCAGCTTGGCCCTGGTGCTTAGCACCGGCGCGACGGCTCTCGAGGACCAGCCGGACTGGCAGCAGGAGGCCTTGAGCAATGCGGCAAGTCTGTTGGCAGACGGCTATATCTATGAGGACAAGGCGGAGCAGCTTTCGGACTTCCTGATGTCTGAGGGCGAGCGATATGCCGATATCTCCGAGCCGCGCCCGTTCGCCGAGGCGGTGACCGCAGATCTTTATGAGCTGACCAATGATGCTCATCTGCGCCTGATCTATCGTCCGGAAGGTGAGGCCGCGGCGCCGGCCCGGCCGTCCGCAGAGCGCGATGCTGCCGCAGCGCGGAGCCAATGGTGCCGGACCGCCCCGATGGAGTGGCGCTCGCTTGACGATGGCACCGGTTATATCCAGTTGCCGCGGATTTTCGGCGATGACGCCTACCGCGCCGACTTTGATACGGCGATGGAAGCACTGGCCGATGCACCGGCCATGATCCTCGATGTGCGTGGCAATTGCGGTGGCGACCCGCAAACCCTGTTGCACTTCTCGTCCTACTTCTTTGCCGAGCCGACGCATCTGACCTCGACGGAAATGCGCGGGGCGCCGCAGCGGGAACGCTGGACCCATGACAATGTGCCCGGATCGAGGTTTGTCGACCGGCCGCTCATCATCCTGACCGACCGCTACAGTTTTTCTGCCGCTGAGTCTTTCGCCTTCGGGATGCAGGTGGCCGGTCGCGCCATGACGGCCGGTGAAACCACCGGCGGCGGCGGGCATTTCGGAAATGTCGAGCGCGTCAGCGACCAATTCGCGATCTTCGTGCCGCGTGGCCGGACTTTTGACCCGCGCACCGGCGAAGGCTGGGAAGCGACCGGTGTCGTGGCTGACATTGAAGCCTCCGGCGAGGGCGCACTGGATGCTGCACTCGCCTATCTCAACTCGGACGGCTAGCGCCCGTTCAGCCGAGCCTCCAGCGCCAGCATATCGCTCCAGGCCTGGCGCTTGGAGGCCGGCTGGCGCAGGAGGAAGGACGGGTGGAAGACCGGCAGGCAGGGGATCGTCTGACCGGTTTCCGCTCCGCTCGCATCGCGCAGCTTGTAGTCCGACCACTGTCCGCGCAGGCGGGTAATACCGGTCTCGCTGCGCAACAGGGATTGCGCCGAAACGCCGCCGGCGACGACGAGAAAATCAGGCGCCTTGAGCGCGATATGCCGTTCGATCAGCGGCAGGCAGATCGCAATCTCTTCCTGCGTCGGATTGCGGTTTCCCGGCGGGCGCCAATTGACGATATTGGAAATGTAGAGGTCGTCCTCGCCAAGGCCGATGGCGGCGAACATGCGGTCGAGCAATTGTCCGGAGCGGCCGACAAAGGGTTTGCCCTGCTCGTCCTCATCCCGGCCCGGCGCTTCGCCCACGATCATGATGCGGGCGCCCGCATTGCCTCGTGCAAAGACGGTATTACGGGCTGTGCGTTTGAGGGCGCAGCCCTCGAATTCCCCGATGACTTTTTCCAGCGCTTCAAGCGTATCCGCCTTGGCGGCCGCTTCCAGGGCCCCCGGCCCGGCCTTTCGTGTATCGCCAAAGCCGGCAGCCCGGGCTGCGGCGGCTGTTGCCGCGCGGGGCGGTTTGGCAATGGCGCGCGGCTTAGCGGCCGGCGCAGGGGCACGGCCGGGTTTGGCGCGCACAATCGGGGCGTCGAGCTCCAGCCCCGCCTCGGCCCACCAGTCTATGAGGGCCTTGAGTGCTTTTTCGTCCTGCCGGGTGAGCGAGGTTTCTTGCATTACGTGAACGTCAACGTAAAATCTTTGATCCGTAGCACCGGTCGCGCTAGATGAAGGCGTGATCCTAAGCTATGACCGGATTCCGGCAAGCACGCTCTGTGCTTCCAACTGACGACAAAGAGGGATGTCTGGCCAATGACCGACGCCGCAATCGAACGCGAGTCCATGGAGTATGACGTTGTTATCGTTGGTGGAGGCCCGGCTGGCCTGTCCGCTGCGATCCGCCTGAAACAGCTCGCTGCTGAAGCGGGGCAGGAGATTTCCATTGCCCTGCTGGAGAAAGGTGCCGAGGTCGGCGCGCATATTCTGTCCGGCGCGGTTGTCGATCCCAAGGCGCTCAACGAGCTGATTCCCGACTGGCAGGAGCAGGGTGCTCCGCTCACCGACCCGGTGAAGACCGATATTTTCGAAGTGCTCGGGCCGGCTGGTTCGATCTCGCTGCCGACGCTGATGTTCCCGCCGCTGATGAGCAATCATGGCTGCTACATCACCTCGCTCGGCAATGTCGCGCGCTGGCTCGGCGAGCAGGCTGAGGCCATGGGCGTGGAAATCTATCCCGGTTTCCCGGCCGCCGATGTCGTTGAGGAAGACGGTGTCATCAAGGGTGTGGTCACCGGCGATTTCGGTGTTGCTCGCGATGGCGGCCAGAAAGATGGCTACCAGCCCGGCATGGAACTGCGCGGCAAGTACACGCTGATCGCGGAAGGCGTGCGCGGATCGCTGGCCAAGACGCTGATCGACCGCTTCAACCTGTCCGAAGGCAAGGAGCCGCAAAAATTCGGCATCGGCCTGAAAGAGCTGTGGCGTGTGAAGCCGGAAAACCACAAGCCGGGCCTGGTCAAGCACACCATGGGCTGGCCGCTTGATGGTTCCACCGGCGGCGGCTCCTTCATGTACCACTATGGCGACAACCTGGTCTCGATCGGTTTCGTCGTTCACCTCAATTACAAGAATCCGTATTTGACGCCGTTCGAGGAATTCCAGCGGCTGAAGACGCATCCGGCCTTCGCTGAGACCTTCGAGGGCGCTGAGCGCATTTCCTACGGTGCCCGTGCCATCACCGAGGGCGGATACCAGTCCGTTCCGGAACTGGCCTTCCCGGGTGGCGCGCTGATCGGCTGTTCCGCTGGCTTCGTCAACGTGCCGCGCATCAAGGGCAGCCACAACGCCATGAAAACCGGCATGCTGGCCGCGGAAAGCGTGTTCGAGGCGCTCGGCGCCGGCCGTGAAGGCGATGTGCTGGCCGAGTACCAGGCGGCTTATGAAAGCTCCTGGGTGGCCAAGGATCTCAAGCGCGTGCGCAATGTGAAGCCGCTCTGGTCCAAATTCGGCACCTTGATCGGTGTGGCCCTGGGCGGCCTCGACATGTGGTGCAACACGATCTTTGGCGGTTGGTCGCCCTTCGGCACGCTCGGGCATGGCAAAACCGATGCGGAAAGCCTGGAGCCCGCCTCCAAGCACAAGCCGATCGACTATCCCAAGCCGGACGGTGTTTTGACCTTCGATCGTCTCTCCTCGGTGTTCATTTCCAACACCAATCACGAGGAAGACCAGCCCATTCACCTCAAACTCTCTGATGAAGAGCTGCAGAAGATGTCAGAGCTGGGCGAGTTTGCAGGTCCTTCGACCCGCTATTGCCCGGCCGGTGTCTATGAATGGATCGACGACGAAACGAGTGGCGAAAAGCGCTTTCAGATCAACGCACAGAACTGCGTTCACTGTAAGACTTGCGACATCAAGGATCCGAACCAGAACATCAACTGGACGACGCCGGAAGGCGGCGGCGGACCGATTTACGCCAATATGTAATCAAAGCACGCCGCTGGGCTTGGCGAATTTGCAAGCCCATGCGGTGCTTGGCGCTTGCTTCAGCGGCGCGCTCGCGCGAGCATGAATTCATGAAACGCGTTGTCGGCCTGTCTTTTATTGTTCTCGCCAGCAGCTTGCTGAGCGCCTGTGTCAGCGTGCCGGAGGATGAGCCCTCCGTTTATGGCGCCTTCCTTGCGGCGCGCTATGCCCGTGAACATCGCGATGCGGACGGTGCGGCCTCATACTATGCGGCCGCTGCCGAGCAGTCGCCGGGCGATGTTACCCTGGCCGACCACACCTATATCACCTCGCTCTTGGCTGGCCGGATGGATGATGCCGCCCGCTTTGCCCGTGACTCGGTTGAAATGGGTGATCCGAGCCGTCTCGCCAGCTTGTATCTGTCCACCGACTTGATGGCCGGGCGCCGCTATTCCGAAGCCGTCGATGTGCTGGACGCGGCGCCGCCCTACGGGCCCTTCAACGCCTTTATCGCCGAAATTTTCCTGCATTGGGCATTGGTCGGCGATGACCGCAGCGAGATCGCGCTGACCCAGGCGCGGCGCATGTCCGCGCATGGTGAGCTCCTGCCCTTTATCGCTTTTCACCGGGCCATGCTCGAAGAAGCGGCCGGAGATCTCGAAGCCGCTGATCAGGGGTATCGCGCGGCGGTTTTCGGTTCCGCCTTCCCGCGCATGACCACGCTCATCTATGGCGGCTTCCTCGAGCGTCAGGGGGAGGCCGATAACGCCCGCGCCCTGTACCGGGAATATCTCGCCACCATACCGACTGACCCGATCGTACTGGATGCGCTGGCCCGCGTGGATGCCGGTGGCCGCCCGCCGCGCCGTCCGACCGAAGCGCAGGCCGCGGCGCTGGCCGCGTTTGGCCCCGCGGCCAGTCTCGCAGCACAAGCGGATATGGACATCATTGCGCTCTATCTGCGCATGATCCAGCGGCTCGACCCGGACCTGCAGGCCAACCGGCTCTTGCTCGGTGAAGTGCTGCAGCGGATCAACCTGCCCGAAGCGGCCCTGGTTGAATACGAATCTGTTCCGGAAGGTCCGCATTACATCGCGGCCCAGGTCGATCTGATCTGGCTGACCGCCCGCCTCAACCGCATGGAGGCGGCCACGGCGATGGCGCGGGAGCTGCTGCAAGAGACCGGCGATAATGAAGCCCGGCTGATCCTGGCCGATCTGCTGCGCGTCAATGGCGGGTGCGGTGAAGCTGCAGGATTGTATGCCGACGTGATCGCCAGCAAGGCTGAAAGCGGCCTGCCGATCGATTGGCGCTATCATTATTTCCGGGCCTCCTGCCTGTTCCTGCAGGGCGATGATGTGGCGGCAGAGCAGGAATACCTGCAGGCGCTGGCGACCGGACCGGACCAGGCCCAGGTGCTCAATGATCTAGGTTATCTCTGGATTGATCGCGGCGAGCGCCTGGATGAGGCCTTCGCCATGGTGGCGCGCGCCGCCGAGCTCGAGCCGGAGCGCGGTCATATCATCGACAGTCTCGGCTGGGCACATTATCGCCTCGGCAATTACGAGGCTGCCGTCCTGACCCTGGAGCGTGCAGCCGCCCTGTCACCGGGCAGTGCAACGGCCAATTTCCATCTCGGAGATGCCTATTGGCAGGTCGGGCGCCGGCTGGAGGCACGCTTCCAGTGGCAGCGTGCCCTTGATCTTGATGCTGACGAGGATGAGCGCGAAGCCTTGCTTGAGCGGCTCGAACATGGTCTGCCGGAGCCTGAAAGCGTTGAGTATGTGGAAAGTGCTCAACAGCCCGCCACTCCGTAAGCAACAGAAAAAGCGTCATTATGTCGGGTACAATCAGCGAGTTCGCCCCCGCAAAGATCAATCTGAGTCTCCGCGTCGGTCCGCCGCGTGAGGACGGGTATCATCCGCTCGACAGCCTCGTGACCTTCGCCGATTGGGGCGACATGATCACCGTGCGTGACGAGGTTGCCTTGCTGATGACCATGGGCGGCGAGGCCAGCCGCGATTTGCAGGAAGAAGAGAATAATCTCGTCCTGCGGGCAGCCCGTCTGCTGCAGGACCGTGCCGGGATCGACAAGGGCGCGCTGATCCATCTGCAAAAGGAGATCCCCGTGGCTGCGGGGCTTGGCGGGGGCTCCGCGGATGCGGCCGCGACCCTGCGGGCGTTGAACCAGCTCTGGGAGATCGACTGGGAGCTCGACAAGCTGGCCGAGCTGGCGATCGAGCTGGGCGCGGATGTCCCTGCGTGTGTCTATTCGCGTCCATTGCATATGCGCGGGATTGGCGAGGCAATCGAGCTGATCGGGAAATTCCCCTCGCTGACCGCTGTGATCATCAATCCCGGCGTGCCGGTCGCGACCGGCGAAGTCTTTGCTGCATATGATGAAACAGAACCGGCTCCGCTAAAGCCAGGGCGCGCTCTGGGTGGTCATATCCTCGACTGGCTGGTGCGTGAACCCAATCACCTGGAACGCCCGGCGATGCGGCTGGAACCGAAGATCAAGCGCGCCCTGGACTGGCTCAAGCGCCAGGACGGGGCTGAACTGGCGCGCATGTCGGGCTCCGGCGCGAGCTGTTTCGCGCTGTTCAAGGACGAGGAAAAGGCCGAGCGGGCGGCGGACAGCTATGATGGGTTTGCCATCGAGGTCGGGCTTGCCGGCATTCTCGATGGCGAGATTACCTATGCGGATGAGCTCGCATGATGGAGGTGTTTGCGCCCGCTTTCGGTCCGCTTGTCGCTTTCCTGGCGGCTCTTTTGGGTGCGGTCCTGGTGCGCTTTGCGGGCATTGTTGACGCCCCCAACGGGCGCTCCAGTCACGTGACGCCGACACCGCGCGGTGGCGGGCTGGCGGTACTGGCCGGTGTCTTTGCCGGGGTGATCTGGCTCGGTCCGCTGGCGCCGAACGAGGCGGTGGTGCTGATTGCGATCCTGGCGGCGGGGGCCGTGGCCGGGGTGATCGGCTTGCTGGATGATCTGTTCACCCTCAATGAAGGTTTTAAATTCATTGCCTTTATCGCCCTGTCCCTGGGGCTCGCCGCAGCCATCGGACCGGTCACCGAGCTGGGCATCGCCTTGCCCCTGCTTGTGGGCCTGGCCGGTTCGGCTTTGTGGCTGTTTACCCTGACCAATGCGGTCAATTTCATGGACGGGTCGGATGGTCTCATGGCCCTGTCGCTGATCCCGGCGGCGCTGGCGCTCTGGGTGATGGGCGAGGGCGCTTTGGGTGCGCTTTCGGTGCTGTTGGCGTCGGCTCTGGGCGGGTTTGCGGTGCTCAACATGCCGCTATTGGGTGGCCGTGCGGGCCTGTTTGCGGGCGATATCGGTTCGCTTGGCATTGCCATGATACTGGGCGGCCTGGCGCTGGGGTTTGCGGTCACCGGTCCGGCCGGTTCGGTCTGGCTTGCCCCGCTCCTGGTAATGCCGATCCTCGGCGATGTGCTCTTGACCATGGCCTCGAGAGCGCGGGCCAAATGCAATCTCCTGCACGCCCACCGCGCCCATGCCTACCAGTTGCTCCTGCGTCTGCGCTGGAGCCATCGCGATGTGGCGCTGGTCTGGGCCCTGATGGCCGGGCTCGCGGCCGGGCTGGCCTGGCTCGGTCATGTCAGCGGGGCGGAAGGGGTGAAATTCCTGATGCTGCTGATCGGCATCGGCGCCTTCACCATGTTCCACCGCTGGGTCCGGCGCCAGGCGCGCGATCGCGGGCTCGACACCCTGCACTAGGCGAAATTACTGGGCGATGTGACTCGGTAAAATCAGTAGGCGCGTTCGACCACGAAATCGGCCAGGTCTTCCAGCGCCGAGCGCCAGTCATTGGCCGGGAAGCGCTGCAGCGCCATGCGGGCATTGCGGGCATGGTCACGGGCTGCATTGACGGTCGCGTCAATGCTCTTGCGCGCCTGCATGTACTCCATCGCCCGGTCGAAATCGCCCTCGCGCTGATCGGTTTCGGCGATCACGCGCTGCCAGAATTCGCGCTCCTCACCGGTCGCTTCCTTCAGGCACAGGGCCACGGGCAGGGTCACCTTGCCTTCGCGGAAATCATCGCCAACCGACTTGCCCAGCTTGGCCGCACGGCCCCCGTAATCGAGCGCATCATCGACCAGCTGGAAGGCGAGGCCGAGTTCACGGCCATAGGTCCGCAGCGCGTCTTCATCGCTTTGCGAGCGGCCGGCGACAATGCCGGAAACCTGGGCTGCGGCAGCGAACAGGGCAGCGGTCTTGGCGTCGATGATCTCCATATAGGTATCGACGGAGACCGACATGTCCTTGATCGCGGAGAGCTGGCGCACCTCGCCTTCGGCAATGGTCGAGGCGGCGGCAGACAAGACGCCGAGCGCCTTCATCGAGCCGGCTTCCACCATCAGGGAGAAGGAGCGGGCGAACAGGAAATCGCCGACCAGCACGCTTGAGGCATTGCCCCAGATCAGATTGGCCGCCGTCTTGCCGCGGCGCATGCCGCTCTCATCAACGACATCATCATGCAGCAGGGTGGCGGTGTGGATGAACTCGACCGCGGCGGCGAGCTTGATGACGCTGTCCTGGGTAAAGCCGAGCAGATTGCCGGCCGCGACCGTGATCATCGGGCGCACGCGCTTGCCGCCGGCCTCGATCAGGTATTTCGCCAGTTCCGGGATCAGTTCGACATGGCTGTCCAGGCGTTCCAGGATCAGTTTGTCCACGCGCCGCATATCGTCATAGGCCAGCTGGGCAAGACGTTCGGCAGCATTTGGCGCGGATGCGGATTGCGCTACAGGGGAATTGAGACTGACCATGCTGTCCACGCCGGCGAACCTCTTGCGGGCCCAAGATTGACCGTGACAATAGGAATCCCGGTCCGTCGCGGCAAGCGGCGAACGCGGTGGCAATTCAGCGCAGGAGCACAAATCGCTGTGAAAGACGTCCTGAAAACTCCCGATCCGGTGAAAATGTCCTTTGCCCAGCACGTCTTGGAAGAGGCGGGAATCGACTGTGCTGTCTTCGACACAGCGACCTCCTCGCTGTATGGCGGCGGCTTCTCCTCATTGCAGCCGCGCCTTGCCGTGGCCGATGAAGACGAGCACCAGGCCAAGGCGCTCTTGCTGCGGGCCTTCAAGGAAGCCGACGGGCAAGAGCCGGATCTGGGCGCGTAATGATCGAAACCGATCATTCCACCCTGCTGGATGGCCGCGTGCGTCTCAACCAGCCGGTCAAGGGCTATCGCGCCGGCATGGATGCCGTCCTGCTCGCGGCCAGTCTTGAGGCAAAGCCGGGCATGCACCTGGTCGAGCTCGGCTGCGGGGTCGGCGGGGCGCTGCTGTGTGCCGCCCGGCGCCTCGAAGGTGTGGGTTTTACCGCCTGGGAGCGGGAAAGCTGGGCGGCCGAGATCGCCCGCACCAATGTCAATGAGAACGGGCTCGCCGAGCGCGTCGAGATCGTCTCCGGCGATATCTCGGACATTGCACCGCGTCCCATGGCCGATCAGGTCTTCTGCAATCCGCCCTTTTTCGATGACCCCTCCAGCCTGCGCACCCCGGCGCCGGAAAAACAGCACGCCTGGCTCACCGGCGACACGCCCTTGCCGGTCTGGACCAAGGCGGCAGCGCGGCTGATCAAGGGGCAGGGCTATCTCACCTTCATCCACCGCGCCGATGCGCTGCCGGACATATTGAGCGCGACCGAGCGCGAATTCGGCTCCGTGGTGATCAAGCCGGTCCAGCCGCGCGCCGGCCGCGAGGCCAAACGGGTCATCGTCCGGGTCAGAAAGGGCGGTCGCGCCCCGGCACGCATCCTGGCCCCGCTGGTGCTGCATGAGGGCGACGAACGGGCCTATGCGCCCGAGGTGCAGGCGATTTATGCCGGCGGGGCGCTGGGGTTGGAGTGAGGCGATAAATGCTGGGGGAATTGCTGAGGTCGGCGTGACCCTATCAATCCCGTCATCCCCCGGCCTGTCCGGGGGACCTCAACATTCACCGTTTGCGTGGAGGTGCCCCGGATAAACCGGGGCATAACGTATTGGAGCGTGAATGATTGGCGAGTTGAGAGAATGACCGCTAAGAAACGCCATGCTCGAACTCAGCCTCATCCTGGTCCTTCTCGCCGCGGTTTTTCTTCTCTTTGGCCGCAAGCGCGCTACGGCGAAGCGTGATGATGCGGCTGAGGCTGCCCGGCGTGCGGTTGAGGCCCAGCTTGACCCCAGTGACGACAAGGACTCTCGCGCTTGAATTGACCGCCGGGCTTGCCTAGTGTCCGGCCAAAATTTAGCGCCTGTCGCGCCTATCGCCGGAAATTCATCGATGTCGAATAAAAACGCCCCGTCTTTCCAGGAGCTTATCCTGCGTTTGCAAACCTATTGGGCGTCCAAGGGCTGTGCCATCCTGCAGCCCTATGATGTCGAGGTCGGCGCCGGGACGCTGCATCCGGCGACCACGCTGCGCTCGCTCGGGCCGCGGCCGTGGAATGCCGCCTATGTCCAGCCCTCGCGCCGTCCGGCCGATGGCCGCTATGGCGAGAACCCGAACCGGCTGCAGCATTACTACCAGTTCCAGGTCCTGTTGAAGCCGTGCCCGGCGAATATCCAGGACCTCTATCTCGGTTCACTCGACGCCATCGGCATTGATCGCGAATTGCATGATGTGCGCTTTGTCGAGGATGACTGGGAAAACCCGACCGTGGGCGCCTGGGGGCTGGGCTGGGAGGTCTGGTGTGACGGGATGGAAGTCAGCCAGTTCACCTATTTCCAGCAGGTCGGCGGCCTTGATGTCGATCTCGTTTCCGGCGAGCTGACTTACGGGCTGGAACGCCTGGCCATGTATGTCCAGGGCGTGGAGAACGTCTACGACCTCGATTTCAACGGCGCCGGCATGAAATATGGCGATGTCTTCCTGGAAGCGGAGAAGCAATACTCCGAATTCAACTTCCACCATGCCGATGTCGACATGCTGATCGATTGGTTCAAGGGCGCGGAGAGCCAGTGCAAGGCGCTGCTCGAGCTCGACAAGCCGCTGCCGCTGCCGGCCTATGATTTCTGCCTGAAAGCCTCTCACCTGTTCAACCTGGTCGATGCCCGCGGCGCCATTTCCGTCGCCGAGCGCGCCAGCTGGATCCACCGCGTACGCGAGCTGGCGAAAGGCTGTGCCGAGGCCTGGGTGACCCAGGAACGCGCAGCCATGGAGGCGGCGGAATGATGGCTGCGGCCCACACCCTCCTCGCCCTTGATGGGCGAGGTGGATCGGCGCGCAGCGTCGAGACGGAGTGGGTGCGGCGGCGCAGCCGCCCCATCGAACACTCTTTTTTGCGCCTTCGGCGCGCACCCACTCCCCCGCTGCGCGGGACCTCGCCCATCAAGGGCGAGGAGGGCCTCAGGGAGACCACCGCATGAAACTCCCGCTCCGTGGGGGCTGCCAGTGTGGGGCGGTCCGGTTTGAAATCTCCAAGAAGCCGCTGACGCTGTATTGCTGTCACTGCACCAATTGCCAGCAGCAGACCTCCTCGGCCTTCGGCATGTCGCTACTGGTACCGCGCGAGGGGTTCAAATTCCTCAAGGGCGGGCCGGGGACGTTTGCCATCAAGGCGGAAGCCAAGGGCGTGCAGAAGACGGCCATGTTCTGCGAAAAATGCGGCACCCGCATTGCTCACGACACCAAGGGCAATCCGTCGATTTCGGTGAAAGCCGGCTGTCTGGATGACCGCACTGATTTGAGCCCTGTCGGACATATCTGGGTCAAGTCGGCCCAGGACTGGATGATGTTCGACAAGGAAGACCTGATTTACGAAGAAGCCCCCGATGATGGCTATTTCGCCCTCATGGAACGCTGGGCCGCACAAGAGCACGCTTGATGTCTGAACTCCTTTTCGAAGTGTTCTGCGAGGAAATTCCCGCAGGCATGCAGGCCAAGGCGGCCAAGGATCTTGAAGCCGCGCTGGTCAAGGCGCTGGGTGAGGCGGGTCTGAAGGCCGAGAGCACGACGGCCCTGGTCGGGGCGCGCCGTTTGAGCGTGGTCATGACCGGTTTGCCAGCCAAGGCGGACGATGTGCGCGAAGAGCGCAAGGGGCCGCGCGTCGGGGCGCCGGAAAAGGCGCTGCAGGGTTTCCTGCGCGGTGCGGGCCTGGACAGCACGGACAGCTGCGAGCAGCGTGAAGACAAGAAGGGCGCCTTCTGGGTCGCCATTATCGACAAGCCGGGCCGGCAGACCACAGAGGTCGTCGCCGAGGCCATTCCGGCCATCCTGCAGAATTTCCACTGGCCCAAATCGATGAAGATCGGCGAGGGCGAGAAACAGCAGCGCTGGGTGCGTCCGATCCAGCGCCTGCTTTGCGTCTTTGACGGCGAGGTGGTGCCGTTCAAGGTCTTCGGCCTGGACACCTCCAACATCACCGAAGGTCATCGCGTGCATGGCCGTGGCCCGTTCACCGTCACCGGTTTCGCTGACTACAAGGCGCAGCTGGAAGGCGAGGGGCATGTCATCCTCGATGCGGAAGACCGCAAGCGGATGATCATGGATGGCGCGACCAAGGCGTGCCGCGATGCCGGGCTGGAACTGGTCGAGGACCAGGGGCTTTTGAACGAGGTCTGCGGCCTGGTGGAATGGCCGGTGCCGGTGCTCGGCGAGATGGATCCGGACTTCCTCGATCTGCCGCCGGAAGTCATCACCCTGACGATGAAGACGCACCAGAAATACTTTGCGGTGCGCGATCCCAAGACGAACACGCTTTCCGCCCATTTCGTCACCGTGGCCAACCAGACCGCGCCGGATGGCGGAAAGGCGATCGCCGCGGGCAATTCCCGCGTGCTATCGGCCCGCCTCGCTGATGCGCGCCACTTCTGGGACAATGACCGCAAGACGCCGCTCTCCGACATGGCGGGCGAGCTGTCCAAGGTGACCTTCCACGAAAAGCTCGGCACGGTGGCCGACAAGGTCGACCGCGTTGCCGCCCTGGCGCGCGAACTGGCCCCGGTTGTGGGAGCCGACGCGGATTTGGCCGAGAAGGCTGCGCGTCTG
Organism: Maricaulis sp.; assembly: GCF_030149425.1. Lineage (GTDB taxonomy): Bacteria > Pseudomonadota > Alphaproteobacteria > Caulobacterales > Maricaulaceae > Maricaulis. The sequence continues at coordinate 40,207 of NZ_JASBRQ010000036.1, read as the reverse complement.
GCCAAGGCGGACCTCGTCTCCGAAATGGTCTATGAATTCCCCGAGCTGCAAGGCGCCATGGGGCGGTATTATGCGATGGAGCAGGGCGAAGACGCTGCCGTCGCCGACGCCATCAAGGCGCATTACAAGCCGCAGGGCCCGTCTGACGCAGTGCCGGTGGAGCCCGTCTCCGCCGCGGTCGCCCTGGCCGACAAGCTCGACACGCTGGTCGGCTTTTGGGCCATTGATGAAAAACCCACCGGTTCCAAAGACCCATTCGCCCTGCGCCGTGCCGCGCTGGGGGTGATCCGGATTCTGCTGGAGGGGGAGTATCGACCCAGTCTGACGTCGGCCGGCTTTATGGCGCTTTTTGGTTTTTCCGGTTGGTCGAACACGACTTTCACGACGATCTGGAGCCACGGCGATGTTGTTAGCCGAACCGACCCGAACGATGTTGGGTACTCGACGGCAGTGAAGTCTTGGCAGGACTTGGCAAGCGACATGGTTGTGGGTTTTACCGCCGATCCAATTCGCGAGCGACTTGGTCGTGATGTGCCGGATCCCGAGCTGCCAAGAAACATAGTCGCTTCAGTCCTCGCCTTCTTCGCCGACCGTCTCAAAGTCCACCTGCGCGATGAAGGCATCCGCCACGACGTCATCGACGCCGTCTTCGCCCTGGGTGATGACGATCTCGTCCGCGTGACGGCGCGCTCGCGGGCGCTGCAGGGCTTCCTTGATACCGAGGACGGCACGGCGCTGCTGGCGGGTTACAAGCGCGCCTCCAACATTCTCAACAAGACCGAAGACATGCCGGAAGGCGCCCATGATGCCGGCGCGGCGGTGGAAGCGGCCGAGACGGCGCTGATGGGGGCGCTAGCCGAGGCCGGGCCCAAGGCACAGGCGGCGCTGGAGGCGGAGGACTTCACCGCGGCCATGGCGGCGCTGGCGATGCTCTGTGCACCGATTGACGCTTTTTTCGAGTCTGTGACCGTTAACAGTGACGACGCCTTGTTGCGCCGCAACAGACTTCTTCTATTGTCCGACATCCGCGCCGCGATCCATGCAGTGGCCGATTTCGGACGGATCGAGGGTTAGTTCGCTATCTCTTTGAATAGCGGCCAGAATTGAAAGACGGAGGGCGCGTCATGAGCGCAGACGTGATGACCGGAACCAAATGGGTCTACGCATTCGGCGGCGGCGATTCGGAAGGCGAAGCGGGCATGCGCACGCTCTTGGGCGGCAAGGGGGCCAACCTCGCTGAAATGGCCAAGCTGGGCCTGCCGGTACCACCGGGCTTCACCCTGACTACCTCTGTCTGCACCGCCTATTACGAGAATGACCGGCAATATCCGGCCGAGCTGAAAGGCCAGGTCGAGACCGCCCTGGCGCAGCTGGAAGAGACTGTCGGCAAGAAGTTCGGCGATCCGGCCAATCCGCTGCTGGTCTCGGTGCGCTCCGGTGCCCGCGCCTCGATGCCGGGCATGATGGACACGGTCCTCAATCTCGGCCTCAACGACACCACGGTGGCAGGCCTGGCCGAACTCTCCGGCGACAAGCGCTTTGCTTACGATAGCTATCGCCGCTTCATCCAGATGTATTCCGACGTCGTGCTCGGCGTTGATCACGGCATTTTCGAAGACATTCTCGACGCCTTCAAGGACGAGAATGACTACCAGCTCGACACTGATCTGAGCGCCGATGACTGGGAAGAAATCGTCGGTGACTACAAGCAGGCCGCCGCGTCCGAGCTCGGCCGCGAATTCCCCTCCGACCCACGCGAACAGCTCTGGGGTGCCATCGGGGCGGTGTTTGCCTCCTGGATGACCAACCGCGCCAAGACCTATCGCAAACTGCACGACATCCCGGCCAGCTGGGGTACGGCGGTCAATGTCCAGGCCATGGTGTTCGGCAATATGGGCGAGACGTCCGCGACCGGCGTTGCCTTTACCCGTGATCCCTCGACCGGCGATACCGGCTATTACGGCGAGTTCCTGGTCAATGCCCAGGGCGAGGACGTCGTCGCCGGCATCCGTACGCCGCAATGCCTGACCGAGGCGATGCGCGAGAAGATGGGCGATGACGCCCCGTCGATGGAAGCGGCCATGCCGGACAGCTATGCCGAGCTGGCGGCCGTGTTCGACAAGCTCGAGCGCCATTACCGCGACATGCAGGATATCGAGTTCACGGTCGAGCAGGGCCGTTTGTGGATGCTGCAGACCCGTAACGGCAAGCGCACCGCCAAGGCGGCGCTGAAGATCGCCGTCGACATGGCGTCGGAAGGCCTGATCACCGAGAACGAAGCGGTGATGCGCGTCGATCCGGCTCAGCTGGACCAGCTGTTGCACCCGACCCTCGATCCCGAAAGCGAGCGCGATGTCCTCACCGCCGGCCTGCCGGCTTCTCCGGGCGCAGCGTGTGGCGCCGTTGTCTTTGACAGCGATGAAGCCGAAGAGCGCGCCAAATCCGGTGAGAAAGTCATCCTCGTGCGCATCGAGACCTCGCCGGAAGACATTCACGGCATGCACGCCGCGGAAGGCATTGTCACCGCACGCGGCGGCATGACCTCGCACGCCGCCGTGGTGGCGCGCGGCATGGGCCGTCCCTGTGTGTCCGGCGCCGGTCAGATCAAGATCGACTACAACGCCAAGACGTTCACCGTCGGCCGCCGCGTCATCAAGGATGGCGATATCGTCACCATTGACGGCGCCTCTGGTCAGGTCCTGTACGGCGAAGCCAAGATGATCAAGCCGGAGCTGACCGGTGATTTCGCCAAGCTGATGGCCTGGGCCGACGCCTCGCGCCGGATGAAGGTCCGTACCAATGCGGAAACTCCGGCCGATTGCGAAACCGCGGTCGAGTTCGGCGCGGAAGGCATCGGCCTGTGCCGCACCGAGCACATGTTCTTCGACGCTGACCGCATCGCGGCGGTGCGTGAAATGATCCTCTCGGACGGCCAGGACGGCCGGGTCACGGCGCTGGACAAGATCCTGCCGATGCAGCGCGACGACTTCAAAGCCATCTTCCGCATCATGGAAACGCGCCCGTGCACGATCCGCCTGCTGGATCCGCCGCTGCACGAATTCCTGCCGCACACGGCAGAGGACGTCGCCGATGTCGCGGAAGCCACCGGCCTGTCGGCTGATCTCCTGATGCAGCGCGCGCGCGATCTGGCCGAGAGCAATCCCATGCTCGGCCATCGCGGCTGCCGCCTGGGTATCACCTATCCGGAAATCTACGAGATGCAGGCACGGGCGATCTTTGAAGCCCAGGTCGCCGTGGAAAAAGAGACCGGTGTGAAGCCGGTCGCCGAGGTGATGATCCCGCTCGTCGCCACCGCGGCCGAGCTCTCCATCCTCAAGGCCCGTGTCGCTGGCGTCGCCGCGGCCGTGGCCGAGGAAACCGGCGGTGAGCCGAAATACCTGATCGGCACCATGATCGAGCTGCCGCGCGCGGCCCTCCGCGCCGGTGATATCGCCCGCGATGCCGAGTTCTTCTCCTTCGGGACCAATGACCTGACCCAGACGACTTTCGGTCTGTCACGTGATGATGCCGGCAAATTTCTCGGCGATTATCTCGAGGCCGGGATCTTCGAGAAGGACCCGTTCGTCTCCCTCGACAAGGATGGCGTCGGTGACCTCGTCCAGATCGCAGCCGAGCGTGGCCGGGCCGAGCGTGATGGCCTCAAACTGGGCATTTGCGGCGAGCATGGCGGCGATCCGGCATCGATCGATTTCTGTGAGGAGACAGGGCTGGACTATGTGTCCTGTTCGCCATACCGCGTCCCGATTGCGCGTTTGGCGGCGGCCCAGGCCCATTTGCGGCGACAGGGTTAAGTGGTTGATAAAAGGTAAACAACCGCGTTAACCCGCCGCGATAGGCGAATCATTTCATATTTGTAAGCCAACCGGGTAGTTGACCCGTATGGTGTTATTCCATAGTGAGGCGCGCTCGCTTCATGAAGGATTCAACTAAATCCCTCATGATCCGCGCGCCGAGAGGCGATGCGGTTACGGTAACACGATGAGTGCAGTAGAGCGCATGGATTTGGACACGGCACGCAGCCAGCAAAAGCAGGTGGCGACAGCATTTCATTTGCTGGCGACGATCCTGCTCGGCATTGCCGTCATCTCCGCCTTGCACTTTGCCTCCATGCGTGTGCGTGCCCAGGACGAGAATCTGGAAACCATCGCCCTGGCCCAGCGCATCCTCGACCAGGAGGCGACAACGGGCATTCCGGGCTATATCCAGCTCGCCTCGCAGCAATTGAGCGCCAATGGCGAAACCGGCCTGACGGTCGGCACCCGTCCGCTCAATGATCTCTACGCCGAGACCAGCGCCCTGTTTGACGGTATCTCCCGCCGCTCCTCCGAGCTCGATTGCCTCGCCGAGGCGGTCTATTACGAGGCCCGATCCGAACCCCGCGTCGGCCAGATGGCGGTGGCCCAGGTGGTGCTCAACCGTGTCGACAGCCGGCATTGGCCGAACACGATCTGCGGTGTCGTCTATCAGGGCTCCGAGCGCCGTACTGGCTGTCAGTTCACCTTTACCTGTGACGGTTCGCTGGAACGCGCGCCCTATGGTCGTGGCTGGCGCAATGCGGTCGAGGTGGCCGGCCTCGCGATGATGGGCTTTGGCGAAGACGTGACCCGCACGGCGACGCATTATCACACCGTGGCGGTCGACCCGATCTGGAATGATAGCCTGATCCGCACCCGCCATATCGGCACGCACATCTTCTACCGCTTCCCGAACTGGCGCGAGCGCCGGGCCGGCGTACTGCGGGACCGCGACGCCTAAGTCACCGCATTCTCATTCAGTTGCGCGATAGTTCTTGTTAACGGCTTCATCCGATAGTCGGCACAAGTGTATGTTGAATGCCCGGTTAAGGCATAAGGATGCAGAGCGCCCATGGTTGGTAAACCCGCCGAACGATTATGGCTGAGCATGGCCGACAGTCCGCGCACCCGCGTTCTGTCCAAGGCGCTCGCCAAGGGGCTGGATATGACAGTCTATCTCGGCCCGACCATGGACCCGGCCGGCCCGGTCGCGCTGATCGTGGCCGATGATGCCCATGCCAACCGGATCAATGAAGCCAAGACCAATGCGGCTCCCGGCCAGCGCTCCATCCTGGTCACCCAGGGCGGACGTCCCGGCGCGCGCGCGGATATCTATCTCGCCCACGACACCGATGCCGGTTCACTGGTCAATGCCGTTTCCGGGCTGAGCGCCTATCGGTCCCAGGAAGTAGCCCTGAGCAAGGCTGGCGGGGCCGAGCAGGGGGCTGTGATGTCCCTGAGCGAAGGCGAGTTCCGCATTCGCACCTTGGCTGAAGCCCAGCATGTCGCTGTCTTCCTTGCCCGTTGCGCGCCTAAACCGGTGGCCACGGCGGTGGGGATTTATGTCCTCCTCGCCAGCGCCGTCGAGCACGGCAATCTGGAATTCTCCGCGGAAGAGAAGGCCCAGGGCCTCGCCGAGGGCAAGTGGGAGGCCAAGCTTGCCAAACGCTTGCGTGAGCCGGCTTTTGCCGAGCGCGTGGTCAAGCTGCGCTTCCAGCGCGGCCGGCGCCTGATGTCGCTCCTGATCCAGGATGATGGCGAAGGCATTGATGCGGAAACGGCGGAAATGGCAAATCCGACCCGGACTGGCCATCGCGGACGGGGCATCAAGCTGGCCAAGGGGCTGGGCTTTGCCAATGTCTCCTATCTCGGCGTGGGCAATACGGTCGAGGCCTCCATGGTCCTGCCGGATATCGGCGAGACCGGCGAGACCCGCGCCGCGAGCTGAAGCAGCGCCTGAAAATCGCCCGGGCCGAGCGCAACGAAAAGTGGTGTGGGCCCTGTCAGCCGGTCGGCCCCTATGGGTCGTTCCTCCGGAACAGTCCCGCCGGCGCGGCTCACTGTTTATATGTCTAGTAGATCTCGCAGCATCTCGCACAGCATGTAGGGCCATTGGGCGCGCTTGTTTCAGCGTCCAAAATACAACCGTTACGCACAAATCGAGAACAGCCCGAAGCGGAAAATTTAGTGCGGCCATAGCTTCGGTTGTTTCGTTCAACCACTTGTAATCACAACAGAACTTAATCGGACTTCGCGCTGCTTTTTGGTAAAATAAAAGTGGCGTAGAGCCATGGCGGAGCGCTACACGCGAGCGATGTTCAACCCACAAGCGTGATCAAGTAATGGATTGGGGGAGCAAAATCCGTGAGCTCCGCTTTGCGGAGGGGCTGAAGCAGGATGCTTTGGCGCTCGAGTTTGGCGTCAGCCAAGCCGCGATTTCGCAATGGGAGCGCGGCCTGAGCGATCCGCCATTGCCAATCCAGGATGAAATCCTCAAGCGCACGCGCCTGGCTCCCAATGTCCAGATGGCTGAGGCGCTCTGCTGCAGTGTTCGCCACAGCCCCCACCCGGCCTGCCTGGCGGAATTTGTAAACGGGGAATTCTTGTTGCGGATCTGCAATGACGCGGCATTGAGGGACTATCCGCTGCTCTCCATTACGGATCTGGACCAGCCGCTTGAGGGCAAGCTCGGACAGGATGTTGACTGCAACATGCACCGGTTTGTCGAGGCCGGAGGCTTTGAAGACCGTCTTCGTTGTGTCCGGGTGACCAGCCGGCCCCAGCGAGACGGGCGAAGCCTGTTCACACAGTCAACATATACGCCCTTCAAGGTGGCGCGCGACCGCTGGTTGGTACGGGCCGATATCAAAATCCTTGCCCATGATGATCGCCGTATCGAGTTCGCGCCCGCCTTTGAGATAGATGAGCTCTGATCGCATTTTGGTTGTGGGTTAGATTGGGCGTAAGCCTAGGATGTTAAAATACATTCAGCGGCGGCCTACAGGTCGGATTTGTTTTGCATCCAGATGAATATCTGTAATATCCACACTCGCCGTAGGGTAACTAGGGGGTGTGGATGGACTGGGCGCAGCAGATACGCGAATTGCGTTTTCACGAACGATTGAAGCAGCACACCCTTGCTGAACAGCTCGGAGTATCCCAAGCGCTAATCTCCCAGTGGGAGCGTGGAGTCGCGACCCCGCCTGCGCGATACCGCGAAATCCTGCGCCGCCGCTTCACGACATCCCCATCGGACCAGCTGTTGCGGTCGATCCACGCCAGCGTGTCCGCAAGCCCGAACATCACCGGTCTGCTGTCGGTACGGTCTGACCAAATCGTGTTGGAGGCGCAGAGCGAGGCCGGGTTTGCCCTGATGCCGCTGCTGACGCGGGACGATGTCGGTGAGCCGATGAACGGCAAGTTTGGCGAGCAGGTCGACGAGAATTATCGCCGCATTGTCCGCTCCGAAATTTTGTCTGGCGATGTCGCCTCGGTCAGAACCTGGGCGCGCGGCAATCGGCACGGGCGGGAATTCTGCGCGGTTTCCGCTTATACGCCATTTCGTCTCGACAATGGCGACTGGTTCCTGCGTGCGGAGATGCGGATCCTCGAGCCCGAGAATGCGGTGTACTGGTTCGACCATCATGATCAGTTCGAAGTGATAAGATTTAACCTGTAGGTTACTTGGCGAAGCCGGGTGTGCGCCCTACGTTTCAGTTATGGCTGAAACTAGAACCCTCCCGCGCGAATTGCCGCTCTTCCCCCTGGGTGGAACCATCCTCCTGCCCGGTGAGATCCTGCCGTTGAACGTCTTCGAGCCGCGTTATCTCAACATGGTCGATGATGTGCGCCGCGGGCATGGGCATATCGGTATTATCCAGACCCGTGAGGGCGGCTCGCCTGACAAGCCGGCATTGGCCCGTGTGGGCTGCGCCGGCCGGCTGGACCAGTTCCAGGAAACCAGTGACGGACGCTATCTGATCACGCTGCGCGGTGTCAGCCGTTTCACCCTTGCTTCCGAGGTCGAGACGCCGACGCCCTATCGGGTCGCACGGACCGATTATCTGGCCTTCGAGCATGATCTTGACCCGCGCCAGGCACCGGAAGAGGGGCGGGAACGCCTGATCCGCCTGTTGGAAGTCTGGTTGGAGACGGAAGGGCTGAGCACGGACTGGGACAGCCTGGCCCAGGCGCCGCTGCCGCGCATGATCGACCAGCTGGCGATGATTGCGCCCTTTGCCGGGCCCGAGCGCCAGCGTCTCCTGCTCGCCAACGACTGTGCCGAACGGCTGGAAGTGATGGAAACCATCCTCGCTGCCCGCATTGCCGGCAGCGCCGATGGATCAATGCACTAGCGCTTTGTCTGCGCGTCGTCGCCGGTGCCGGAACAGCGGCTGAGGCATCGGCAATCCAGCGCCGGGTCAGCAGCTAGAATATCCAGAAACTCGTCCAGGGCCTCGCTGATCAGGCTTTGCTGTGAGCGATCAAGCACCGCTGCCGCCAGGCGAAGGCGCCGTTTTTGCGCCGGGCTCAGGCGCAGTGTCGTCTTGTGCCGGGCGCTGGAGGCGGGTTTGGCTGTGTCCTGCACCCGCATGACCGGTTTCAAGGGTTGCGGAGCTGAACCGGCCTGAGTCGTGGTTTGGGGAGGCGCAGGACGAGGCTGTGGCGTTGATCGAGCCGGCCGTTCAGGGACATTGGGCTCGGCGGCCGGGCCGGCACGTTCGATCAGGCCGGGAACCAGGCCGGGGCGCGACGCCGGCATGGCTTCACCCTTGCGAGCCAGCAATCCGGCATGAAGCGAGGCGTATTTTTGACCCATGGCTATGTCCTCAGGCGCTGAAGCGTTTGCCGAAGGCGGGCCGCGCAGCCGAGGCACGCCGGTCCGGCTTGCCCGGTGGCGGACCGGTATCCTCGCGCCGCCGCTCAACACCGTCCCACTGTCCGGTGACATCACCGAACCGGTGTGACCCCGGATCCGCCGCCGGCGGCGTTTCCGGCGGCTTCAGGGCGTGCTCGACGGCGGCAGCGGCGGCGCGCTCCCCGCTTTGTTTGAGTTGGGCCAGCGCTTTCGGCACTGGCGTGAGAATATCGTCATCGAAAGTGGTCAGCGGATGGTCGATCAGGCGCGCCGTGTCGCCGCGCAGCCGGGACAGGCGTTCGTCGAAATAGGCCCAGAGCTGGCTGATCTCGGCTGCTGACCGGCCGCCCGGATTGGCCTCGCCGACCGTGCGGCCATCAATCATGGAGGCCGCGAAATCGACGCGGTGATGCAGGGTGACCGGGGCGACGGTCCCGTGCTGTGACAGGGCAATCGCGGTTTCGCCGGTGATCCTGGCGCGCGCCGTGGCGGAGTTCACAACGAAAACCAGCGGCTTGTTCTGGTGTTGAACGATGTCGACGGTCGGCCCGACGGCGCGCAGGTCGTGCGGGCTCGGCCGGGTTGGCAGCACCACCAGATCCGCATGGGAGACGATTTCCGAGATTGCCGATGTGATGGCAGGCGGGGTGTCGATGACGATGAGCTTGTAGCCGGCAGCGGACAGCGCTTCGATATCCCGCGCCAGATCGGGGACGGAGATATGGGCGAAAGCGGGGGTGTCGGCGGCCCGGGCATTCCACCATTTCGCCATGGAGCCCTGGGGGTCGGTATCGATCAGGGCGACAGGGCCGGCGCCGGCGCGCTCGGCTTCAACTGCCAAGTGCGCCGACACGGTAGTTTTGCCGGATCCGCCCTTCTGCGAGGCGAAAACGACGACCTGGGCCAAGGGCGTCGTATCAGGATCTCGATCCGGCAATTGCGTCATGCTTCACCTCTTGTCTGACCGCGCCTCTCACTGCGGCCTGGGTGTGATAAAACCAGACGCGAATTTCCGGCAAACTAAGCGCGCCTGCGCAAATTGAGACGAGTTTGTTTCAAAGCTTGCGATGCGGTCCGGGAGCGCTAGGCTGGCGGGGCAAATGGGGGAAGAGATGCGCAAGTTTGCACTGGTTATTGTCCTGGCCCTGGCCGGGTGCGGTGTCGAGATCACCGAGACCTACACGCCTGATGCGGCCGATAGCGTGGTGGCCGGCACCTCTTCGGACAGTGTCGAGGTCACCGATGTCACCATGGATGTGTGCAGCCTGACGGCGCAGCGCCAATGGGACTATGGCGAGGGCGCCAGCGCCACCATCGATGCGGCGATCTCCTGCGCGGATGGGCAGCGCATGGCGCGGCGCGATATTCTCGGCGGTGACGGTGAGCCGCTCTACACTTTCAGTGCCCCGGTCGAGCATGTCGCTGTCCTGGCCTGGGCGGAAAGCGATGACGCCCTGTTCGCGGCTTTTGCCGAGTGGGCCGATCATGATCCGCGCTGGACCAGCACTGCGGCGCTGCCGCCTTTCGACCAGCAGGCCGAATTCCCCTTCTACCCCGGCACAGCGGACCAAGCCGTCTACGACGCCTGGCGCGCCGGCGATTATCCCATGGACTGTTTCATCCAGGGCATGGAAAGCCAGATGTGCGTTGCCATGATTGATGGCGAAGCCGTCGAAATGGGCGTGCAGAGCTTCCCGGGCTAGTCCGCCAGTACGCTGTCGAGCGGGATGATCTGGAAGTCGTGCATCGGGTCGAGATAGGCCTCGACATAGGCTTTGTGTGAATACCCGACGATGACCAGGATGCGCGCGCCCGGCGTGACCGATGCAGCATCGACGATATTGGCGGCCATGCGCAGTCCGCGAGACTGCCACCAGGCGAGATAATGGCGGGAGATATTGTCATTCTCCGTCGTGGTCGCTGCCGGACCGAAATCATTGGCCACCAGGCGGCGGTGATAGTCCGATGCATTGACCGCTCGGTAATAGGCGAGAACGCCTTCCGGGCTGCCGAGCAGGGCCTCCGCTTCGGCCGTAGCTTCATCAAAGCCATCAATATTCTCCGCCCAGATCGACTGCATCACCGCACCGCCGCCGGGCCGGGAGCGGGCATAGACGCGGTTGGCGATCCGGTCATCCATGGCATGGAGCCGTACATGATCGAGCCGGGCACCGAGCACGGCGCCGAGCGAGACCAGTTCATTGCGATAGGTAATGCGTTCATCCAGGACCGAGGCGAGGGCGTCGCTGACACCATCGGCGGCCACCCGCTCCTCTGCGTCGAGCTCGAGCCAGTGCAGGGCAGCGGAATTGGTATCCCCGGTGGCGTAGAGCAGGGCGGCGAGATGGCGGTGATCGGCGGGTGTGGGCGTTTGCGGCCAGCTGGCGAGGCGCTCATTCAGGGCGGCCACCGCGCCGAGCCGGTCCAGCCCGAGACTGTCCAGGGCCGGCGACGGGTCCGGACAATAGCGCTGATACACGCCTTCGAACTGGTCCGGATATTCGCTCAGAAGGTGGCAAGTCATACCGTCGGCCGCTTCGATAGCGATGATATCCGGGGCGAAAGCCTCCAGCCGGTCCAGCAGCAGGGAGAGATCCGATAGCGGCAGGACGTCAGAAGGCACGCCATTGATGTGCGGGGTGCCCAGGACCAGGACCTGGTTTGGCCCGCCAGCCAGATCAGATTGCACGCCGGAGAAGTCCAGCGTCAGCGGATTATCAGCGGCCCGCTCAAACCCGTCCTGGGCCAGGCCCGCACCGGCTGTGCCGAGCACGAGGGCAGCGGCGGTGATCAAATGCTTCATGACGTCCCCGAATAGTGTTGTCGCCCGGAGCACTAATGCAGGCCCAGCCCGGCGTCAGGAGGGAAGCTGGTTGCAGCCGGTCCCCCTAAGGCGCCGGGTGCTTGGTGCCAGGGCGCTAGCTGTCGGAACAGAAGGCCAGGCTGGCCAGCTCATAGCCCCAGCCCGACCCCATCCAGAGTTCGCCGAAATCATAATCGCCGCGATTGGTCAGGATGATCAGCGACCGTCCGGTCGCGGGAGCCATCAGGGTGCGCGCCTGGTGATAGCCAATCCCGCCGCGGCGCTCGATCAGCTCCACCGCACCCTCGCAACCGGCCAGCGGCGTGGCATAGCTCCAGGCGCCCAGGGCGACATAGCCCAGCCGCGCTTCGCCGCGCCAGAGCGCGCTGCGGGCGCTATCGCCGAGCAGTCGTCCCTCCATCAGGGCGGCATTGAAGGCGACGAGATCGCGCGCCGGCCCGGCCAGAGCGCCGCTGGGACCGTAATAACCCGGTGCCGGCGCGTCAGAAGGATCGGGCCTGCCGGCCCCCGCATAGCCGCTGACCGTCTCGGCCTCTCCGGACGGGGTAAGGGCGATCGTTTCATTCATCCCCGCCGGCTCGAATATCCGCCGTCGCAGCGTCTCAACCCAGCTTTCCCCGTGGAGCCGTTCAAGCACTACGCCGAGCAGGATAGTGTCGCAATTATTGTAGCTGAAGCGCTCGCCCGGCCTCTCGCCCGCACCATCGCAGGCGCTGCTCAGGCTCATCGGGCTGAGATCATCCAGGGTCGGGGCAATGGCATAATCGGGCTGTGGCAGGCCGCTCGTGTGGCGCATCAGATCGCGCAGGGTGATGCGGTCGGCGTGGCGGGCCGGAAAGTCCGGCACGAGGCTATCCAGGCTGGCGTCAAGCTGCAGCCGTCCGGCTTCCACGTCCTGCATCACTGCGACCGCGACGATCTGCTTGCTGACCGAAGCCCAGCGCCAGGTTTCCGAGCTTGTCATCGCGCGCCCGGGCGCGGCCGGCCCGGCCACAGCTTCGCTGAGGATCGTCTCGCCCTCGGCGATGATGACATGGCCTGTAAAGCCGTTCTCGGTAACCCAGTTCTCTAGCGGTGAGGCCTGGCTCAAAAGCGTCGCGGCCAGAATAACGCTCAGCATGCATCATCCCCCTGATCTGCTGACGGCAGATTAGGGCAAAAACGCCCGGTGCGAAGAAAAAACCGGATGGAGTTTGAGGGAATGCAGGATCGCGCCCGCTTACCCGGTCTCCAACGCTCTCGCGCTCACGGCAAAGCCTGCACCACCGCGGCGCCCGAGCGCAGCCAGTCCCGCCCATCCTCGACCGAGGCGAAAGCCGACGCCGCATGGCCATGGCCGGCATGGGCCTTGCGGAATTGCTGGAACAGCGCCTCCTGGTCCGGACGGATGATGCAGGCAACGCGGAACGGGCCCAATTGCCGGGCCACCGTGCGCACGCGCTGCTGCATCGCGACTTCGGACAGGTCGTAAAAGCTTTCGCGCGCATCATAGAGTACGCCCGTGACCGGTATGGCGCCGGGCGGCGGGGCGGCGAGGGTGTCGAACAGGCGCGTGGTCTGGTCCAACTCCCCGGCCGGCCGATCCCCCCAGGTCCGGATCTCGATAATCCCGTCGCGCTGGCTCAGCTCGAACCCGTCCATGGAATATGTCGGGCTCATCGAGCACCTCCTGCGGTCACAGGGGCAAATTTAACACGCAGGATTTGTGCGGCCAAACAAATCCGCGTCACTCCACCGGACCGGAATACTCGATCTCGGAAAACACCAGTTCGAAACTCTGGTCGAACTCCTGGAAGGCGGCGCTGCCGCGAATGGTCTGGCTCAGCCGCGTCAGCACCGGGGCGGGCATGCCGTCGAGCTGGGTGAATTCCTGCACGATATCGAGCGTGTTGAGGCGTACGGCGAAATGCGGCTTGAAACTCTCCGGGGCCCACATCCGCAGCTGCGTCACCACCGCTGGGTCGCGCGACACGGTCAGCGCCCCGCTAAGGTGCTCGGCCATGTCGATCTCTTCATTGCCTTCCAATTGCGGCTCGAAGCTGAACACCAGCAGGTCAGCGGCTTCCTCGGCGAGGCTGAAGGAGCCGGGCACGATATCGCTGTCATCGACGGAGAAGAACAGGCCCGAGCCATAGCCCTCGGCTGCTTCATCGGCATTCTCGCCACGGCGGGAAAAACCGGTCCAGATCTCCGACTGGAAGTCCGACAGGTCCGCCTCGGCCGGCGAGACCAGCGTCCATTCCTGGCCGATCGGCTGGGCACCGTCGAACCGGCCGACCATCACGCCGTCCTGCGTTGTCGCGGTCACGGTATAGCGCCAGGCACTGGCCTCGGTTTCGTCGAGGCCGCGGGCCAGGGCGGCATCAAGCAGCGGGTGAGCATTTTGCGCCAGCGCCGCCGGCGCGGTGAGCAGGCTGGCAGCGGCAAACAGGACAGATACGGCTTTCATGAGGTCATTCCCGGCATTTGGATCAAAACACGACCCCTTCCCGGGCCAAGCCCTAGCATGGATAGGCACGCCAACAGAGCGTGAAGTGGCGGGCTTACGGAAATGTCATGGGGGTCTTGAGGCGGCTTCGCCGCGCACCCACTCCGTCTCGCCGCTTCGCGCCGATCCACCTCGCCCATCGAGGGCGAGGAGGGTGGTTGTCGCCCCTCCTTCCCCTTGATGGGGAAGGTGGCACGCTGCGCAGCAGCGGGACGGATGGGGTGCGCGGCGAAGCCGCCACAAACAGGGGAGCGCCACCACGATCTTCCCGCTAGCCGCCCCCGCTCAATCGCGCTTAACTGGCGCTCGCAAAAGGGGACAAGCCATGAATCTGAAATCCTATACGCTCGAACTGGCCAATATTATCAGCGCCTTGCCCGAGGATAATCGCGGCGCCTTCCTGACCGCCTTCCAAGCCTCGGAGAAAAACCCGGTCGTGCTCTATGGCTTCAACATCTGGCTCGGCTTTTTGGGCATTGACCGTTTCCTCGTCGGCGACATCATCGCCGGCGTGCTCAAGCTGATCACTTTTGGCGGTTTCGGCATCTGGGTCATTGTCGACTATTTCCTCATCGGCAGCCGCGCCCGGCAGAAAAACATCGAGCTGGCCCGCGAAATGGCGCGCAGCTTTCAGCGCCGCAGCGTCGCCGCGCCGGCAGCGGCGGTTTCGGCGCCGGCCAAGGCGGATGACGGGGTAGATAACGGGGCGGACACGGCTGACGCCGGCGATGGCGGCGAATAGGGCCTAGTCGGGCGTAACGTCCTCGGCGAGATGAAACAGCCGGCTGATCGGCCGCAGCATGCGCGCCAGCACCCGTTCGCCCAGACCCTCGCCCAGCTTGAGATGTCCCAACAGGGTCAGGGTGGCGGTGGTGACCAGGATCAATTGCCAGCCCCCGAAACTCATCCACACCTTGCCTTCGGTAAACGCCGGTGCGGGCGTATCGCTCAGCAGGGCCAGACCGGTGACGCCCAGCATCAGCAGGGCCGGCCACAGGCTGGCCCCACGCCGGCGCAGTAACAGGACGACATAGACCAGGCTCAACCCGGCGGCCGCGACCAGCAGACCCAGTTCAAGCGCCGACGCACCGCTTTGAGCGCCCAGATAAGTCCAGCCCCCAAACCAGATCACCGCCAGCCCGCTCAGACCGAGCAGGGCAGCATGACAGAAATCCAGAACCTGTTTGCGCGTCAACATGGGCCCCACCCTAACGCCTGCGCGCCCGCCCGCGAAGGGAGACTGTGGCGCCGGGGATCTCGGGGGGCGGGGCGGCGGTTTAACCGGGCGAGGGGGCGGGTTTTCGCCTGCGCCTTCGGCGCGCACCCACTCCGTCTCGCCGCTTCGCGCCGATCCACCTCGCCCATCAAGGGCGAGGAGGGCAAGTGTGCTCTCCTCCTTCCCCTTGATGGGGAAGGTGGGCCAGTGCGAAGCACTGGGTCGGATGGGGTGCGCGGCGAAGCCGCAAAGCAATACCGGCGTCTACAGCATCCATCGCCGGCACCCATCTTCGGCACCCACCTTCGGCACCCAAGCCCGCTAGTCCGTGCGCCGGTAGCGGCCTATCCCGAGGCGCTTATTATAGGCCTCTTCCCGCTCGATGCTTTCATGCGCTTTGCGCACCAGTTCGAGCTGGCGGGCCGAGACGATGGACGGGTCCCGGCCACGGCCCTCCGCCTCAATCCGGTCGCGTTCGCGATCATGCTCGTCGCAATCGCCGAGAAACAGGCCGATCATATGGCCGAAGCGGTCGCCGGTGTGCAGCGCCGCCAGGGCCCAGGCCGGCAGGCCGCCGAGATTGCCGCGATAAAGATTGTCCATCATCGTTCCTAGAAGGCGTCCGAGCTGATAGCCGGGATTGTCGCGGATATCGGCATAGGTCTCGACCTCGTCCTCAGCCTCCGCGTCGTCTGCGCCGGGCCGGATTTCCGCCTCCTTCAGGCGCAGGAAACGCTCCGACAGCCGCGCCGCCTTCTCCGCCTGCACCAGATCACCCGCAGCGGCAAACCGCGCCGCCAGACCCAGCGCCTGGTTCGCCGCCTCGGCCACCAGGACCGGCTCC
Organism: Maricaulis sp.; assembly: GCF_030149425.1. Lineage (GTDB taxonomy): Bacteria > Pseudomonadota > Alphaproteobacteria > Caulobacterales > Maricaulaceae > Maricaulis. Next base: position 24,162 of record NZ_JASBRQ010000036.1, on the reverse strand, counting down.
TCCGGCGCCAGCGGCAGCGCCTCATTGCTCGGCCTCACCTCCGGCAAGACTAGCGCCGGCCGCGGCAAGTCCTGCTCACGCCAGCCGGACTGCTTGGCCCACAGATACAGCGTCGCAATCGACACATCGACCGCTTTGGAAATCGTCACCATATCGACGCCATCAATGCGCATCTGCCGGGCGATGGCTTCGATCTCGGCACGTTCTTCAGGGGATCGTTTGCGTCCGGGCATGGGGCAAGTATGCGGGCGGATGCGGGGGTGGGGATAAGTTTTTGGGTGGGGGGCTAAAGTTCGACGGCTTGGAGGCGCGCCGTCACATCCTCGACCCCGGGCAATTCCCATACGCTATCGCGCAGGTGAAACAGGTGGGCATTGGTATGTGTTGAATAGCGGGCGTTCGGTTCTACCAGTTCGTGCGGGATCAACGCGGCGCGCACCACCTCATATTCATCGCCGAAAACCACGCCAGCCAGCACGTCGAAGGGTTTCTCATCCAGCTTGCGTATCGCTGAGAGCTGCCGGGTTTTGCGAGCCCGGTGCAGCCTGAGCCCCTTGATCTGATATCGCAAACCAGACCCATCGCGCGCATCATAGCCATGTTGCGAATTCGCTTCCTGCGTCCAGCCAAACGCTTTGCAGAAAATATATTCCGCCAGGTCGCCGGTAGGGTTATTGGCCGAACGGAGGATGCCCCGATCATTGAGCGCGTGCGAGATGCGGGCGTGTAGACGGAGGAGATCGGCGCTGGGGAGTGCGGTGAGGTCGGGGAGGGACATGGGGATGGAGCAGCGTTCGTTTGTGGCGTTTAGGGCTATGGCACTATGGAATCCAGAAAACGGTACGTGTCCCCGTTTATCGGGGGATAAGTTTTTGGGGTGGGGGTGCACGCGTTGCCCTTTATCGGCAACCAACGTCAAGCAACTCCAGACTATTCGCGACGCCGCAAAGTTGGCCAACTTTGCGAAGATCTAGAAAGTGGTGGAAAATGCAATTACATGTTGAGGTCATGCGAACAAGAAAATCCACTCTGTGATTGACAGGTTGAAAATATGGGCGGGCACCCAACGCTGGTTTTGGCTGCTTCGAACACAACTGGAAAAAATCTGGTTTGCTCTCGACCGAACGGGCTATCAGGCTGACATCTATGCGACGAAAATGCGTTCAAATGTGCGAATTTTCGGAGCTTTTGCGTGGATCGGTGTACAGACCCTATTCTGGGTAGCTCTGTTTCTTGCTGGACTTTTAGTGCTTGAAGATAAGGTCTTTGGAAGTAGGCTCTGGGTAAGCGAAGCCGATGAGCTTCTTAATTTGGAGCAGCTTCGACTTTATGCCCAGCTGCTTACGGCAATTTTTTCGATCTATTTTGCCTCGATCGGCATCATTTTAAGCGCCGGCTACAGCAGATTTCGTCGTGATATCATTCGGATGCTAACCGAAGAACAAGTTGGCAGTTTCTACTCTAGAATTCTAGTCTTCGCGGCCATGTTCTGTCTGTTGGCAACGGCGATGCCGTTATTTGGATTCGAGCCAGGACCCTATGTGTTCCTGACTGGTTCATTCCTTACAGTTTTGGGCGCTCTGGCGTTATTTCCACTAGGCCAGCGGCTATTCAACTTTTTCGATCTGGTTTTGATCGCTCGGTTGGAGGTTATTCCTACGATAGTGCGCCACATTAAGGGGGCGGGGTGTCGAAGAGCATCACGATCTATCGCCAACCACCATTCAAGAATGGCGATGCAGGCGTTGGAGCAGTTAGGCTACATCAACGACCGATTGGTTGCTGATAACGAGCACCTTGAGGAGAACATCCCAGTTCTCGCTTCCAACTACACCTCATTATTGGTGCACTATCTGGGGCATAAGCGCCGGATTCATAAAGACAGCTACTGGTTTCCCAGGCGATTGAAACACCGAGAGTGGTTTCTTGTCGGGGATTCAACGACCTCCATGGCCCTAAGAACAAGTAGTCAGCAGCCCTTGGTTTCTGAGGAGCCGGATTATGATTGGTTCGAGATGGAACTCCAAGGTAAGCTCAAGGGCCATCTCGAACGGGCTCTTGATCTAAACGAATACGACCTAGCCCTTTCGTTGTTACACCAACTATCGACCCGCATTTCGGCTTACGCTGAACAATTTCAGTTTGGCTTGGGGATGGGCGAATTGGAGTCAATTCGGCAACTTATCGAAAAGGACTTTGCTCATTCTGCTCAGTCCGAAAATGAAGATACAGATACCAAAAAAGTTGCCCTCGCCGATACGTGGGCGGCACTGGGTAGCAATCTTTGTTTGGAGACGCTGCGCCAAATTCTAATTTTCGAAGATGAGCTGAATCGGTTTTTCGCGGCGGACGATTGGTCTGAGCGCGCATTGGAGAGATTGCCGAGTTACCTTCGGGTGGAGATCGAGTTCATTGTGCGAAGAGTTGAATTCGAGCGCGAAATAGAGGGGAGGCGCCTCTCGAAACCCAAATACCTTCGGCAGCTTACAGTCCAGGCTTTGCTCCGTCAGTATGTAGAAGTCGTTCCAATGGTGCTCGAATTCTACAAAACGACAGTGCCGGAGTTCGTGGAGAAACTCTCCGATTTAAAACTGTCTAGGGCTGCGACCCAGGTCCTTCTCGCAAGCTTGCATAGTCATTGGAAAATTCCACGTTGGTTCGCCGATATCTCGATGCTATTTGAAAGGTACGCGAGTTTCGCACACTACGCCGATGTTCAACTCGCGTTTCCCGAACTCGATCTAGATGAAATGGCCACGCAGATAGGCGCGACTCGTGACGCTGCGATAGAATCACTAAGCTGTGGATCTATGGTCGGGCACATTTTTGCGGCCAAGCATGACGACGAACTTCCAGATCATTTTGGTCAAGTCTATTTTGAACTGGCTGAGGCTTGTGTTGAGGCTCTGAAGCAGAGCGATTCAGAGCGATTTGGTAAAATATTTCCCATGTTTATGTCTCTGTCTGTCATGGCATCAGACGCAAAATTCGCTGACCCTTCACTTGAGATCAATGATGAGTTTCGTCTCCAATTGGTCTCGACGGTAATTAACGACTTAGCGTCTGTATTGGGTCTTTCGATCCTTTATGGGAGGTACTTTGGCGACGATGATTTGGCGGAAGGAGCGCTCGCCAAGTTTCAGGAGTGGGTAGATAAACTGCCCGAGAAGGATGATTACCTAAAGCGTATGGTAAAGCTCGCAAACCTACCATGGCTTCTCTTCAGCGCGTCTCCGCGAAGTTTCATTAGGACCCACTGGAGGTCCGACTTCGAGAGCAGAGCGCATGCTGATGGCTATTCGAGCGAAAAGGGTTACTCCTCCGGCCCATCCCACCCCGATGCGTTGGTGCGAGAGTATCTAGCCTCCTCGGCTGACGCTTCTCACTTCTTCTTCGCAGTCCATATTCTCCCCCAAATACCAGATTTCGAAGGTGATGTAGGGCACCAAATCAGAGATGTTGCGGGGCATCTGAATCGGGAGCGTGATGAAAATTCACAGAGCTGACCCGATCGTCCGCCACCGATACGATCGCCTAGGAAGTGGTATTCTAGACCGATGGTTCCTTGAGGGGCAAAGGGATACCTCGTGCCATAATCGGCGAATGTTCGACGAGGACTTTGCCCGCCTATTTAGTTTCGAAAACCGAGATCGAGAGGACCTCTTCGTTGCTGATTGTAATGATCAATCAACCCTAGACCGACTTCTATTCGGCATGAGTGGGCAGCGCCCTTCGCGGTCTACTAATGGAAGAATCAAAAGGGTCGTGGAGGATGTAGCGCAAACGCTCATTCGCTATGGTCGTGCGTATTATTTCTGGCGGGATGATTGCCAGAACGAGGGCATAAGTCTTACGCCGATACGGCCTCTTGGAGTTTTTCGTCTTTTGGGCAGTTTAGTGCAGTGGGTTCCGCCCAGGACAAGTTGGTCTAACAGCGAAGGAGAGCAGGAGTTTCCTCGGGAGCTGCGATTCTTGGACGAAAGCGCGATTATGCTCTTTGGGCTGCCAACTGTTCTTAAAAAAGCTTTGTCGCGTCAGAACAGTGTTCTTTCCACGTTGGATGCACACCTATTCAAAGAGTCTGAATTTCTGCCGCAGCCGACACATGAGAACCCGAACCCTGTCAATTATTTTAACTTCAGCGCTTGGAATGAAATGCAAGATAAGGCGCTATATCGGGCTACGGTCGCTACCGGATGGAACGGGCGAAAAACTGACTCGGTCAAACAATCAGATTTTTTCGTTGGGCATAGGTTGATCAGGTTTCGGAGAAATCAACTCATTCTGCGCGATAGCATTCTAAAGCAATTGGGTGACGAGCTGACGAAAATTGGGTCGCGATACAGCGCGAGCTTTGCGGTGAGCATTGTAGCGGCTGAAGAATTGCCTTCTATTCAAGAGCTCGACGACTTGGAGAGGCGACTTGAGTTAGAGCAAATCGATTTCGCCGAGCTCGTGGACTGCTGCCTTAAGAATTGAGCTGCAGCGCGCTTTGGGCCAATGGAAATTGTTCTATAGCCCGGAGGAGCCTTCCCGAAAGCTCCAACCTTCGCTCGCCAACTACGGTTGGCGAGTCGGCGGATGAGGCCAACTACCCCGCCGTCAGCTTCTGTATCTCATCTCGCAGCCGCGCCGCTTCCTCGAATTCCAGATCCGCCGCCGCCTCGCGCATCTGTTTCTCCAGATCCGCCACCACGGCTGCTAGGTTCTCCCCGACCAGCGGCGTCTGACCCGTATCGGAAACCCCGGACGGTTTGCCGGTCGCGCGTTTGCCGCGGCCCTTGGCGGCGACATTGCGGCCCTTGGCCTGGCTTTCCATCACCTCTTCCAGGATATCGCTGATCCCGCGGGTGATGGTTTTCGGGGTGATGCCGTGTTCCTCGTTATAGGCGATCTGCTTGGTGCGGCGGCGGCTGGTTTCGTCCATGGCGCGCTGCATGGAGCCGGTGATGCGGTCGGCGTAGAGGATGACTTTGGCGTCGGCGTTGCGCGCGGCGCGGCCGATGGTCTGGACCAGGCTGGTTTCTGAGCGCAGGAAGCCCTCCTTGTCGGCGTCGAGAATGGCGACGAGGCCGCATTCGGGGATGTCGAGGCCCTCGCGCAAAAGGTTGATGCCGATCAGCACGTCGTAGCTGCCGAGGCGGAGGTCGCGGATCAGTTCGATACGCTCCACCGTGTCGACATCGGAGTGCATGTAGCGGACCTTGAGGCCCTGCTCATGCATGTATTCGGTCAGATCCTCGGCCAAGCGCTTGGTCAGCGTGGTGATCAGGGTGCGATAGCCCTTCTCGGTCGTCTTGCGCACCTCGTCGATGACGTCATCAACCTGGGAGGCGCCATCCTTGGCCACCGGGCGAACCTCGACCGGCGGGTCGATCAGGCCGGTCGGGCGGATCACCTGTTCCACGAAGACGCCGCCGGTCTGGTTTAATTCCCAGGGGCCCGGCGTGGCGGAGACCTCCACGGTTTGCGGCCGCATCGCCTCCCATTCCTCGAATTTGAGCGGGCGGTTATCGAGGCAGGAGGGCAGGCGGAAGCCGTGATCGGCGAGGGTTTTCTTGCGGTTATAGTCGCCGCGATACATCGCCCCGAGCTGCGGGATGGAGACATGGCTCTCATCGGCGAAGATGAGGGCGTTTTCCGGCAGGTATTCAAACATTGTGGGCGGCGGCTCGCCCGGCTTGCGGCCGGTGAGATAGCGCGAATAGTTCTCGATGCCGGCGCAGGAGCCGGTCGCCTCGAGCATTTCAATGTCGAACTCGGTGCGCTGTTGCAGGCGCTGAGCCTCCAAGAGCTTGCCCTCTTTTTCCATCCAGGCGAGGCGTTCTTTCAGCTCCGCCTTGATCTGGATGATGGCCTGATTGAGGGTCGGGCGCGGGGTGACATAGTGGGAATTGGCGTAGAAGCGGACCGATTTCAGCTCGTTATGGGTCTTGCCGGTGAGCGGGTCGAACTCGGCAATGGTCTCGATCTCGTCGCCGAAGAAATTGATGCGCCAGGCGCGGTCGTCATAGTGGGCCGGGAAAACCTCGAGATTATCGCCGCGCAGGCGGAATGTGCCGCGGATGAAGGCCTGGTCGTTTCTTGTGTATTGCAGGTCGACGAGCTGGCGCATGACGGCGCGCGGGTCGATCAGATCGCCGGGCTTCAAGTCAAAGGTCATCGCCGTATAGGTCTCGACCGAGCCGATGCCGTAAATGCACGAGACCGAGGCGACGATGATCACATCATCGCGCTCGAGAATGGAGCGCGTCGCAGCATGGCGCATCCGGTCGATGGCCTCGTTGATGGAGCTTTCCTTCTCGATATAGGTATCCGTCCGCGGCACATAGGCCTCGGGCATGTAGTAATCGTAATACGAGACGAAATACTCAACGGCATTATTCGGAAAGAAACTTTTGAACTCGCCATATAATTGCGCTGCCAATGTTTTGTTTGGTGCAAGTATAAGTGCGGGCCTTTGCACGGCCTCGATGACTTTGGCCATGGTGAATGTTTTACCGGTGCCGGTGGCGCCGAGCAGGACCTGGTCGCGCTCGCCGGTGGTCAGCCCGTCGACGATTTCCTGGATCGCGGCCGGCTGATCGCCCATGGGTTCGAACTCGGACACGCACTGGAAGGTCAGCCCGCCCTCGGCCTTGTCGGGCCGGTCGGGGCGGTGCGGCGTCCATTCGGTCGGGGTCTGCGTCACCTGCTCCAGCGCGAAGTCTTCCGGGGCAGTGAGAGTGTCGTCAACGGTCAGCTTGGCCATGGACCGGATATACGCACGCGCGCGGGTGACGGCTAGGGGCGTGCTGACAGCGTGGTGTCGGGAAGGGGCAGGCACTTTGGTCGGATCGCCGCTCATAATGCATGAGCGGCTGGATACCCGGCATTAAGCGTCGCGGTTAACCCTGTGGGGTGAGACAAGGAGACCTCCATGACCACCCCAGCCTTGAGCGATGCCGGCATTCTACTCATCGATGACAGCCAGGCCGTACGCTCGGTCTTGTCGACCCTGTTGCGGGGGCTCGGGGTGCAGCGGATTTATCAATGCGGCGAGGCCGACGAGGCGCTGGTCCTGGCCCACACCTGCCGCCCGGACATTGTCCTGGTCGATTATGATCTCGGCGCCTGCAGCGGGCTCGACGTGATCCGCAGTTTCCGTGATCCGCAGGCCAGTCCCGATCCGGACCTGCCGGTCCTGCTGCTGGGCCCGCTCGAATTGCCCTTCCTGTTCGAGGGCGCACGCGAGGCGGGCGCGAGTGCCATCCTACCCAAGCCGCTCAACGCCAATACGCTGGGCCAGAGCCTGATGACGGTGCTGGCGGCGCGGCGGGCGCGGCCGGAAATCCTCAGCGCGTCGGGGCTGCATTAAGGTAATATTCAATTAGTCATGGCACTAAAAGGGCCTCGCGATTGTTCGGCGGAAATGATGTCTCAGAACTGTTTGCAAAACCTGCGCGTGCTCATTGTTGAGGATGTCAACGCGATCCGGTCCCTGGTCCGCCGCATTGTTACCGGCTTGGGGGCCAGTGAAGTGCATGATGCGGCCGATGTCGCCTCCGCCTGGACCGCGCTGGATGCGGCGCCCTTCGATGTCATGCTGCTGGACTATGAGCTCAATGGCGAGGATGGGTTGTCGATCCTGGAAGATCTGCGGTTACGCGCCGACCACCCGAACAGCGATATTGCCGTCGTCGTCCTCACCGGACATGCCGAGGCGCATGTGGTGACCGAGGCGGTGCAAAAAGGCGCCGATGCCTATCTGGTCAAGCCGGTCGCACCCGATGTGCTTGGCAAGCGGATCGTCCAGGTGCTGGAATCCCGCAATGATCATGGCCGGGGCGCTCCGGTGTCCGAAGTCGTCTGGCGCCGTAGCAATAACTGATCGCGGCGCTGCGCGCTCGCGTGTGGCCTCAGGCGTCGTCGTAAACGTCGGCCTCAATGACCGCATCCAGTCCCAACTCGATATAATCCCCCATTAGCGGCGCACCGAGCAGGTAGTTGGCTGTGGGTGTCGAGCGGCGCCCGCGGGCGTCCTCAACGGCGCGGGGAAAATCGCGGCCGTCATAATCGCCGCGCCCGATCCAGTAGAGCGCGACCAGCTCGGCCTGGGCTTCTTCATCCAGCCCGTCAATCCAGGCCTCGATCTCGTCCCGGCCGGCATCATGAGCGCCCGTCTGCAGGTTCTCCACGGCATCGGTTTCATCCGTGTCCGGGTCGCGTTCTAAATCTTCGATCTGTTCCTTGCCGTCATAGCCGCGTGCACGAAGAATGAGACCGCGGACGGCGTTTTCGGCAATATTCATGCTCAAGCCCTTTCAGCTTCGCATCGGAGTGCCCCCTACGCCTGCCACCCTAGCACAAAACGCCCGGATTGGCCTGCCAGGGCACGCGGCATGCCGACGCAGCCACATGCCGGCGCGGTCAAGACTTGGTTAAGACCGGTGGGCGAATATGGCGGCAGACCCGATTCCCGTGGCTGCAAGAGCGCTCATGTCCGGTAGTTTTGAACGCATTCGTGTCCTGATTGTTGAGGACAACGCCCACATGTCGACCATCCTGCGTACGATTTTGCAGGGGTTCGGCGTGCGGACGATCGTAGAAGTGCGTGATGCTGCCGACGCGTTCGAGACCATGCGCGACGTCAATCCCGATTTTGCCCTGGTCGACTACATGCTCGGCGATCTAAACGGGCTGGAGTTTACCCGCCTGGTTCGCACCGCATCGGATAGCGCCAACAAATACCTGCCGATCATTATGGTCACCGGCCACACGGACAAATCCAAAGTCCTTGAAGCGATCAATGCCGGGGTCAATGAATACCTCGCCAAGCCGGTCCGCCCGGTTGATCTCTTCCACCGGATCTCGGCCCTGATTGAACGTCCGCGTCGCTTCGTCAAAGCCTCGACCTATTTCGGGCCTGACCGCCGCCGCCGTCAGGATCCGCGCTATAACGGTCCCTGGCGCCGCTCGACCGATGAGGAAAAGGCCGAAGCGAGCTAGCCGGCTGCCACGGCCCGGTAGGGTTCAAACACAATCACAGCCTCGCGCGCATCTACCGCCTTGCGCTTGCGGATGATGGAGGCGAAATCCGCGTTGTTAATCAGCAGGGACGGCCCGGTCTGGACCAGCTCTTCCCGCCGTATCAGCGCGCTATCGCAGGCGAGGGGGAGGCCGCATCCCGAGCGGCAGGCGACGGCGTCAGCATCACGCAAGAGCGCATGCAGCTCGCCTGAAGCTTCATCATCATTGATCCGCGCCCTGCCATAGGCATCGAAGTCGATCAGATCGAGTTTGAATGCAATGCCGTGCCCGTATCCCACTTTTCCCTCCATCTTCAGATGGGAGTGTACACGGTTTGTTCTGCAATCTCAAGCTGTGTCTAATTTGCAGAGCGAAGCAGGTTCTCAACCTCGTCTTCGCCGGTGCACCAGCTCGCGACAAAGCGCGCGGATCCGTCCGGCCATTGGTAGAACCCGGCCCCGGCATCGCGCATCTGCCCGGCGATAGCCTCCGGCAGCCGGGCGAAGACCTCATTGCCATCGACGCTGTGTAGCACATCGACACCGTTGATCCGGCTGAGCCCATCGGCCAGCTGGCTCGCGCGCTTATTGGCCCGGGCGGCGAGATCGAGCCAGAGATCATGGCTCAGCCAGGCATCGAACTGGGCCGCGATATAACGCATTTTCGGCGCCATATGGCCGCCGCGCTTCTGGCGCGCCTGCAATTCCTCGAACCGGTCCATGGCCTTGGGGAAGAGGATGACGGCTTCAGCGCCCATGGCCGCGTTCTTGGTGGCGCCGAAGCAGAGGACATCGACACCGGATTTCCACGTCAGCTCCGCCGGGCTGCAGCCCAGCGTGACCAGCGCATTGGCAAAGCGTGCCCCATCCATGTGCACGAAAGCTGGGCGGTCCTGGATGCGGGCGGCGCGCTCGGCGACCTCCGCCGGCGTATAGGCAGTGCCGCTCTCGGTCAGATTGGACAGCGAAAGAACGCGCACCGGATTGGTATGGACAAAGCCTTCCGGGATTTCCGCCACCGCCCGGTCAAGCTCGTCGAGCTCGATCTTGGCATGGGCGCCGCGCAGCGGGATCAGCTTGGCACCGCCGGTGTAGAATTCCGGCGCGCCGCGCTCATCGCGGTGAATATGCGCCTCGTCATGACAGAGAATGGCGCCGTGCGGGGGGCACAGGACCGAAAGGGCCAGCGCATTGGATGCCGTGCCGGAGACTGCAAACAGCACTTTCAGATCGGTTTCGAAAATCTCCTTCAGCCGCGCCTCCACGCGTGCGGAGATGTCGTCGGCGCCATAGCTCATCGCATAGCCCTCATTGGCGCGGGCAAGCGCATCGATCAACGAGGGGTGAGCCGGGGCGGTGGTGTCGGAGAGGAAGTTCATGGCCGGATAAGAGCGGGTATCTGCTTCTCGCGTCAATCGCCAAAAGCGGGATCGGGGACCAGCGGGGGCAGGCTGTCGCGCATGCTGTCGGCCGAGCTGGTCGGCAGGGAGTGCTGATTGGTCGTGGTCCCGAGTCCGCTCAGGTCCCGGCTCCCAAGGGGCTGACCACCAAAAAGGGCGCGGATGTCTTCGGCCGAAAGATCGAGGCCCAAGGCTGCGCGCACCCGGGCCAGCTCCTCTGCCGATCCATGGCGGGCATAGGCGAGGCCCCGTTCCGGCGGGCCATCGGGACAGGCGCCGGCCTGTCGGGTGGCTGCAGAGCTGGACTGGCAGAAAACTTCGCGCAGCAACATGGGGGTGGAGCCGCGCCCGGCCGGGAGCGGGAGGGCTTCGCCTTCAAAAGCCAGGAAGCCGCTACTGCCGCCGGGTTCAGCCGGCTGGTCTTCATCGTCTTCATCAGTAGAGGGGCTGGCAGCAGGGGGGCTGGAAAGCTCGACTGCTTGATCAGTTCGTGGCGGCAGCGGGCCGGGATCTGGCGCGGGCGCCGGGGCTTCGTCTTCCGGGGTCTCCGGCTCCGCTGCCTGTACGACCGCGATCTCCTGCACCGGCGGTTCCTCGGTCGCTGTGTCGTCCACGACCGGCTCTTCCGGCGCCCGAGGCCGTTCAACAAGGATGACATCCACCACATCCAGTTCGGGCGGGGCGGTGATGTGGCGCGGGGTTAGAAGGATCAGGGCGAGCAGGAGGGCATTGGCACACACAGCCAGCACGCCGGCGAAAACGCGGCGCGGCCAGGGCTGATCAAGGGGCGCGAACAACGCTTCGCCCACATTCTCCTCCTCACAGGCCCCCGCCTGGGAGGAAGAGTTAGCCTGCGTGCCCGTTCAGGGCCAGCTCAAATCCGGTGTGTGGATGATCTGTCACGATCTTCTCGGCCCAGACCACGTAACGCAGCGGGCCCGGTGTCAGCGAACCAAAGGGCCAGCACGTGACCAGGGCGAGACGCGCAGGGCCGCCGTCGGGCTGGATACCGGAGCGCTCGGCATGGACGATTTCGGTATGGGTGATGCGGAAAGCCATGCGTTCGCCATCGGCGCGTTCGACAATTACCTCATCGCCCGGCTTGACATCGCGCAAAAAGGCGAAGTGCGTGTCGCGATGGGCGGCGATGATCGACGTGCCGGCATCGCCCGGATGGGGCGAGACAGCGAGATGCGCCGGGCCGAAAGCCAGGGCTTCGCCCCCGCCCTCGGCGAGCACGATGGCGCGCTCACCGAGGGAAGGGACGGAGAGCCGCGCCACGGGCCAAGTATCGGCCCAGGGCCATGGTGTTGGCGCGGTTTCTCCTTCCTGTGCACGGGTCCAGGCTTTTGCCAGAAGGACCTGCGCGATCTCGGCCTTGGCGGTCAGGTAGACGCCCTGACCGAAGACGAACCCGCCAGCGAGGAGAAGGCTGATGGCTGCGAGCGATGCCGCCATCCTCCCCGCTTTTGGGTGCACCCGTTTGGGCAAGCTCACCACAGCCGGCGCTCCCGGTTGGCGATCAGCCAGAACAGGGCGATCAGCATCATCAGGGCACCGAGCCACATCATCAGCTCGCGCGGCGTGGCCGTAGCCGGCAGCGGCACGCCATTCTCGTCAACGGCCTGGGCATTGGGGTCGCGGCCCGGGCGCAGCTTGTTAATCAGCGCTGTATCGAGCGCAGCGTGCTGGACCGGGGCGACCCGCTCGTCGGACACCGCGTCCAGATCCCAGCCATCGGGTGCCATTACCGGCACATCCCGCTGGACCAGCCGGTCATTGGCCGGGCGCGCCGGGGTGACGTCGACGGCGACCAGGCTGGTCAGGCGTGAGACCAGCGAGAATTCCAGCGCTGTGCGCAATACGCCCGCATCGATCGTGTCCTGGGACGCGCCCTGGAAGCGGGTTTCCTCGATCGAGCGGATGCGGTTGCGGCCGAACAGGGTGGCAATGCCGGAAGCGGGCCTTGTGTTCGCGAGCGAGAGCTGTTCACGCCAGCTCTCGCCCGCCAACTCACCCTCCACCAACATCACACCCTCGGTGGACTGCAAGCGTGCGGTCATGATGACCGGTTCGCCGTAATAAAGATCCGGCAGCGGCGCCGGCCAGATTTCCGCCAGCGCATCGCGTGGGAACAGCGCGTCGAGATCGGTCATGACCGGGCGTTCGAGTGCGGTGAAAAGCTTCTCCATCTCCTCGGCCACATCGCTGACCTGACCGATATGGGTGAAGGTGCCGCGACCGGCGCGGGCGGCGCGGCTCATGAAATAGGTGTTCGGGGCCGAGCCGATGCCGACCGGGAAGAGGCGCGACCGGCCCAGGCCGACATCAATGGCCTCGAACAGCTGTTGTTCATTGCCAATGGCCCCATCGGTCAGAAAGACGACCTGGCGCACACGCCCTGTCTCTTCCGGACGGCTGTCATTGAGCGCTGCCACCAGGGCCGGCAACATCTCGGTACCGCCTTCTGCATCCAGTCCCCGGGCAAAGCCGATCGCCGTCGCGACATTGACCGGTGTGGCCTCCACCGCGTCCGGGAAAACCAGTTCCATCGTATTGTCGAAACGGATGACGTTGAAACGATCGCCCGGCTCCAGGCGTTCGAGGGCGAAGATCAGGGCCTCGCGAGCCTGGCGCATGGATTCGCCGGCCATGGAGCCGGAATTGTCGATGACGAAAATGGTCTCGCGCTGGCGTCGCGGGGTGTCTGCGCCGAGCTCGGCCGGCGGCAGGATCTGCGCCAACAGATAGGTCTCTTCGCCCACGGTTTCCGTGAACAGGGCTGCGGTCGGGACATTTTCATTGGCTGGCCGCCAGGTCAGGACGAAATCGCGATTGGCCGGGATCGGACCATCGGCCAGGCGAACGCTCGCCTGGCCCGGGCCGGTGTGCTCGACATAGGTCGCGTGGAAGCGGCTGGCGACCGGGCCGAGCTCGAAACCGGCATCCAGATTGGCGTGGATCGTCACCGGCAGGCGAAGGCCTTCGGCGGGTTCGCTGTCCGGGTGCATGATCGGCGGGGTAATGAGATGCGCGTCCGGCACGCTGGCGGGTGAGGCCGATCCGGTCGAGGCGAACTGGTAGCCGCCGTCCTGGGGAATATAGCGCGGGGTGATCGCCAGCGGTGCGCGCAATTCGAAAGTGCCGTCACGCAGGCGGGCGACATCCTGATACTCGATCTGAACGATGATCGTCTCGCCCGGACCGATATTGGCCACCGAGGTGGTGAACATGTTGGGGCGTTGTTGTTCCAGCAGGCTGGCGCGCTGTCCCGCCGCCCGTGCCCGCTCATAGATCTGGCGGGCTTGCTGGCGCTCGTGAATTTCGCCCTCGATGAATCGGTCGCCGATCTGCATGCGCAAGCGGTCGACGCCGGAGTCCTCGGGCAGGGGGAACACATAGGTGCCTTCCACCCAGGCTTCGGAGGGATTTTCGAAGCGTTGCGTGACCGTGGCGCGGACGACCGGACCGGACACATCCAGGGAAATATCGGTCGCCACGAGCGGAGCGGGCACATAGACCCCGGCATCTACGGTTTTGAGGAGGAGGGCGCCTTCATTCACCTCGCTGAGGCGGACCATGCCGTCCGGCGTGACCGGGTCGACCGTGTCGGCCCGGGCTTCCGACCACAAGAATATCGTGGCGGCAAAAGCGGCTATGGCGATCATCAGGCCCATCCAGGCCTGGCCCCCGGCGGCGTTGCGTGTGCGCGATGAAGTCATCGACTTCCTCCCCATAAATCGAACCGTTGCGATCGTGTGTTTCGCGGCCGGTTCGCTTCCCTGTCCTTGGTCAAGCTGCGCCCGGATCGGGGAGGGCAAAGGGCCGGTTTGCGGCGATTGCGGGGAAAATTGCGGCGAAATTGGGCAAACAAAAACGGGCGCCCCCGTGAGGAGACGCCCGCAAAACTATGTTGCGATTGGCTTATTCCGCCGGAACAGCCTCGCCTTTGGTCCAGGCGAAGGGCTTGAACGCCTCATCGACCGGCGTGTCGGCGAAATGGTTCACATAATTCGACATCACCTTGTGCGAGACGCCGAGCACGACATCGAGGATATTGCGGCGGGTATAGCCCGCTGCCAGGAAGGCCGCCGTATCGGCGTCGGACACCACGCCGCGCTGACGCACGGTCTTCAGGGTGAACTGGCGCAGGGCCTCCAGCTTGGCATCGGGAAGGGCGCGTTCTTCGCGCAGCGCGTCGATAATGTCCTGCGGGACTTTCTGCATCTGGGCGATCGCGGTGTGGGCCGGGACACAGTAATGGCAATCATGCTCGGCATTGATCGAGAGCCAGACAATATTTTGCTCGACCTTGCTCAGGGAGGTCCGGGAAAACAGCGCGCTGAGCGTCTGGTAGGCTTCCAGGAGTTCCGGTGCCTCGGCCATGACGGCATGCAGATTGGGTATGAAGCCGACGGACGCCTGGGATTTCTCAAGCAGCGCCTTGGCGCCGTCCGGGGCAGTGTCGACGGTATGGATCGTGAAATCACTCATCACGGTGTGTCCTCGCTTGCGGCGCCAGTAGCGGCGTCGCGCTGTAGGTCGTGATGCAGGGGCGGTCATTCAAGACCGCCCCGGATCAAGTGTTTGTGAGGCTGTGCTCAGAACTTCCAGCCGAGCAGGTTCCAGTAGTTCAGAACCGCCAGATAGCCCGCTGAGAAGAGGATGACGGTAGAATAGCGCAGCCGTGCCAGGACGCTGCCATCACCACGGCTCCACAGGCGGAACGCCAGCACGGCGCCGCTCAGGGTCAGTGCCGCGCCGATCACCGGGAAGGCCAGCAGCGTGGACAAGGCCGGCGGCCAACCGAAAACAATCTCAGTGCCGGCGCTCGACAGCACCATCGCCAGCCCGCCGATGAAAATCAGCTGTGTCGCGCCCAGTGCGAAAACATTCAGCCGCGCCAGTTTCTGCATCCCGTTCATCGCGAACACCCGGCGCCAGTGCACCAGCGTGCCGGCGACCAGGTTGAGGAAGATGAGCAGAGCCGGGCCAACCACAAGCAATTGCGTGTTCAGGCTTTCCATCGGCGATATGCGATAGGCGGCGAAGATCGGCGCATTCCAGGGCAGGTAATGCGTCACCGCGCCGCTCTCATCGCGCATGAAGGCGATGCGGGCTTCGCTGTCATAGCTGCGGAAGACATCATCGCCGAGCGCGACATAGCGCCGTGTACCCGACTGGGAGGTGACAAGCAGGGCGCCGTCCGCACTTGCGGAGACGGTAAGGTCGCCGCTGGCGGCCGTGATCTTCTCCAGCGTCGTGTAGGCGTGGCGATTATAGCGGTAAAGGCCGACATATTCGCTCAGATCGGTATCTGCCTCAGGGGTCAGGAGTTCAATCGGCTCTCCGGGATAGAAGGTGTCCATGAAGGCCTCGAAGACGTCGCCGCGCAGGGCGGCGCCTTCCGCGCCATTGGTGGAGATGTAGATGCCCAGATCGTGTTCCGGTACGAGGACCAGATTGGAATGGAACCAGAGCGTATCGCCGCCGTGGGAGATGACCCGCTGGCCATTGTATTCCTGCTCGAAGAACCCGTGCGCCATGCCCGGCAGACCCGGGTGCATGGTGTAGAGCTGGCTGTGCATCCGCTCGGCGGTCTGGGCCGAGAGAATGCGCGCGCCATCAAGCTCTCCGCCATTGAGGTGGGCGAGCATGAAGCGCGCCATATCCGTACCGGATGCTGACAGCGCTCCGGCCGGTCCGAAATTGGCGATGTATTCGAAACCCTGGTCCAGCGTCTCGCCGGCCTCCCGCATCATGCCCTCTGACATGTCCGCGGCGATGGTGTCGGGCAGCGGTTCGCGAAAGCTCGACTGGGTCATGCCCAGCGGTCCCAGGATGTTCTCTTCGATATAGGTCTCGAAATCACGGCCGGAGACATTGGCCACGATCACGCCGGCCAGGCTGGTCGCCCAGTTCGAATAGCTGGCCGCATAGCCAGCCGGGCGGACGCGGGCGGGCTGGTGTTCCAGCATGACGTCGCCGAGCGGGCGCAGATCGTCCACGTCGTCGGCAAACAGGAAGCCCACCGCGCCGTCTTCAAACCCGCCGGTATGCGCGAGGATATGGGCCAGGGTGACCGGCCCGCCGAAGGCTTCGGGGATTTCGATCCCGGTGCCGTCCAGATAGGCGTTAACGTCGCTATCCAGATCCAGCCGTCCCTGCTCCACCAATTGCGTCACGGCGGTCCAGGTCAAGAGCTTGGACACCGAGCCGGGGCGGAACAGGGTCGTGGCCGGGTCAACCGGGCGGGTCTGGGCCGCGTCAGCGTGGCCATAGCCCTTGGCAAAGACCAGCTCACCATTTTGCACCACGGTGACGACAACGCCGGGAATGTCGTTCTCGGCCAGATTGGTTACGATAGCGCTGTCAAAGAAAAGCGCGATGTCGTCCGGGTCGAGACCGCTTGCCGTGGGTGCCGGTTCGGCAGGAACTGCGGCTGCAGCCGGGGTTTCGAGCGGGGTGTCGTCCTGGGCCAGGGCTGCGCCCAGCGGCAAGACGACGGCGGCAAGCGCCGCAATCAGATGGCGTTTCATGGAAACTCTCTCAAACAGGAGGGGAGTGCGTCAGACCTGACGGTTGGATTTCTTTCGCATCAGGCGCAGGGCGAGGCGGGCGATTGCGCCGCCGGCAAGGTAGAAGCCCATCGCCATGGCTGCGGCGACGGGGATGTAAAACCCGCCGAGATGTTCGGTGTAGGCGCTGGTGTCGCTGGCGATTGTTCCGAGGAAGAAGACACCGCTGTCATCGGTGAACAGGCCGGTGGAGGAGGGGTTGAAGATCTCGAACCCGATCGTCACCAGGACTGAAACAGCGGTGAGATAGAGTATTCCGGTAAAGAACAGGCCGATCGCGGCGCCAAGACGGTGCGCCGATAACAGGATCAGGGTCGCAACGGTGTGTTTCGGCCCGGAGCGGATATAGGCATCCTCGATGCGCAGCTCGTCGCGGAACTGGCGGGCGTAATCCCCGGCGCTGCCCATTTCATCGAGAGCGGCTTCGAGCGCGCCTGAATCGGCTGCGGAAAGCAGGTGAGAGCGGATCTCCGAAACGATGTCGCCGGGTTGCTCAACGCCGAGCCGGGTCAGGTTCTGCTCCAGAGCGTCGCAAAATTTGTCGATGCGCGGATCGGTGCTCATGCCTTGGCCTCCAGGATTGCGTTCATGTCTTGATCGAAAAATGTGCGGGCTTCGCGCATGGCCGCCAGCCAGGCTTTGCCATCGGGCGTGACTTCATAGGCCTTCTCCGGCCGCCCCACGGTTTCGCTTGACCATCGGCCGGCAATCTTGCCTTCGCGTTCGAGCCGGTTGAGCAGCGGGTAGAGAGCGCCGCCGGACAGGCCGATATTCGGGTAGGGCTCGACCCTCTTGACCAGGGCAATGCCCGAGCTTGGCGTATGGTTGAGCAGAGCGAGAACGGCGAGCTCCGCTGCGCCTTTTCTCAATTGGGATTTCCAGCTGTCGATGTTCATAATCATGTCTTGTAATGCATGATATATTGCAATGCAAGTTTAATTTCGAATTGAGGACCGCGACAATCAGCCGTGTGGGCTTTGATTGCCCCGATCTTCGCGCGGGACTAGGCTCGCCACGTCTCAAGCCTGATTCAGGAAATGCCCATGACTTTTTCGGCCTCTGCCGCGCTTTCGCGCGTGAAACCCTCTGCCACCCTGGCTGTCACCCAGAAGGCCAAGGAATTGCGCGCCAAGGGCATTGATGTCATCGGGCTCGGTGCCGGCGAACCGGACTTTGATACGCCGGACCATATCAAGCAGGCGGCCGTTGAAGCGATTGCCCGGGGCGAGACCAAATACACGGCGGTCGATGGTATCGGCGAACTCAAGGACGCCATCGTCAAGAAGTTCCGCCGCGATAATGATCTCGATTACACCGCCTCCCAGGTCCATATCGCGCCCGGCGGCAAGCCGGTGATCTTCAACGCCCTGACCGCCAGCCTTGATGCCGGTGACGAGGTCATTATTCCGGCGCCCTACTGGGTGACCTATCCGGAAGTCGTCCGCCTGCTCGGCGGCGAACCGGTGATCGTCCGGGCCGGGATCGAGAACAGTTTCAAGATCACACCGGATCAGCTCGAAGCCGCGATCACGCCGAAGACGAAATGGTTCATTCTCAATTCGCCCTCCAACCCGACCGGGATGGGCTATAGCGCCGCGGACCTGCAGGCGCTGGCAGATGTTCTGCTGCGCCACCCCCACGTCATGATCATGTCCGACGATATGTATGAGCATATCGTCTATGACGGTTTTGAGTTCGCCACCATCGCCCAGGTCGAACCGCGCCTCTACGAGCGCACCCTGACCATGAATGGCGTCTCCAAGGCCTATTCCATGACCGGCTGGCGTATCGGCTATGCCGCCGGCCCGGAGGCCCTGATCGCCGGCATGCGCAAGGTGATTTCCCAGACCACTTCCAATGCCTGCTCGATCAGCCAATGGGCTGCTGTCGCGGCGCTCAATGGCGAGCATGACTTTCTCAAGCCGCGCAATGAGGCCTTCCGTCGCCGTCGCGATTTCATGCTGGAGGGGCTCAATGCTGCCGACGGGCTGGCGGCGCCGAAGCCGGAAGGGGCATTCTACATCTTTGCCGATTGCGCCGGGGCGATGGGCAAAACCGCGCCAAACGGCCAGGTCATCGAAACTGACACCGATTTCTGCGCCGGTCTGCTCGAGGCCGAGGCGGTGGCCGTCGTCCCGGGCATTGCCTTCGGCATGGAGCCGGGCTTCCGGGTGTCCTATGCCACGGATGATGACAGCCTGCGTGAGGCCGCGGCGCGTATCCAGCGGTTCTGCGCCAGCCTGCGATAGTATCGGCAAAATCGATAGATTCGAGAAATAAGACTTGTTTGGCTTATGGGTGAGGCGCCGCTATAACCCCCTACAGAAAATCCGGATGACCGGAGAGACGCAGAGGAGAGAGCGATGAGCTTCAATATGGGCCTAACCGAAAACCAGCGCACCGATATGGCTGCTGCCGTGACCGCGGTCCTGGCAGATACCTATGCGCTTTACTTCAAGACGCACGCCTATCACTGGAATGTCACCGGGCCGCGTTTCCACGATCTGCACATGTTGTTCGAGACCCAGTATAACGAGCTGTGGACAGCGACCGATGAGATTGCCGAACGGATCCGCGCCCTCGGCGTTCCCGCTCCGGCCTCCTATGATGCCATGGCGGCTTCGGCGACCTTGCCGTCCTCAGCCGACAAGACTGATGCCAATGATATGGTCGCCGATCTTCTCGCCGGTCATGAACAGGTTGTTGGTACGATCCGCGAGGCGCTCGACCTGGCCGGCGAACATGGTGACGAGGCAACGGCTGATGTGCTGACGCCGCGCCTGACCATTCACGAGAAAACCGCCTGGATGCTGCGCTCGACCCTGGGCTAGACCCGCGCGGCTGACGCCGGTTCACATCTCCAGACACAAAAAAGCCCCGGCCTTCGAGCCGGGGTTCTTTTTTATAAGCCTGAAAAGAAAATAGCGCCGGATCCATAAAGGGGAGGGGAGGATCCGGCGCCAGATTGGCATACCTGAAGGGGAGGAGACGGGTATGCTTTAAACTCGAGGTACACAGCGGTGTTCGCCGCCGTCGATGACGCGTATATGGCGCAGATCCGGGCTGCGCAGAAGAGCCGACTTCGCAGATCGGTTATGCAAAAACGCAAGGCTTTCTCGCCATCTCCCCGCGCAGACCGGATGCGCCGCATCTGGTTTCTCCACACAATTATTACCCTTAATTAACCGTGTCGGGGGCACCTCGCACGCGGGGAAAGAGGAGGACGCCAATGTTGAACGCACTTTTGCGCCGCAACCTTGTCGAAGAGGACGAACCGGTGATGGCCGGGGCCGTTGCCGCGCGCGATCCGGAATGGGTGCAATCACTGGCGTCAACGCTTGATCGCTTGGCTGAGGGCGAGCTGACCGGACTGCCGGACGTGCCCGAAACACTCGCCGGACCTCTGGCGCGCCTGATCGGCATGATTGCGGGCCGTGACGAGGTGTCCCTGCACCGCTCGGTCGGGTTTTCCATGCAGGCCAGCTCGGCCATGGCGGCAACGGCACGGGTCACCGGTGATATCCGCTCGGTGGCCAGCCAGAGCCAGACCATGGCGGCGGCTATCGAGGAGCTCGACGCCTCGATCCAGCAGATCTCCAGCTTCGCCGGGACCTCGGCAGGCAACCTCACCGATTGTGTCACCGCGACCAATACCGGTCTCGATGAAGTGGCGCAGTCCTCCCGGCAAATGGGTGAGATTGATACCGCCTATCAGAGCATTATGGGCCGGGTTGAGCGCCTCGAGGCGGCTTCCGCGCAGATTACGCAAATCGTCGATACCATCGCCGAGATCGCCGGGCAGACCAATCTGCTCGCCCTCAATGCGACCATCGAAGCAGCCCGGGCCGGTGAAGCCGGGCGTGGTTTCTCCGTCGTGGCCGAGGAAGTGAAGGCGCTCTCGGGCCAGACCGAAAAAGCCACAGGCGATATCCGCGACCGGATCGATAACCTGCAGGGCGAGGTCAGCGGCATTATCGGCGCTGTTCGCGACTCCATGACGTCGATCGAAAGCGGGATCCAGGCCACCGAACGGGCGACGAGCAGCGTCCAGACCGGTGTCGGCCTGGTCGAGGAGAGCGCGCATCTGGTGTCCGAGATTGCCCGTCTGATGAATGAACAATCCCAGGCGACCGGCGAGCTCGCGCGCGGCGTCACCGAGGTCACCAAGTCTGCGACCAAGGCGCGCGGCCGGATCGAGGCGGTGATCGAAGCGGTTGCCGAAAGCGAGTCGCTGGTTGAACAGGCCTTTTCCGAGTTCGATGAGCGCGAGATCCACGACTATGTGCTTTATCGGGCCAAGTCCGATCATCTGATCTGGAAGAAGAAACTGTCGGAAATGCTGGTTGGTCGTAGCGCCCATGAAAAGGACCAGGTGTCCAACCATCAGGGCTGCCGGTTGGGTAATTGGTATTACTCCGTCAGTGATGACATCCTGCGTTCAGACGCCAATTTCCAGGCGCTAGAAAAACCGCATGCCGAATTCCACCGTCTCGCAGCCCAGGCTATCGAGTGCTGCAATGCCGGCGACAAGGATGGCGCGGAAGACGCTGTCGATGCGATGGAATTACAGTCTGAAACGGTTGTCCGCCTGCTCGAAACCCTGATCGAGAGCCGGGCCCGCCGCTAGCTTTCCCACCGCCGCGCCTGTTCGATCAGGAAATCGCGGAAGGCAATGATCCGGCGCGATCCGCGCAGCTCGCTCGGATAAACGAAGTAAACTTCGAAATCCGGGCCCTGCAGGTCAGGGAGCACCCGCACCAGGCTGGGATTCTCCCGCGCCACATAATCGGGCAGGGCGGCGATGCCCATACCGGCCTGGACGGTCTTGGTGACGCCGTAAATCGTATTGACCTCGATCACGGCCGGACGCGGTTCAGCGCCGTCCGGGCGACCGGCCTTAGCAGCCCAGTCCAGTCCCGGTATCGGCGCCAGCTGGGGCGGGCCGTAATAGATGATGTCGTGATTATCCAGGTCCTCGGCACTGCTCGGCTCACCGCGGCGGGCGATATAGTCATGGCTCGCATAGAGGTGCTGGCGTACGCCCAGGAGTTTGCGTTGTACGAGATCATTCTGGGTCGAGGGCCAGGGGCGGATGCCGACTTCGGCCTCCAGCCCAGCCAGGTCGAGCTCATGGTCGTCGAGCATCAGGCGTATGCGGATGGCGGGAAAGCCGGCCTGGAATTCCGCCAGGCGCGGAGCCAGCCACATCGCACCCAGCGCGGTCGGGGCGGTGACCTTGAGCTCGCCGGACGGTTCGTCCCGGGCGTCGAGCACCTTGGCCTCGGCCAGCGCTACCTTGGCGGCGATCTCGTGCGCCGCTTCATTCAGGAGATTGCCCGGTTCGGTCGGGATCAGGCCACGGGCGTGACGGTGAAACAGGGTGATGCCGAGATCATCCTCGAGCGCGGCGATCTGGCGGCTGACCGCCGATTGCGACAGGCCAAGCCGTTCCGCCGCCTTGGTCAGCGAGCCGGCCTGCGCCGCAGCGTGAAATGTCTTCAGCTTGTCCCAATCCATGTGCCGCGCTCCGCGATGCGAGTCGTTTGCGCTGCAGCATAGCCATTTGACGCCAAGGTGCGAGAGATAAGGCACGGCGGCGCTTTGATTAAAAGCGCCGCCGCATGACGCCCGTGGGGAGGTCAGGCGTTGATCGAGGCCATCTGTGCTTCGGCGTAGCGCAGGCCCTGGACCTTGTCGGCCAGCGTATCGAGACGGGCGATATCGTCCGCGCTCAGCGTCACCTCGGCTGCGCCGAGATTGACGGCGAGATTGGCCGCCTTGGTCGTGCCCGGAATGGTCAGGATATTCTCACCCCGGCCGAGCACCCAGGCGAGGGCGATCTGGGCCGCATTGACCTTGTGCGCAGCGGCGATCGCGGTGATCTCGTCGACCAGCGCAAGATTGGCCTCGAAGGCGCCCTCGGCCCAGCGCGGGGAATAGGCCCCGGAGCGAAAATCCATCTCACCCGGCTTGTTCTCACGCGAATAGCGCCCGGTCAGCATGCCGCGGCCAAGCGGGGAATAGGCCACCAGCGAGCCGCCGATATCCTCAAGCGCCTTGAGCGGGCCGTCCTCGATATCGCGGCTGAAGATGGAGTATTCCGACTGCAGCGCGGCGATCGGATGCACGGCGTTGGCTCGGCGCAGGGTTTCCGCCGAGGCCTCCGACAGGCCGATTGCGCGGATCTTGCCTTCCTCAACCAGTTTGGCCATGGCGCCGACCGTCTCCTCGATCGGCCGCGTCTGATCCATACGGTGCATGTAATACAGGTCGATATGATCGGTGCGCAGGAATTTCAGGGAATTCTCGACGGCGCGGCGCATATTGGCTTCCGAGCCATCGACACCGGTAAAGGCGCCGGTTTCCAGATCGCGGGTCGGTCCCCACTTGGTGGCGATCACCACCTTGTCGCGCTTGCCTTCAAAGGCTTCGCCCAGGAGACGCTCATTAGCGCCCATGCCGTACATTTCGGCGGTGTCGAAGTGATTGACCCCGCCCTCAATGGCGGTGTGCAGGAGTTTGATGGCGTCGGTCTTGTCAGTCGCCGGACCATAAAACTCGGACAGGCCCATACAGCCCAGACCGATGGCGTTGACGAAGATCCCGGTATGTCCAATTTCGCGTGTCAGCATGATGTGTCCCTTCGGAGTTGGGTTGCTGCAAAGCGCTGCGGTGAGCACTCACTCACATATTGTGAGTATTTACTCACAATGCAAGAGGGGCGGTGAAATTTTTTACGCGGAACCGGGTGAGGGTAGCATGGATGGGACAGAGGGCGCGCCTGCTTTAGCGTCCTCATTCCGGACCTTGATTGCCCTCGCGGAAGCGGGGTACCCGGGCCCCCGCGAGGCTACCCTCAACATCCGGCCTCTCCCCGGGGAGAGGTGGCCCGGCGCCGAAGCGCCGGGTCGGAGCGGGGGGAAACATGTCCTGCGAGGATTATGTTTCCACCCCCTTCCGCCCGCCATCCCCCGATTTATTCGGGAGACCTCACCAAATCTGTCACCGGATGTGACGCGGTCCCCCGGATGACCGCTGTGCGGCCACCGGGGGATAGCGTTTGGAATTAGACCCCGGTCGGCTCACGCGCCGTGGGGTTGATACGGCGATGGTGTTTCATCGAAAGTCTCCCTTCCACATCCATCAAGACAAGGGTTCTCGCCCGCACGGCTTGCG
>NZ_JASBRQ010000031.1 GCF_030149425.1 Maricaulis sp. | reverse complement strand
CCGGAAGGGGGAGATGAATGAGACAAGCGTGATCAGGCCGGCATCGGACATCAGCTTGGCCACATTTGCAACGCGGCGGATGTTTTCCACTCGGTCCGCATCGGTAAAGCCGAGGTCGCGGTTCAGCCCGTGACGGACATTGTCGCCGTCGAGAGAGAAGGAGTGCTTGCCAAGGGCGAACAGTCGCTTCTGGAGTGCGTTGGCAATCGTCGACTTGCCGGAGCCGGACAGGCCCGTGAACCAGAGGACGGCGGGCCGCTGCCCTTTCTGTTCGGCCAGCGCATCGCGGTCCACATCCATGGCCTGCCAGTGGATGTTCGATGCACGGCGAAGGGCAAAGTCGATGAGACCCAGGCCAACCGTATCATTGCTCATCCGGTCGATCAGGATGAAGCCGCCGAGATTGCGGTTGGCGTCGTAGGGGTCGAACGTGATTGCCTGATCGAGCGAGATCGTCGTGACGCCGATCTGGTTGAGTTCCAGCGTCTTTGCGGGAACATCCGACAAGGTGTTGACATCAATACCATATTTCGGGGCATTCACGGTCGCGGTGACCGTTTTGGCGCCGACTTTCAGAAGGTAGCGCCGGCCCGGAAGGAGCGGGGATTCGTTCATCCAAAGGACGCGGACCTGGAACTGGTCTGACACCTCTGTCGGATCATCCGCCGTGACGATGGCATCACCGCGTGAGGCGTCGATCTCGTCCGCCAGCGTCAGCGTCACCGACTGGCCGGCCACGGCTTCGGGCAAGTCGCCGTCGGCCGTCACGATCCGCGCGATGGTCGATTGCTTGCCGGATGGCATGGATTTCACCCGGTCACCAGGCTTCACCGTGCCGGAGGCAATCTGTCCGGAGAAGCCGCGGAAATCGAGGTTCGGACGGTTGACCCACTGGACCGGCATGCGGAATGATGCGTTGCGGCGCTTGTCGCCCACGGGGACATTCTCAAGGTACTCCATCAGGGCCGGCCCATCGTACCAGTCGGTTTCATCCGACCGGCTGGTGATGTTGATCCCGGCAAGCGCCGACATCGGGATCGGCTGGATTTCGAGATCTGTCGCAAGCTCATCCGCAAAGGCGTAGAAGTCATCGACAATGTCGTTGAAGATCGTCTCGTCATAGTCGACGAGGTCCATCTTGTTTACTGCCAGGACGAGGCGCCGGATGCCAAGCAGCGTCGTGATAAAGGCATGGCGGCGCGTTTGGGTGAGGATGCCTTTGCGGGCATCAATCATCAGGATAGCGACATCTGCCGTCGAGGCGCCGGTCGCCATATTGCGCGTATACTGTTCGTGGCCGGGGGTATCGGCGACGACGAATTTGCGTTTCTCGGTGGCGAAGAAACGATAAGCCACATCGATCGTGATGCCCTGCTCTCGCTCGGCCTCGAGACCGTCGAGCAAAAGCGCAAAGTCGATATCCTCGCCGGTTGTCCCGTGACGGCGGCTGTCGCGCTCAAGCACGCTGAGCTGGTCCTCGAACAACAGCTTGCTGTCGTAGAGCAGACGGCCAATCAGGGTCGACTTGCCATCATCCACCGAACCACAGGTCAAAAAGCGCAATACGCCGCCCTGACCTCCCGAATGAGTCAGGCGATCGATCACGGCATCGCGGGTTTCCATCGCGTCCATTAGAAATACCCCTCGCGCTTTTTCTTCTCCATCGAACCGGCTTCATCATGGTCGATCAGGCGGCCGGACCGCTCCGAGGTCCGCGCCGTCAGCATCTCCACAACGATTTCTTCCAGCGACTGGGCCGAGCTCTCGATCGCACCGGTCAGCGGGTAGCAGCCGAGCGTACGGAAACGGACCATGCGCAGGTCGGGCTTCTCACCCTCGCTGATCGGCAAACGCTCATCATCGACCATGATGACCTGGCCGTCGCGCTCCACAACGGGGCGATGCGCGGCGAAATAAAGCGGCACGATCGGAATGTGTTCTTCCAGGATGTATTGCCAGATATCCAGCTCGGTCCAGTTGGACAGCGGGAAGACCCGGATCGATTCACCCTGCTTGATCTTGGTGTTGTAATTACCCCAGAGTTCCGGGCGCTGGTTTTTCGGATCCCAGCCATGGTTCTGGTCGCGGAAGGAGAAAATCCGCTCTTTCGCTCGCGACTTCTCCTCGTCTCGGCGGGCACCGCCGAAGGCCGCATCATATTGATGCCGGTTCATCGCCGCGCGCAGAGCCTCGGTCTTCATCACCTGGGTGTGCAGGTTGGAGCCGGAATCCCACGGATTGATGCCGCGTTCGACCCCTTCCTGATTGATCTCGACCCGCATTTCCAGGCCGAGCTCACGGGCGATGGCCTCGCGGAAGGTGATCATGTCGCGAAACTTGAACGTCGTATCGACATGCTGCAGCGGGAAAGGCGGGCGCGAGGGATAGAAGGCCTTCAGCGCCAAGTGCAGCATGACCGCACTGTCCTTGCCGATCGAGTAAAGCATCACCGGACGCTCGAACTCGGCCGCCACCTCGCGGATGATATGCATGCTCTCCGACTCAAGCGCCTTCAGATGCGCAGAGAGCGGGCGCTCGCGCGTGGGGGCTTGGTCGCCGTAAAACCGTTGGGCATAGGCCCGGACCTGTTCATCAATGCTGTGCATTCTCGCCTCGGATAAGCCCAAAAAATAGCTGGACAAGTCGCGCGTGCGACCCTGCAGGGACTTAGGATATCCGGGGGGAGAATACTAGCCTGTCAAAACCGGTTTCAGGCCTGAAAATGGCTCGCATCGCAGTCTTTGACAGCCGCGATGACGCGATCGGAATCCGCTTCGCTCAGATCCGGGTGCATCGGCAGTGAGACCACGCGGTGGGCAACGTCCTCGGTCACCGGCAAACCGGCCGGGGCTACCGGGTAGGAGGCGTAGGGCTCATGCAGGTGCAGCGGGATCGGATAATAGACTGCCGTCGGCACGCCCTGCTCCCCGACCGCGGCCCGGAAACCATCACGGTCATTGACCTCAATCGTGTATTGCGCCCAGGTCGACTGCGCGCCATCGATCACGAAGGGCGTTTTCACATACTGACCGAGGCCGGCATTATAGCGATCAGCCACCTTCTGGCGCAGCCGGATCTCTTCGGCAAAGACTGACAGTTTGGACAGAAGGATGGCCGCCTGCAGCGTGTCGAGACGGGAGTTCAGGCCGATCCGGGCGTATTCATAGCGCGCCTTGCCTTCGCCATGGACGCGCACCGACTTCATGACGTCGAAGAGATCGTCATCCTTGCACAGGACCGCGCCGCCATCACCATAACCGCCCAGCGGTTTCGCCGGGTAGAAGCTGACCGTGAGCACATCAGCCCATTCCAGCGAGGACTTGCCGTTGAGCGTGCAACCGAAGCCCTGGGCGCAGTCGGACACCAGCTTGAGATCATGCGCTCGGGCGATCTCGGCAAGCTTGGGGTAGTCCGCCGGCTGGCCGAACAGATCCACCGCGATCACAGCACGCGGTGTCAGCTCGCCATCGGCCTTCACCTTGTCGATCGCCTCAGCCAGGCTCTTGGGGCATAGATTGTAGGTATCACGGTCAATATCGACAAAGACCGGAGAGGCACCGGCGAGCACCACGACCTCGGCGGTGGAAGCGAAAGTGAAGCTCGGCACGAAAACCGCGTCACCCGGGCCAATCCCCCAGGACATCAGCGGAATGAGGATGGCGTCGGTCCCGTTGGCGCAGCTCAGCGCGCGGCCCATACCATTGAACGCGGCGAGCTTTTCTTCCAGCTCGGTCACTTCCGGCCCGAGAATATAGCGCCCTTCATCAAGTACTTTGGCAATGGCTGCATCCATCTGGTCTTTCAGACGGGCGCGCTGAGCTTTGAGATCGATGAAGGGGATCATGTCGGCCATGGAACTACCACTCGGTATGAGATAATCAGAACGGCCGCAGAGGCCATGGCGAGCCGTATAGCGGCCCGCCGTAAGGGCATAAAGTCACGAAAGGTTTCGCTACTCTACGGTGACCGACTTGGCCAGATTGCGCGGCTGATCGACATCGGTGCCTTTGTGGACGGCGACGTGATAGGCCAGCAGCTGCACCGCGATGGAGGCGATGATTGCCGCTGACTGGCCCTCGGCCTCAGGCATCTCGATAATCGAATAGGCGCTGTCGGCCAGGGCTTCGGCACCGCGCTTGTCGGTGATCGCCGTGACCCGGGCACCGCGCGACTTGACCTCCAGAATGGACGACCGCGTCTTGCCGAACAGGGCATCGAACGGGGCGATCACGATGACATCGACATCATCTTCGATCAGCGCGATCGGACCGTGTTTGAGTTCACCGGCAGCATAGCCTTCTGCGTGGATATAGCTGATCTCTTTCAGCTTGAGCGCGCCTTCAAGAGCGAGCGGGAAAAACTCGTTTCGGCCCAGATAGAGGACAATCTCGGCATGGCTCAGCGTATGCGCCAGCTTCTCGATTTGCGGTTCGATATGAAGGGCAGCGCTGACATGGCTGGGCAGGGAGTTGAGCGCCGCGATATGACGCTGGATATCCATTTCGGTGGAATGCCCGCGCTGCTGGGCTGCCAATAGCGACAATGCCGCCAGGGCAGAGAGCTGGCAGGTAAAGGCCTTGGTCGAAGCGACACCAATCTCCGGGCCGGCCAGGGTTGGCACGACAACGTCGGCTTCGCGGGCCATGGTCGAATGCGGGGTATTGACCAGGGCGATGGTCTTGAGCCCGGCCTCACGGCACAAGCGCATGGCCTCAAGGGTATCCGCGGTCTCGCCGGACTGGGAAATGAACAGCGCGGCATCCTGCTTCATGAAGGCCGGGTCGCGGTACCGGAACTCCGATGCAATATCAATTTCGACCGGAAGCCCGGCGAGGCGCTCGAACCAGTATTCGGCAACGCTGCCCGCGTAGGACGCCGTCCCGCAGGCAATGATGAGCAGCCTCGACATGGAGGCGAAATCAATCCCTTCGACGGGGCGCACGGTGGCGGCGCTGTAATCGATATAAGCCGACAGCGTTCGCCCGATGACTTCCGGCTGCTCGTAGATTTCCTTCTGCATGAAGTGGCGGTGATTGCCCTTCTCGGCGATCACGATCGAGGCCGGCGCAGCGACCAGGGCGCGCTCGATCTCCGCACCGGACCGGTCAAAGACATCAATCGTGTCACCGCTGACGACCACGCAGTCACCATCCTGCAGATACATGACTTTTTCGGCAGCATCGGAAATCGCCATGATGTCGGAGGCGAGGAAACCCGCACCGCCACCATTGGCAGCGACCAGAGGCGCCCCTTGGCGCGCGCCGAGCAGGATTCCATCATCACCATCAATCATGGCGGCAAGGGCGAAAGCCCCGTCGAGACGCTGCACGGTTTCAAGCAAAGCCGCACGCGGCGACAAGCCGCGCTCCAGTGCCTGATCGATCAGGTGAGCAACCACTTCGGTATCCGTTTCACTGGCGAAGCTTCGTCCGGTTTCAGCGAGCTCGGATCGCAATTCGCTGAAATTCTCGATAATGCCATTATGGACGAGGCTGACACGGCCGGCCTGGTGCGGGTGCGCATTGACCTCATTGGGAACCCCGTGGGTTGCCCATCGCGTATGGGCAATACCGCTGGCACCGGTCAGCTCGCCATTGAGCTTGGCTTCCAGCGCCGCCAGCTTGCCGGGCGCACGCACGCGCCGGGTTCCGGTCGCGGTCTGCACGGCGATACCGGCTGAATCATAACCACGATACTCCAGCCGCCGCAGCCCCTCGATAAGGACGCGCTCAGCTGCCTGACCGTTAGATACGCCTACAATTCCGCACATGACCGTATTCCCTTATCCGCTCGGTGCGGCTCGCACCTGCAGCATTTCTTCTAGCCGCTACCTAGGGCCGAACGCGACCCGCTTTCAAGTCGGGAAAGGCGCTGACGCCTCACAAGCGAGGTAACAGAAGGTTACACAAACCCCGCCCCGCAGTGTCCAGACTTGCCTCACTGAGTCTTCATGGCCTGGAAGAAGTCCTCATTATCATCGAAGACAGAGTGCAGCGCGCGCGGCAGATTGTCCTTCGAGGGCACGTCCTCATCCTCAACCTTCGAGGAATTAATGCGCTCCTGCAGCGGCTCCAGGCAGGCTGGCCGGTAGGGTTCACCGATGAAACGGCAAATATCGCGGAACATGTCTTCCGGGCGCTCCGTCAGATCCGCCTGGAAAAAGCGCCGCACAACATCGCTACCCAGCTCTTGCTCAGCCTCCCAGGCGGCACCGGCAAGGCGGCGCCAGGTGTCATAGGCATCACGGGCACCCTGCGGATCACCACCAGCAGTATCGAATTTGGCCATTGACCGCACAACTTCATGAGGACTGCGGACAAGGTGGATAAAGCGCGCGCCCGGGAAGAGCGCGTGCAGCTCCTTCACCGAATGGGCATTTTCCGGCGTGCCGTCGACCCAGCGCCGTTTCGGCTCCTTCGGAGCCCGCTGAATCCACATGGTCCGGTTCACCTCACCGCCATTTTGCAGATTGGTGAGCACTTTGCGCACCCGGCGTTCCTGCCCGCGCCGGATGACGTCATGGACAAAGTCCTGCGCCGCTTCCTGAAAGTCTTCTTCGGTGAGGCCACAACGCTCAAAATGCGCGGCCGGCTGCGACGTGCCGTGCGCGTAGTAATCCGGCACGGCGCGGGCGAATTGGGCGATCCAGTAGGTTTCCGGGAGCAGCCAGATATTCGGATGCTGGCCAAGGCACCAGGTTGTGATGCTGGTACCTGAACGATAGGAACCAATGATGAAAATCGGATCTTGATAACCCATTTCGGCCTCGGGGTTTGCTCGGTTAGCTGGACTTGTTCTTGACGCGGCGGGCCCCGGCTTTGACCCGGTGCTTGGTGTTGGCTGGCTTGGTCTCGCCGGACACCGCCTGATCGGACACGATACGCCCTTGGTCAAGGGTCAGGATGCGGGTGCACAAGCCCTCGATCAGCTTGCGATTATGCGAGGCGATGATGAGGATTTTCGATGCCTCCACCGCCTCCCGCATGCGCGCGGCCGCCTTCTGCCGGAAGCTGGCATCACCGACGGACAGCCACTCGTCCATAAGCAAGATATCGGACGGCAATTCCATCGCCACGGACAAGGCCAGGCGCATACGCATCCCGGCCGAGTAGCTGCGCAGGGGCATGTTGAGGAATTCCCCGAGTTCGCTGAACTCGGCGATCTTGGGCATTTTGGCCCGGATCGAGCCGGGCCGCTCGCCCATCAACACGCCACGAAGAAGGATGTTCTCCCAGCCGGTTGCGTCTTCATTCAGACCAAAAGTCAAATTGAGAAAGGACTGGGTTTTGCCTTCAACGACCAGCTCACCATCGCTGGGTGAATAGACGCCGCGCAGAGCACGAAGCAATGTGGTTTTCCCGGAGCCATTCGGTCCCCAGATGCCGACGCGTTCGCCCGGCATGATCTCGAAAGACAGGCGATCCAGGGCGCG
This sequence comes from Maricaulis sp., assembly GCF_030149425.1. Classification (GTDB taxonomy): domain Bacteria; phylum Pseudomonadota; class Alphaproteobacteria; order Caulobacterales; family Maricaulaceae; genus Maricaulis. The sequence goes on along the minus strand of NZ_JASBRQ010000031.1, from coordinate 48,620 downwards.
TAGCACGGTCCGGTTCCCGACCTGCTGGAAACGGGCGTTCGCGCCATCCTCGCTGTGCGACTCTATCGCTCCGGCGGGAACGCGGAAATCGACGGTCAGGTCGCGGGCGGCAATTTTCACAGCATGATCCATAGCACTCACAACCAATAGACCAGCCGCCGGCGGGCGAAGAGGAAGGCGACCAGCCCCGCCAGATTTGTGAACACCGCCATGCCCAGCACAATGGCGTAAAGGTCCATCTGAACCGTCGGCTGGACGATAGGCGCGCGGATGACCTCGACCATGTAGTAAAAGGGGTTGAAGGCCATCAGCATGGACCGGGTCTCATCGGCCGGGTTGGGCATCCAGATGATCGGTGTCAGGAAAAACACCAGCCGCATTCCGGCGTCAACGAGATGGCGAAAATCCCGAAACCGAGCCGAAACGATGGCTATGAACAGCATCGCCCCGTGCAGCACGGCGAGGTTCAGCACCACGCCTGCCAGCGCCAGATAGACAAACGGCCCAGGCAAAACCTGAGTATAGACCAGCACCGCAGCGATGAGCCAGGCGGACATGGCGAGCTGGATCGCACTGGTGACGAGGCCGCGCAGGATTAGCGTGTTAATGGGCAGAAGCGCTTCGAGGATGATCTTCTGATAGCTGACAAAGACCGTCCCCGCCTGGCTGACATTGCCGAGAATGAACTGCCAGACGATATAGCCGGCACCAATATGCGGCAGGAAGACCTCAATCGGGCGGTCCATGAGATAAGAGAACAAGTAGCCGACACCGAAAACGAAGATCGCATTCGACAGCACTGACCACCAGGTGCCGACGAAGGAACGGCGGTTCTGCAGCTTGACGTCATACAATCCCAGCCAAGCCCAACGGCGCCAGTCCGCGAAGCCGGATAGAATTTCTTTGATGGCTGAGTCCATCGACTACAACGCTCCAAGCGGAAATCCAGAAGGTCGAAGCGAGCTACAGGCCGACTTCGTTGCGAAGCACATCAATACCGCGGTCGAAAGAGTTGTTGCGCTTGGAAAACGCAATAGCGCCTTCCGAAGCACGACCCCAAGCTTCCGCATCATCATAAAGACGCACGATCGCCTCGCACAACTCCGCAGCACCGTCGCGGACGACAATACCGTCGCGCTCATCCGCGGTCATACCCTCCGCCGCCACAGGTGTCGCGATACATGGCAAGCCGTGTGACAGGCTGGAGATCACCTTGCCCTTGGCCCCCGCTCCAAAGCGCAGCGGTGCGACCATGAGACGGCTGGCATCGAGCACATCAGACAGCTCCTGCACAAAGCCGACCGCTTCAATACCGTTCGAGCCACCCAGGTTGAAAACCTCATCGGGCATTTTACTGCCCACGATGCGGAAGACGGCATCGGGCAAACGTTCGCGCACGCCCGGCCAAACGTTCTCGACGAAGTATTTGACCGCATCGAGATTGGGGGCGTGGGCAAAACCGCCGACGAAGACGAGACCGCGACGCGCCGCGAAGCTTGCTTCCGATCCCGGCACGGCCCGGATCAACGGCAGGTGTGAAACTCTCAGGTCCGGCTCGCGCTTGAGCAGGGCATCGCGCTCATAGCTGCTGACGACGATGGAATGGTCAGCCCGGCGGATCAGATCGAGTTCGATCTTCTCGGATCGCTCAGACCGTGAGATCAGCTCGGGATCATTCTTCAAATCACCTTCGCGGCGCTCACGAATGTGATGCAGGTCCACCGTGTTGAAGATGATTTTCGCATCCGGACAATAGTCGCGGATCTTGTCGAACCATTTCGAGGTCGTGTCCATACGGTGCAGTATCACCGTGTCGAACTCGGCTCCGAACTTCTCCAGGAAAGGTTCAAACGGCAACGAGAACGGATGGTAGAGGCATTGCACGCCGGTTCGTTGCAGCTCGCGGGTATAATCGCCGAAGAAGAGGTGATTATCCTCCGGCACGAAGACCGAGGCATAGCCCATTTCCTGCAACATGTGGAACAGGTTGACGACGTCCAGGGAACCGGAGTCCTTGTCCGGTGTCGGCGTCGTCGCATCGATAATCAGCGCAAGCTTTTGAGATCCACGCTGGGCTTCGCGCCACGGCCGCTCGGCGTTCGGGCGATGCCCGGCGAGGACATGTTTCCAACGCTCGTAGAAACGCACCCGGTTGGAGGCCTGGTAAGCCTTCTCACCGGCACCTTCATCCGTGCCGGACGTCTTGCCCTCATAGTGGATGACGCGCGATTGCGGTTGCATCCAGGTCTGCCAGCCCGATTCACGGACCCGGAACGCCATATCGGTATCTTCGTAATAGGCGCGCTCATAGGTCTCGCCATCGAAACCGCGCAAGGCATGCCAGAGGTCGCTGGTCAGGGCGATCGCAGCACCCGAAATGTAATCGGCCTGCCGGGCATGGCAGTATTCAGGCCGGTTCGGATCGTCATTGCGGCCATAATTCCAGGCCGATCCGTCTTGCCAGACAATGCCACCGGCTTCCTGCAGGCTGCCGTCTGGATAGAAGAGTTTTGACCCGACCAGACCGGCTCGCGGGAAATGCTCGAATGTCCCGATCATCTCGTCCAGCCAACCCGGCACCACCCGGGTGTCATTGTTCAGCATGACGAAATACTGACCGCGCGAGACCGATGCACCGGCGTTGCAGGCGTGGATAAAGCCCCGGTTTTCATCCGCGAGCACATAGTTGATCCAGTCCACCTGAGGCAGGAACTCACCGGTTACCGTGTCCGGTGAGCGATCGTCATAGACCACCACCTCGAAGCGGAAGCGGCTCTCATGGCGGCGCAGGCTATCTAGACAGTTCAGCGTATAGGGCAATTGGCCATAGACCGGCACGACGATGGAGACCACCGGGTCCTGATCGCTATTCGCGTTGATACAGGCCGCGACACGGCTGTCATCATTGAGGGACGCCACGGCACCTGCAAAGTCCGGCGTCTCGCCGAGCAGATCAAAGCGCTCCATGAACGCCTCACCCGCCTTCACTTCCGGAATAACGCAATCATCCGGCCGCAAGGCGTAGGGGTCACCGTCCGCGCTGTGCAGCGGGTCATACTCCTGGCTCTGGGCGATCGTGGGCCGGGATATCCGGCCCTCCTCGCGGCCGATACGGATGAAATGCAGCAGCGGATTAACCCCTGAGCGGGCCACGTCCGGGTTGGCTTCAAGATATCCTGCGCTGGAGAAATCAGCGCTTGGATCGCGGCCTTCCTGCGCTCCGCTCGTCAGGTAGTGGATCACCGGGTCTTCATTGGCGACCGCCACATCCCAGTTGCGCGCCAGGTAAAATTCTTCATCGAACGCACCGCTGGCGCGGATCTGTTCGGCCGCAACGGCCAGCTTGGACGCGCGCAACGGATTGCGCGAACGGACCGGCGCATAAAGACCAAGCATCAGTGCGGCCGTACGCCCGACCACGCCCGCATCCATCATCCGGCGCGACAAATCGCTTGCGACAGGACGCGCTGATTTGAGCCGGTCCATGAGCCAGTCATTGCGGTCTTGCAGCGCTTCAAGCTCTGCACCGGAGACCGGGTCGAGGCTCGCCACAATCGGCGCCTCGCCGCTCGCTTCGCTGCCGTCGGCCGGCGCTCCGTTCAATGCTTCATCGACAGCCTGCGACACCGCCGTCGCCGTCGCTCCGCGTGCCGCCTCGAGGTCAGCTTCCAGGGCAGAGATGCGCATTTGTTCCCGCGTCACTGCATCATCGGCAGCGGCCTGGGCAACATTGAGGTCCGCTTCCAGACGCTCAAGGGCGGCGGCCATTTCGTCCGCTTGGGCATTAAGAGCAGACCGCTCTTCATGCGCCGCATTCAACGCCGCCTCGACCTCGGACCGGCGCGCCTCGATATCCCGGTTCTGGGCTAGCGCTCCGTCGCGCTCGCTGACCGCAGCATCAAGACGCGATTTGAGCTTTTCCAGATCGGATTCCAGCGCCCCAATACGGCGCTGCTGTTTTTGATCGGCCTTTTTCAGAGTGGTTCGCTCGGCACGAAGCTTGACCAGCTCGGCCTGCTTGGTCTCAACTTTGACCTGGAGCGGTGCAAGAGCCTTGATCTGCTTTTGCAGTTCAGTGGCTTCGGCTGTCAGGCGATCCCGTTCGGAGACAGCCAGTCCCAGCTCAAGGCGCAGCTCGGCAGCTGTGTCACGCAGATCGCCGAGACCGTCGAGCTGTTCGCGCAAGCGATCACGCTCTTCGCGCAAATGCGCGGTTTCCTTGACCTGTTCCGACAGGTTCAACTGGGCGTTATGGAGCTCATCGCCGGCTCTGCGGGCTTCGTCTCGCGCCGCGCTAAGGTCGCTGGTGAGCTGCAGGACCCGTTCGGATACGTCCTGACGTTCGCTGTCGAGATATTCCACGCGGACTTCGGCAACGGCCAGCTGGCGCTCAGCATGGCTGAGCGCGGTCCGAAGCGACGCGATCTCACCTTCCGCAATACCCACGGCCTGTCGTTGCTGATCGCCCTGACGCCGCAACTCCTCCCGGGCACTCTCCAGGTCTCCCTGAAGCCGGTCGACGGCCTCATCGCGCAATTCCTCAACCTCACGCACGCGGGCCTGCGCCTGCTGCACCTGACGTTTAAGATCGGAGGTTGAAGAGCGCTCCAGCTCAAGCTGCTTCGCCACTTCTTCGCGGCGTCTTTCGGCGGTCGACAGTTCGACTTCAAGCTCATGCGCCCGGCCGCGAAAATCATCATCGACGGCGACGAGCGGAACCAAGCGTTCGTCAACGAGCTTTTCGAGCGCCTCGCCATCACTTCGCAGACGATCGATCTCGTTGCGCGCCTGCTCCAATTCCTTCTGCACATCGGCAACTTGCCGGCGCTCCTGCTCGGTTGCCCCGACCAGCTCGGAATTCTCGGCCACGATACGGGCCAGGCGCTCTTCCAGCTCGACGATGCGTTCGCGATGCCCCAGGGCGACAATTTCAGCCTGGTCGGCCTGCTCCGCCATGTCCGATTTGGCAGCCTCGAGCGCATCGCGCTGGCGAGCAATATCAACCTCGCGATTGCTCAGGGCTTGGTCGGCGACAGCCAGACGCACGGCGAGGTCCTTGACCTCCTGCTCGCGGCGCTCATTGAGGAGACGCGCCTCCTCGAGCTCGCGCTGCATACGCTCTTCGCGCTTCTGGAAAACGGACATGCGCTTTTCGAGCATCTTGTCCAATTCCTCAGCCCGCACTTCAGCGTTGGCAGCCTTGGAGTTTTCCTGCTCCTCAAGCAGCTTGCGCTGCAGCTTCTCGATTTCGGCGCGCTGTTCCTCGGCCAAGGCCTGCTTGGTCGCCGCATCCGCTTCGCCGCTGACACGCAGCGCCTGTTCGCGATCCACCGCTTCGCGAGCGTCATCCAGCTCGCGCTCAATCCCGTCGCGTTCCTGCGCCAGCTCATAGATCAGGTTATCCTGCTGGGCGATGAGCTGTTCGAGAATATCGCCCGTGGCATCGAGATGCATGGCAACGGCATCGACGGTCTGCACCAGACGATCCGGTTCATCGCGCCCGGTCCGGCGCAATTCCTGGAACACATCGCGCACCCAGGTCGTGGTCCGCGGGTCTTCAAACACCGCGTGATCATCAAAATCGTGATGGCGCAGCTCCGGCGACAGGAACTCGTCGATCTCCGCCCCATGGGTCTCGGTGTCGGCATATTCACCCAGGCCCAGCTTGTCGAATATCCGCTTGGCTTGGACGCGCCAGTCTTTCAACAGGTCTGAGTAATTGACGGAGACCCGGTCCACCTCACGACTATTGCGCTCAACCGAGACCAGATAGCGCAACCAGAGCAGCAAAGACTTTTGGTAGGAAAACCGATTACGGCGATCAAGCGAAGCGGCGACCTCGAGCGGGTTGCGGACGGCGATGATCAGCTTGGGGGCCATCCCCAGCATGTCGGCGGCCCGCAGCCAGATCGGGAGCACCAGCGAAATACGAGGGTCCTTGACGATTACCCCACCCTCTTGCGGAAGGGATTGCAGGTGATCGACGATGCGGTCATGAAGGCGTTCGGCCGCTGTCCCGGTCAATGCATCAGCCGGTAATTGGCGGGCACAATCATAGGAATAATCGACCGCCTCAAAGAAGCGATCGTGATAGGCAGCGAGCGACTCCGATTCCCAGAAACCCCGCTCATTGTCCTCGGCGGCAGCCATCAGATCGTCGGCAATTGCGAAACCGGTCAGGTTCACCATGCGGGTGATCGCCGAGGTACCAGAACGGTGCATGCCGGCCACGATGACCAGTGGGCGGCCGGTCGTACCGCTCGCCTCGGTCTTCGTTTCCGCCATTTGATTCCCGTCCGCCATTATTGCCCCCTGCTACCCTGCCTCGCCCGCTCCGGCCCCGCACCCGGTTCAGCGAAAATTCGTTACGCACCGAGAACAATCGGGACTCGGTTGCGTAAACTTATCGAATGAATTGACTAAGCGGAACCACCGTCTACCAAGTCAATGTGTCAAGCCAGTAACTTGAGCAGATACTGGCCATAGGCGGATTTCCTGATCTTCTCGGCCAGTGCCGCCAACTGATCGCGATTAATCCAGCCTTGTTTGAAAGCCTCTTCTTCAGGGCAGCTGATCTTCCAACCCTGACGCCGCTCAATTACGCGTACGAATTCAGCCGCTTCCAGCAGGCTTTCCGTCGTTCCGGTATCCAGCCAGGCATAGCCCCGCCCCATCCGCTTGACCTGCAACTCACCGCGATCGAGATAGACACGGTTGAGATCCGTGATCTCCAGCTCACCACGCTCGGACGGCGTAATGGCCTTGGCAAATTCGCTGGCCCGGCCGTCATAGAAGTACAATCCGGTGACGGCAGAGTTGGATTTCGGGTTTTCAGGCTTTTCTTCCAGGGACAATGCATTGCCCTCAGCGTCGAACTCGACCACGCCATAACGCTCCGGATCATCAACCTCGTAAGCGAAGATCGTCGCGCCGTTTTGCTGCTGCGCGGCCGATACGCAAAGTTCGCGAAAACCCTGACCGTAGAAAATATTATCGCCAAGGATCAGAACACTCGGGGCGCCGGCGAGGAAGTCCTCGGCAATAATCAGCGCCTGGGCCAGGCCTTCGGGACGCGCCTGTACGGCGTATTCGATCCGCATACCCCATTGCGAGCCATCGCCGAGCTGAACCTTGAACAGTTCATTATGCTCCGGCGTGGTGATGATCAGAACCTCGCGAATCCCGCCGGCCATTAGCGACCAGAGGGGGTAATAGATCATCGGCTTGTCGTAGACAGGCATCAGCTGCTTTGAGACGGCCATGGTCATCGGGTGCAGGCGCGTACCGCTCCCGCCCGCCAGAATAATGCCTTTGCGTTCCATATTCCGTCCCCCTAATTCTGTGCGACCAGAGCGGCCACGTCGGCGTCAACAGCGCGACGCCAGTCCGGCTGGTCGATATCGTAGATGCCTTTGATCCGGGCACAATCGAGCACCGAATTGGCAGGCCGCGCCGCCGGTGTCGGATAATCAGCCGTGGTGATCGCATTCACCTTCGGCACATTTTGACCGTACTTCGCGCCTGAGGCAAAAATCGCCTCGGCGAACTGGCGCCAGCTGACCGCTGGAGCACCGCAATAGTGAAAAACTCCACCAGTCCAGCCAGAATTGCCCTGGCCTGCCTGGATCACGCGCAGCACCGCATCGGCAATGCCACTGGCCGGAGTCGGGCCGCCGCGCTGATCATCGACAATGCCAAGTTCATTCCGGCTTTCCGCCAGGCGCAGCATCGTCTTGAGAAAATTCTTTCCGTGCGCGGAAAACACCCAGGCCGTGCGCAGAATAACCGCATCGGGCAAGGCCTGAAGCACCGCAACCTCACCTTCGCGCTTGCTGCGCCCATAAACACCCAGCGGCGCAACCGGGTCGCTCTCCGCATAGTCATGGTCACTGGATCCGTCGAAGACATAGTCCGTGGAAATATGGACAAAACCATAGCCGGCCCGGGCGCAGGCCGCCGCCATGACGCCCGGCGCCACGGCGTTGACGGCCTCGGCCGTGGCCGCATCATCCTCGGCCGCATCCACCGCGGTATAGGCGGCGGCGTTGACGACGGCGACGGTCGCGTCCGGCGCTGCCTCTATGGCGCTGCGAATGGCTCCGGGATCGGTAAGGTCGGCCTGGTCACGCCCCAGCGCGGTCAGGGAGAACCCGGCCGCCTCAGACTGCGCCACCATCTCCGTCGCAACCTGACCCGTCGCGCCGAACATGAGGATGTGAGGACGGTTCATGCCTCAGGCCTTTTGTTTTTCCAGTCCCTGGCGATCGGTCGAATGGCCGCGCTCAAGGATGGCGCGCCACCACCACTCATTGTCCAGATACCAACGGATCGTCATCTCCAATCCGTCGAAACCCTTGATGCTTGGGGTCCAGCCGAGCTCGTTCTTGATTTTCGATGCATCAATCGCATAGCGGAAATCATGGCCCGGACGGTCGGTCACGAAATTGATCAGATCGGCATGCGGGGCACTGTCGGGCTTGAGACGATCCATCACGGCGCAGATCTCGCGCACCAGATCGATATTCGCCATCTCATTATCACCGCCGATATTGTAGGTCTCGCCGAGCCGCCCCTTGGCCAGCACCGTCAGCAAAGCCTCGGCATGATCGTCGACATAGAGCCAGTCACGCACATTCTTGCCATCGCCATAGACCGGAATGGTCTTGCCGTGCAGCGCGTTGAGGATCACAACCGGGATCAATTTTTCTGGAAACTGGTAGGGCCCGTAATTATTCGAGCAATTGGTGATCACGATCGGCAGGCCGAACGTCTCGCCCCAGGCTCTTACCAGCATGTCAGAGCTCGCCTTGCTCGCTGAATAGGGCGAGCGCGGCGAATAGGGCGTTGTTTCGAGGAATTTCCCCTCATCGCCCAGCGAACCATAAACCTCATCGGTCGACACATGGTGGAACCGGAAACGCTCGGCCACTTCTGCCGGTGCTGTATCGAGGTATTCGCGTGCCGCCTGCAGCAAGACGTAGGTGCCGTTGATATTGGTCCGGATAAAGTCCCCCGGGCCGTCAATCGAGCGGTCGACATGGCTTTCCGCAGCCAGATGCATGACGGCGTCGGGCTTATGCTTGGCGAACACATCCCGCATCGCGTCTTCATCCGCGATATCGGCCTGCTCAAAGGTATAGCCAGGATCGCCGGCAACATCCTTGAGATTGTCCAGATTGGCCGCATAGGTCAGGCAATCGACATTGATCACCGACATGGAATGCTCGCCAATCGCGCGGCGGATGACCGCGGATCCGATAAATCCGGCACCGCCGGTAACGAGAAGTTTCATGGTTAGGCTATCTCCGATGCCGGCGCATATTCGAACGGATTGTCGAACTCGCTGAAGAGCGGCGCCGCCTGGTCCTTGGCCGAGAGCACGGGCGATGCCGCTGCCTCGCCCCAATCGATACCCAAGGCGGGATCATCCCAGCGGACCGATCCGTCATGCGCGGCGGAATAGTAATTATCGACCTTGTAGACGACTTCAGTCTCCGGTTCGAGCGTGATGAAGCCGTGCAGGAAGCCCTGCGGGACAAAGAGCTGCTGGAAATTCGCTGCACTCAGCTCAACCGCGACCGACTGGCCGTAATGCGGTGATCCGCGCCGGGCATCTACAGCGACGTCGAGGATCGAACCCCGCACCACGCGCACCAGCTTGGACTGGGCAAAGGGCGGCGCCTGATAGTGCAGGCCGCGCACCGTGCCGGTTTCGCTGGAGCGGGAATGGTTGTCCTGCACGAAATCGACATCAATCCCGGCTTCGGCCAGCGCGCTCTGCTTGAAGGTTTCCATGAAGAAACCACGGTCATCGCCGAACACGCGAGGGGTGATGAGCTTCACACCCGGGAGGGAGAGGTCTTCGATATTCATGCTGGGTCCTTTGGTGCCTGCTTAGCGGTGCTGCTCTACAGATTCAACAGCACAGTTATATGTAAATCCGCCGCACCAGGGGCGGACTTAATCAGTCACTGACCGGCGCAATCGCATTTGCTCGAAACGCGGGTCCAGCGCCGGGTTCGAGAATGGATCGCGTTGCATGGCGCTAGGCCAGCGCTGCTTGAGGTTTTTCAAGGCGCCCAGATGTTCCGGATGAGCGGCACTCGCCTCGGTACGACCGCGGCTACTGCCCTCCTCATGGGTCAAGCGGGCGAAGGGCGTCCAGATATTCTCATATCCCGCTGCCCGCACCCGAAGACAGAAGTCGACATCACTGAAGGTCACCGGGAAATCGTGCTCGTCAAAGCCACCGACCTCGTCGAAGACCTGTTTGCGGATCATCAGGCACGCCGCCGTCACCGCGCTGACACCGCGAACCAGCTGCAAATGGCCGAACGGCCCGGCTGCCCCGTCCGCAGCGCCGCGCATGAAATGTCCGGCTCCCGCGTCGAGGCCGAGCAGGACGCCGCCATGCTGCAAACGCCCGTCGGGATAATCCAGCCGCGCGCCAACACAGCCGGCCCAGTCGAAACCGGCCCACCCCGCCAGCTCGGCGAGCCAGCCGGGCGCTGCCGAGTGCACATCATTGTTGAGAATGAGCAGTTTCGAGGTCTCGGCCCGGGCTGCACCGAGATTGACCAGGCGGCTGAAATTGAACGCTGTGTCATCGCGGACAACACGGCGTCTTGCGCCGGAACGGGCAAAGTGCTGCAGCCATTCCCGCGAAGCCGGCTCGGTTGAACCATTGTCGACGATAATGACGGAGATCTCATCGCCGAGCTGATCCACCGCCCGCGCAACCAGGTCAATACGATCACGTGTCGGGATGATCGCCGTGATATCCGAGGCATCCGGCGAGCCGTCAAAATGAACCCGGCGGCCAACCGGGCGCGTCTCCAGCGTAACGTCGGACGGTCCGCCCAGGCGCCGCAAATGCTGCTTCAGCGCCTGCTCACCAGCCGCGGCCGCAGCCTCCCGATGGCGGTCGGAAAAACTCCCCGAGGCATGCCCCTGGCGCCAATGATAGCCGATCACCGGGACATGGCGGATGGCTGCCGGCCCGAACGCGTCCAGCACCCGTAAAACCAGCTCGAAATCCTGGGCCCCGTCATAACCGGCAGCCAGACCGTCTACGGCCGTCAGGGCAGACCGGCGGACCAGGGTCAGGTGATTGAGATAATTACGGCCATAGAGCAGCGCGCGGCTGAAGTCCGGCTTGAAATAAGGGTCATGCCGCCGGCCCCGCCGGTCGATCTTGTCTTCATCGGTATAAACAAGCTGAACCGCGTCATCGCTCATCGCATCAGCGCAGGCGGATAAAACACCCTGCGCAAGACGGTCGTCCTGGTCGAGGAAAGCGACCCAATCGCCACTCGCCGCGGCAATGGCGCTATTGGTCGCCGCGGCGATACCGCCATTGGTCGACCGCTCAACCAGCTTGATCCGGGCATCGCGTCCGGCCAATTGGCGCAGGCTTTCACGCACGTTGTCGCCGGAACCGTCATCGCACAGAACAAGCTCGAGCGGTTCATAAGCCTGCTCCAGCACAGAGGCGACGGCCTCCTCCAGCTGGGCCATATCGGGTTGATAGACCGGAACGACCACCGTGACCGCCAGCCCGCGGCCCGCCGGCGCACAGGGCTGACGCCGGATCCATTCGTCATAGTCGAGAAACACACCGGCGAAATAGCGCCGCCCACTGAGGCGCGCCACGGCATAGATCAGATTAAGCGCCAGGCGCCCGGCCGGGCCAAGCTCTTGCAGCCGCCCGATCAGTGCCCGCAGGGCCGACCCCATGGCCTACCTCACTGGTTCAGGGCACCAAGGTGCAATGATCCGCAATCAGCCTCAAGCGCGCCGATCATGGCGGACACCTGCCCGGCTATAGCTTCTGATCGAACGCGCCGACCTCGTCATAGGCGGCCAGCACAGCCTCGATATCGCGGAAGATTTCCACGACATGCTCCCGGGATTGCGGGCTTTCGACCACCACGACCAGATTGGGCGTGTTGGAACTGGCGCGAACCAGCCCCCAGGCACCGCCTTCCAGGCTGAAGCGCACGCCATTGACGGTGTTGACGCCGGTGATCTTGCAGCCCGCCACGCTCTCGCCAGCCTCTGCCCGGCGCTGAAAATCGGCGACAATACGCTCGACCACACCGTATTTGACCTCGTCCGCACAGGCCGGCGACATGGTCGGCGACTGGAAGGAGAGCGGCAGATCGCGGCGCAGATCGGCCATCGTCTTGTCGCGATTGCGGTCGAGCATTTGCAGCACGGCCCGCGCAGCAACGAGACCGTCATCATACCCGCGGCCGACCGGCGGTTGCAGGAAGAAGTGTCCGGACTTCTCAAAACCCGCGAGCGCGCCGAGCTCCTTGGAGCGGCGCTTGATATAGGAATGGCCGGTCTTGAAATAATCGGTCTTGGCACCGTGTTCGGCGAGAACCGGGTCGATGGTGAACAGACCGGTCGACTTCACATCCACGACGAAAGTGGAGTTGGGGTAGAGCGGCGCCAGATCGCGAGCCAGCATCAGACCGATCTTGTCGGCGAAAATCTCTTCGCCCTCATTGTCGATCACGCCGCAACGGTCTCCATCGCCATCAAAGCCGAGCCCGACATCGGCGCCATGCTCGAGCACTGCATCGCGCATGGCGTGCAGCATTTCCAGATCCTCAGGATTGGGATTGTAGCGCGGGAAAGTGTGGTCGAGCTCGCAATCCATCTCGATCACCTCGACCCCCATTGCCTTCAGCGCCTGCGGGACGAAGGCACCGGCCGTACCATTGCCACAAGCGGCAACCACTTTGAGCGGGCGCTCGATTTTCACATCCTTGGCGACATCGGCGATATAGCGCTCGGCAACACCGTGCTGGCGCACATAACCGCCCCCGGTCCGGGTCTTGCCGTGGCCGCCGAGTACGATCTCCTTGAGCCGGCTCATCTCATCCGGCCCGAAGGTGAGCGGACGGTCCGCCCCCATTTTCACCCCGGTCCAGCCATTGGAATTGTGGCTAGCCGTAACCATGGCAACACAGGGAATACCCAGATCGAACTGGGCGAAATAGGCCACGGGCGACAGCGCCAGGCCGATATCGTGGACCTCAACGCCAGCGGCCATCAGCCCAACCTCCAGCGCTTGTTTGGCGGAGAGGGAATAGCTGCGGAAATCGTGGCCGGTGACGATCTTGGGCTCAACGCCGAGCTCATGGATCAGCGTACCCAGCCCCAGACCCAGGGCCTGGATACCATAGAGGTTAAGCTCCGGCGTCTTGTCGGACCCGGGATGACCGAACCACCAGCGCGCATCATATTCACGAAAACCCGTTGGCTTGATCAGCGGCTGGTTCTCGAAGTCCCAGGAGTTGGGCTTTAGCGCGGCATGGGGCGTGTCGGTCATGATGGTTCGGCTCCGGAATGTCTTCCCTCCCCTCATATTGCAAGCAGCGAGAGAGACAAGCCCGCAGTCACAATCAACAGTCCGGTTGAAGACGCTGAAGACGGCAGGTTACTGCGCCGGCAGGTTCCAGCGGGCGCGATGAAAGGCCCAGGCGTCCGCGATCATGGTCTCGAGGCCGGAACGCTCCGGTGCAAAGCCTAACAGCTGTTGCGCCCGGCTGATATCAGCAAACAGGCGCGCCGGATCACCCGGCCGCCGGGACTCGACGGAGAACGGAACCGCTCGGCCGGTCACCCGTTCGACAGCGTCGAGCACTTCGCGCACGGAATACCCCTGCCCGCTCCCCAGATTGCAGGTGAAACTCGGCGCTCCAGCCTGCAGCCGGTCCAAGGCGGCCAGATGAGCCTGGGCGAGATCGGCGACATGGATAAAATCGCGAATACAGGTTCCGTCAGGCGTGTCGTAATCCGTGCCGAACAATTTCATTGCCGGACCGACACCCGCTGCCGCCTTGAGCGCGTTCGGGATCAGGTGGGTCTCGGGCTCATGCTCTTCACCGATTTCGCCGTCCGGACTGGCGCCCGCGGCATTGAAATATCGCAGCGCCGCATAGCGCAGACCACCGGCGCCCGCCTGATCCGCGAGGGCGCGCTCGACGGCCTGTTTGGTCCGGCCGTAGACATTGATGGGCCGCTGCAGCGTGTCCTCGGTCAGCGGCAGCCGCTCAGGCACCCCATAGACGGCGCAGGTCGAGGAAAACACCAGGGGCGGCCAGCCGGCGTCTGCCATGACGCGCAGGAGGTTGAGACTGCCCGCCACATTATTGTCCCAGAAGCCCAGCGGATCGGCCTCGCCCTCAGCCACTTCGGCGAAGGCGGCGAAATGCATGACGGCATCTGGCTGGTGGGCCTCGAAGGCCCGACGCAGATCGATCTCCTGGCGAATATCACCCTGTTCCAACGGCCCCCAGCGCACGGCATGGGTATGGCCACGGGAGAGATTATCGAAAACGACAGGGGTATCGCCGCGCGCAGCCAGGGCTTTGCAGATATGGGCGCCGATATATCCGGCGCCACCAACGACGAGAACCTTCATACCACTCCCCGGAGGCTGGCCTGCAAGCTCTGGCTATCCCAGTTTGCAGGCCTGCGGCAACCGGATTCCGGTTGGTTCTCTAGCCTTCCGGGCGGCCGATACTGGTGTAGGCAAAGCCCGCAGCGCTCATTTCGTCCGGCGTGTAGATATTGCGCAGATCAACCAGGATCGGCGCCTTCATCGAGCTCTGCAGCCGATCCAGGTCAAGCGCCCGGAACTCGTTCCACTCGGTGATGATCACCAGCACGTCGGCATCCTCGGCGCAGATATACGGGCCGGAGACGAATTCGACGTTCTCGAACAGGCTTTCGGCTTCCAGCGTGCCCGCCGGATCGAACGCGCGGACCTTGGCGCCGGCTTCCTGCAGCGCCGGGATGATTTCCAGGCTCGGAGCTTCGCGCATATCGTCGGTATTGGGCTTGAAGGTCAGACCCAGGACCGCAACGGTCTTGTCTTTGACATCGCCCTTGCAGGCCTCGATGACCTTGTCGGCCATGGCCCGTTTGCGGCTGTCATTGACCTCGACCACGGTCTCCACCAGGCGCAGCGGGGCGCCGGCATCCTGAGCGGTACGGGTCAGCGCCAGCGTATCCTTGGGGAAGCAGGAGCCGCCATAGCCCGGGCCCGCATGCAGGAATTTGCCACCGATACGATTGTCCAGGCCGACGCCGCGCGCCACTTCCTGCACATTCGCCCCGACTTTCTCGCACAGATCGGCAACTTCGTTGATGAAGGTGATCTTCATCGCCAGGAAAGCGTTGGCCGCGTATTTGATCAGCTCGGAGGTACGGCGCGAGGTGAAAACGATCGGCGTCTCGTTGAGGAAGAGCGGACGATAGAGCTCGTGCATAACTGTGCGGGCGCGCTCCTCATCCGTGCCGACCACGACGCGGTCGGGACGTTTGAAATCATCGATTGCGGCGCCTTCGCGCAGGAATTCCGGATTTGAGACGACAGCGAAATCGGCGTCCGGGCGGGTTTCGCGGATAATCCGCTCAACTTCATCGCCCGTACCCACCGGAACCGTCGACTTGGTCACAACTACGGTATAGCCGTCCATGACCTCAGCGATCTCTTTGGCGGCGGCATAGACATAGGACAGATCGGCGAACCCATCGCCACGGCGCGACGGCGTGCCCACGGCGATGAACACCGCATCGGCGTTGCGCACAGCCTCTTCGAGCTCTTGGGTAAAGTGCAGCCGGCCTTCGCGCACATTGCGCTGAACCAGCAGATCAAGGCCCGGCTCGTAGATCGGAATACCACCGCTCTGCAGGGTTTCGACCTTGCTGGCATCCTTGTCGACACAGGTCACGTCATGACCGAAATCGGCAAAACACGCTCCCGAAACCAGTCCGACATAACCGGTACCGATCATTGCAACGCGCATGACGAAACTCCTATTCTGCAGCTAGCGTGGTATCGCCGCTAGGCGACACAAGCGCAAGCGATGATTCTGTAGCGATCAGGACCGGTTAGCCGCGCTGGGCGTGGTCTCGCCCCGGCCGATGCGGGCGATGAGCGATTTACCCAGTGCGAGCGCTGGCCGCTCGGCCAGGATATGCGCCAGCCATGCCGCGGCCAGGCTGGCGATAATGCAACCGGCGTAAAAGACGAGATTATCCAGCGGCCAACCGTCAAAAACCTGAACCAGGCGCAATTCGAAGGCGATGATGACCAGCGGGTGGCCGAGATAGAGCACATAGGACCAGTCGCCGATGCGGGCGAACAGCTGTGGCAGCACCGGTTTGAAGGCCAGCGCCGCCCAACACAGCCCGACGGCAAAGGGCATGAAAACGAGCACCCGGATCGACTCATTGCCGAGACCGGCGAGACCGTATGAGGATGTCCAATAGAGACCCAGAACCACGCCACCGACCAACAATGCGAGGGATAGCAGGCGCCAGCGCTCAAAGCGTGGCCGGAACTGCGCCAGGGCTATGCCGCTGAGGAAGAGCAGATTGAACGGGCTGATCATAAGCTCGACAACCGCTGGCAAATCGCCCCCCAGGCGCGACAAGCCGAACAGGCTCAGCGCCAGCCAACCACCGAGCGCCCAGGGCCGCCAGTGCAATGGCAAGGCCAGGAAGAGGCCGTAGACGAGGTAGAAATACAGTTCGTGGGTCAGCGTCCAACCGATGGCCAGCAGCGGCAACTGATCGGTCGGGAACAGGGTTATCGTGGTCAGCCAGTTGGTATTGCCGCCCATCTCGCTCAGTTGGCGCCCGAGCAGCATGTATCCGCCGATCCCGACCAGGGTGACCAGCCAGTACATCGGATAGATACGATTGAGCCGGTTGAGAAAAAACCGCCAGTCGAGACCGGAGTGATCACGATAGAGGGTGTGGATGATAAATCCGGAAATGACGAAAAAGACGTCGACACCGGAGAATCCGAAAAACCCGATCGAGCCCAGAACATCACCATCCAGAACCCGCATTTCGGCCTGATTGATATGACCGACAAGGACCAGGAGCACGGCAAAGGCGCGCAGATACTGGACCTCGATGATTTGGGCACGCGGCATCGCGAACTCACTCGTTGACCCCGGCAAAGGGTATAGCTGCTGCGTTAGTCTTAGAAAATACGCCTTCGGGGATAGACTGCAGCCACGGGCTTGGCTAACCGATTAGTCTGCAAAATGGGGAGAAAGAACAATGGGTCGCATTCGTAAGGCTGTGCTGCCGGTTGCAGGAATGGGTACGCGGGTTCTGCCGGCGACCAAGGCCATTCCCAAGGAGATGCTCCCCGTCTTCGACCGCCCGGCCATCCAGTATGTGGTCGACGAGGCCCGCGAAGCCGGGATTGAACACTTCGTCTTCGTGACCGGTCGCAATAAGGGCGCCATCGAGGACTATTTCGACCGGGCCTATGAGCTCGAGGCGACGCTCGAGGGCAAAGGCAAATCCACCATCCTAGAAGAGCTTGAGCCGACCCGTCTGGAACCGGGAACAATGAGTTTTGTGCGCCAGCAGGCGCCGTTGGGGCTGGGCCACGCGATCTGGTGCGCACGCGATATTATCGGCGACGAGCCGTTTGCCATCCTGCTGCCGGACGTGCTGGTCGATGCCAAGCCGAGCTGCCTGGCGCAAATGGTCGCCGTTCACGAGGAAACCGGTGCCAATGTGATCGCCGTCAATCCGGTACCAGAGGCCGAGGTCAACAAGTATGGCGTCATCGATCCGGCCGAGCGCCAGGGCAATCGCATCCGCATGAAGGGCATGGTCGAAAAACCTCCGGTCGAGAGCGCACCTTCGAACCTGTCAATCACCGGCCGTTACATCCTGAACCGCACGATATTCGATTATCTGGAAGACCAGGCGGCAGGCGCCGGCGGCGAAATCCAGCTCACCGATGCCATGGCGCGGCTGATGCAGAAGGAAGCCTTCGACGCCGTCGAGTTTGAAGGTACGCCCTATGACTGCGGCAGCAAGCTGGGCTATCTGGAAGCCTCGATCGGCTTCGCCCTTGCCAATGGCGAGCACGGCACGGCTGCGCGCGAGCTGGTCAAATCCATGCTCGGCTAGCGGGTTTCCCGCCAGCTCCGGAACCATTCGGCGAAGGCGGTCAGCCCGGTCTCGAGCGTCGTTGACGGCTTGTAGTCATAATCCCGCTGCAGCTTGGTGACGTCGGCATAGGTGCGCGTGACGTCGCCGGCCTGCATGGGCAGCATGATTTTCTCCGCCGTACAGCCCAGCGCCTTTTCCAGCGTTTCGATCATGTCCATCAGGCGCACCGGCGAGGAACCGCCGATATTGTAGACGTCATGACGGGCATTGGCCGGGCTGTCGTCGAGAATACGCAGGAGCGAGGCGACGATATCGTCGATATAGGTGAAGTCCCGCTCCATATCCCCATTATTGAAGACCTTGATCGGCCGCCCCTCGAGCATGGCATCGGCAAACAGCCAATAGGCCATGTCCGGCCGGCCCCAGGGTCCGTAAACGGTGAAAAAGCGCAGCCCGGTCGCGGCAAAACCGTAGAGCCGGCAATAACTGGCCGACATCAGCTCATCAGCCCGCTTGGTCGCCGCGTAGAGCGATTCCGGCGTGTCATTGGCATCGCTCTCGGCAAACGGTACCGAGGCCTGCTCGCCATAGACAGAGCTGGAGGAGGCGTAGACGAAATGCTTGAGTCGATCGCCCAGCGAACGGGCCAGTTCAAGCATGTTGAGATGGCCGACCAGATTGCTCTGGGCATAAGCCAGCGGCGCCTCGATGGAATAGCGCACTCCGGCCTGGGCACCGACATGCAGGATACGATCAGGGGCAACGCTGTCCGCCAGCGCAGCAATCGCCGCGCTATCAGCCAGGTCACAGCGCTGGAAGGTGAAATCGGGATGACGCTGCAAGCGCTCCAGCCGGGCCTGTTTCAGCCGCGTATCGTAGTAGTCATTGAGATTATCAATGCCAACAACCCGCTCTCCCCGAGCGAGCAAAGCCTCACAGGAATGATATCCGATAAAGCCGGCCGCGCCTGTCACCAGGATGGTCAAAGCCAATCCCTCCGATCTGCCCGGGCCGAATTTAGCCAGAGCAGATCATTTGTCTCGGACATTCAACAGCACCGCGACGGAAAACCGCCGGCCGGGGTCTAGCCCCAGCCCTCCGGATCGACCAGCTGGTCAGCCGAGGCATCCTCGGTCAGATCAGTGAATTCGGTCGGCGGAGCGATGGCCACGGGCACATCACTGTCGGACACGGCGGTCTTGATCGGCGCACCGGCGAGCGACAGCACCGTGAACCCGTCGGCTGCCGCTGAGGCGTCCGGGGGTGCGGTGTCATAAAGGCCAAACACATCGCGCATCTCGGCGATGTCCGGCGTCTCGGCCTGCGGTGCGGTGAGATCGTCGAAACCGGCCAGCGCTTCACCGGTCAGGACCGCGCCGGTCATGGGTTCGGAGACCTGGATGCTCGACTTGCTGTTCTGGCCGATCGTGTCGCCAATATCGGTCAGCTGGGTCCAGGCATCGCTGCCATTATCCATTTCGAAGATCAGAGCCTGAGCGTCCTGGCCCTCGCCCTTGGTGTGCTTGCACACCGAGCACGCACAGCCGCCATGGCCGAAGTCCTCGACCACAATGCCGATATCAAGCACTTCGGACACGCCGAGCGGCATGGTGGAGGTCTCCGGAATCGTGCCGCCGAAGACAACACTCTCGATGGAGATGATTTCGATCACCCCGTCCGGGCTCCCCGAGCGCAGATCGGTGTAGACGGTGTTGCCCGATCCATTGGTGGTGATGTTGTAATCACCACTCGTACCGGTCAGCACCAGCTGGTCATTGGCACCCGCTCCGCCGTCAAAGCTATCATTTCCGCCGCTGGCATAGAAGATGTCATTGCCGCCATTGCCCGTCATGACATTGTCCGCGGCATTGCCGATGAAGGTATCGGAACCGGACCCGCCGATCGCATTCTCGATCACCGTCGTCGCTGCGATCCCGATATTGCCGACCAGACCCTGGGTGCTCGAGAAGGACGAGGCGCGCAGGTCGAGGACCTGGTTGGCGCCGCTTCCGGAGAAATCGAAGGTGTCCGTGCCACCGGCATCGATGACCGTATAGGAGACCGGCTGGGTAAAGGCAGTCGCGTCAAAAATGGGATTGCCCGCATTGGAGTTGAAGCCGTAGGTCGTATCACCGGTGCGGATTGTCGGATTGAGGCCATACATATCCGCGACCGCCGCCAGATCGCCGAGCATCGGCGTCAGGATATAGGCGAAGGAGGCGTCCACCTCGGTATTCTCGGTCTGCGAGAAATAGGACATCACCGTGCCCTGCCAGCTATCGTTCAGATAGATGTTGTCGATGCCGTAGGTCGCAGAGCCATCGTACGGGCCGGCATGACCGAGGCCGAGGGCGTGACCGATCTCGTGAATATAGGTCTGGAAAGAATAGCCATCGAGATTGGTGCCATAGGTGTCGAGCCATTCGGTCCCGACATTGACGGTCGCCCCGGTGAAGAAGCCCCCGCTGATGCCGCTCGGCCCGGCGAAGGCGCCCTCTTCATCATCGCTGAACACGATATTGGCGCCCGAGCTGACCTCGTTGAACAGGATGCCAGTGGCATCGGTCCAGACTTGCAGGGCGGCACGCGCCAGGTTCTGGCCGGCAGCGGTCAGGCCGGTAATATCCACGGTCAGCGTTCCGCCAGTGGAAATATTCCACTGCGCCCCATTCCAGCCGTTCTGGTTCAGGTAATCGCCGATTTCCTCATAGCTATAGTTCCGCAGCGGATCGGTCTGCGCGACGGTCAGGGTATATTCGCCCGTTGTGCCCTGCCCCTGGTCATTGATCCAGGAACCGGCAGAAATGTAGTAGGTGCCGCTGGTCTGCACCGTGAAGCCGAGACGGGAATCGACGATCACACCGAGCGAGATGTCGTCATTCTCGGCGATCAAAGTGCCCGAGGAGTCATAGAGCCGGATATACGGATCATCCAGCTCATCCCCACCGCTGCCGAACAGGTTGAACTCGTATCGCTGGCCGGCGACCAGCTCGACACGGATCCAGTCCTGGTCGCCATCGGTTTCCAGATTGCCGATATAGGAACCGCCGGACACCATGCTCACAGTGGTTGAGGAGTTATCCGGCACATCGCCGACATCATTGGAATCGGTGACCGTCACAGCCACATTCTGGCTGTCGGAACTGGAGCCATCCGACGCGGTAACGGTGAAGTTATAGACATTGTCACCACCGGCATCACCCGGCGCTTCGAAATCCGGAGCGTTGCGGAAGCTGACTTCGCCGGTCGCGCTGTTGATCTGGAACAGGGCCGCATCGGTTCCGGAGATCGAATAGGTCAACGTGTCGCCGTTCGGATCAGTGGCCCGGGTTTCATAGGCCGATGTCTGGTTTTCCGAGACGGTGGATGTGGCGGCAGACGTGATGGTCGGCGCGCCGGCAGTGACTTCGTCAACGGTCACGGTAACCGCCTGGACCGTCTCGATACCACCGTCGCTGGCCACGACTTCGAGCTCATAGACATTATCGTTGTCATCATCGCCCGGCGCATCGAAGTCCGGCGCGCTGACAAAGCTGACCACACCGGTATTGGCATTGACCGTGAACAACGCCGCATCCGTGCCGCGGATCGAATAGGTGACGCTGGCGCCTTCCGGATCGGTCGCAGCCGCCGTGAAGGCTGAGGTCTGGTCTTCATCAACATTGAAGGATGTGCCGGAGCTGAAGACCGGTGCTTCATCGACATTGGTCAGGGTCACAGCGACCGACTGGCTCGCCGTATCCTGGCCATCACTGACCTGGATCGTGACGTTGTAGATATTGTCGCCATTGGCGTCTGCGGGGACGTCAAAGTCGGCGCCGCTGATGAAGGAGAGCTCGCCCGTGGAACCGTTGATCGTGAACAGGGCCGCATCGGCACCGCCGGAAATCGAATAGGTCAGCGGGTCGCTGTCACCATCGGTCGCGGTTGCGGTGTAGAACACTGCGGTCGAGTTTTCCGCCACACTCGCGGTCGTTCCGGAGGTAAAGACAGGCACATTATTCGGCGGCACGACTTCGTCCACCGTCACCGAAACGGTCTGCACCGTCTCGATACCGCCATCGCTGGCCACGACTTCAAGCACGTAGACATTATCACCATTGGCGTCGCCCGGCGCATCAAAGTCCGGCGCGCTGATGAAGCTGACGACACCGGTATTGGCGTTGACCGTAAACAGCGCCGCATCCGTGCCGCGGATCGAGTAGGTCACGCTGGCGCCTTCCGGATCGGTCGCGGAGGCGGTGAAGGCCGAGGTCTGATCCTCGTCGACGCTGAAGGCCGTGCCGGAGCTGAACACCGGCCCTTCATCGACATTGGTCAGGGTAACATTGACTGTCTGGGTCACCGTAACGGTGCCATCGCTGACCCGGATCGTGACCTCATAGACATTGTCGCCATCGGCATCGGCGTTGATGTCGAAATCGGGCGAGCTGGTGAAGGAGAGCGCGCCGGTCTGGCTGTTGATAGTGAAGAAGCTCTGATCGGCACCGCCAGAGATGGAATAGGTCAGGGTGTCGTTATCGGCGTCGGTTGCCGTGGCGGTGTAGAAGGAGCTGGTTGTGTTTTCCGCAACCGTCGCCGTGGTTTCGGAGGTGAAGACCGGGGCGCGATTGGTCGGGGTTGGCGTCGGGTTGGGCGTCGACGGGGCATCGCTGCCACCCCCACCGCCGCCGCCTCCGGCTGCTGCACCGAGAGCCAACAGGCCGCCAAGCGCAACGCCGCCCATGGCACCGCCGCCGCCGGCTGCGGCCTCACCACCGCTGACAGGCGCTTCAACGGCATCGGGGTTGATGCGCACATCGCCGTCAATGGCGCTGACATCATTCGGCGACAGCGTCACCACGCGGCCATTGCTCAGCACCAAGCGCGCTGAACCATCGGCTTCCAGCGTATAGCTGTCGATAAAGTCGAATTCGGAGATCGGCCGGAAGCCTGCCTGCCCCTCCTGCGCCTCTGCCTGCGGAGCGAACAAGGCCGCCGCGCCGAGAATGAGTGCCGTAGCAGAGACTTGCGAAGCGCGCTTTTGCCTCGCGATGACAGACGAAACAGCCATAAGCTTTACCCCTTACGCGAATGTCCACGGTCACAGCCCGCACAGCCTGACCGTATCCATTCAAAACCAGCTGCAGGACGCTAGCCGCCAGCGGGGCAGCCCGTCCAGACAATTTTGCTTCAGGGCAAACGGCTTGTTAGCAACATCAGGTCGAGTTGCTGACGTTTCAGCTCGAACTCCACCGCGACCAGGTCGAGCATGGCCCGTTCATAGTCCAGACGCGCCTCGACGAGGTCCGGAAGCGTCCCCAGACCGAACTCGAATTCACCCGAAATAGCCTCGAAATACTCCCGCTGGCTCGACGCCACGGCCTCGCGCTGAACCTGCTGCGCGCGCAGCGACAGAAGCCGGCGGAAAACCACAGAGCCCTGTTCGCGCAGATCGCGCTGCAACTGACGCAGCGTGTACTCTTCTTCCTCCAGCACCGCCTCAGCCCGGTCAGCCCGGGCGCCGAGCGCATTGCCGGTCAGGATCGGCACGGAGACGTCGACGCCGATCCGGTCGCGATAATCCCAGTCCTCGCGCGCATCATCATACGTGTAGGAGGAAATACCCACGACATCGACGACGGGCAGCCGGCTGCGGCGCTCGCGTTCACGCTGGGCTTCCAGGCTGCGGATATTGCTGCGCGTCGCATCCATGCGCGGATTGCCCTGCATCACCGCGTCGAGCGCCTGGTCGGCGGTCTGCAAATCATCGAGCCGGTCGGCCAGGGCCGCCGCCGTTTGCTCATCGCCGCAAAGCCCGGCCGGACGGCCGAGATAGGCTTCCACTCGCGCACCGGCGCGCTGCTCCTGGGACCGCAGTTCGAGCATCACGGCATCGGCCTCGGCCAGCTGGGCCGCGATCTGGGCCCGCTCAGCCCGGGTCGCCCCACCGCGCGCCAGCAGCGCTTCGACGGCGGCCAGCTGGCGCGCATAGTATTCGCGGCGCTCGGCGATCACGGTCATGCGGCCACGCGCCTCCTGGGCGGCGAGATAGGCCGAGCCGAGCGCATAGGCCGCCTGGGCTTCCGCGCTGGCCTGATCGAAGACCAGTCGCTGGCGCTGATATTCCGCGCTGTCGATGGCAAACCGCGCATCGCCGAAATCAAAGACACGCTGCGACAGCCGCAGGCCGAGCTGATTGTCAAACTGGTTTGAGGTCAGCCCGGTATCACCGACACCGCTGCGGCCGAAGGTGGAGAGCTGCGGCCGGCGCAAGGAGCGCGCCTCGACGAGATCCGCCTCGGCCCGTTGCACCCGGGCCTCGGCCACGCTGACCTCCGGCGCGGTCTGCGCGGCGATCTGCATGCTCTCGACAAGCGGGTCGCAGACCTGGGCCGACGCAGCGGAACCCAGCAACAGCGCTGTCAGCGAAACGGTCACAATACGGCGCATTTCATCCCCCTGGCGCGGACCGGCCGGCCCTATCCCTGGCGCGAGCCGCGGAAGAGCGACTCGCTGATCGGTTCGAGCAGATAGTCCAGCGTGGTCCGGCTCGAACCGGAGAAAATAAACACTTCCGCCGGCATGCCCGGCGTCACGGCCAGGCCCTCAAGCCGGTCGATCTGATCGGAGGGCACAACGATACGCACCTCGTAGAACGGCACACCGGTGGCCGGGTCGGTTTTCAGATCAGCCGACACGCCGGTCACTTCGCCATTGAGGCTCGGCGTCAGCCAGCTCTTATAGGCCGTCATCCGCGTCCGCACCGCCTGGCCCTGGTAGACCGCGTCGCGATCGGCCGGATTGATGCGGGCAGACACCGTCACTTCTTCGACCGCCGGGACGATCTCCAGAATGGTTTCACCCGGGCGCACCACACCGCCGCGGGTGGAATAGGCCAGGTTGAGGACTTCACCGCTCTGCGGAGCCGTAATCACCACACGGTTGAGCACATCCTGGGCTGCGCCGAGGCGCTCCTGGGCCAGCTGCAGGGCGGTACGCACCTGTAACTGCTCGCTCGACAGCTCGCGCAGGAAATTCGCCCGCGTCTGCGCGATCTGGCCTTCAAGGTCCTGTTCGAGAGTCTCCGACTGCTGCACCTGGGTACGCAGCCCGCCGATCTGAGATTCCAGAGTGGCGACGTCACGTTCCAGAGCCCGCAACTCATCGACCCGGGCCATTTGCCGACCCACGCGTTCGCGCACCAGCTCGGCCTGGTCTTCAGCCGCTTCAAGGGCGCGGCCATTGATCTCGATCTGCTGCTGCAGCAATCGCCGCGAAGACGCCTCGCCGTCGCGCCGCGCTTCAAGCACGGCGATATCGGCATTGAACGCCTCCAGCTGTTGCTCGAACAGGTCGCGCTGGCGCTCAATGACATTACCGCGCGCTGCCGCTGCGATCTCGAGCCCATCAAGACTGGTGAAGTCCGGTTCCCCGCGCCCGTCGCGCAATGCCGCGAGACGGTCGAGAGACGCGGTCAGGGTTGCGATCTCCTGCAGGATTTCGTCCCGCACGGCCAGGGATGCGGTTTCCTGCAGGGTCAGCAGCGGATCGCCGGCCTCGACGCGATCACCATCGCGGACCATCACGTCCTCGATGATCCCGCCCTCCAGGTGCTGCACGACCTGGCGATTATTCTCCGCAACAACGAGACCATTGGCCGGCACGCCCTCGGCGAGCGGCACAAGACCGGCCCAGGCGAGAAACCCGCCCAGCCCGATGAGGCAGATCAGCGCCATGACGCGTATGGTCGGATCCTGCATCAGCGGCTTGTCCGGCATCAGGCGACTCCCTGACTGCCGGGGGCGCCGCCGCCGGGTCCGACGGCGAGCTTGAGATACTGTTCCGCTGGGGCCGCCAGCACGCTGCCCTTGCGCAGAAGCAGGACGGTATGGGCCTGTTCGATCACGCGCCGGTCATGGGTTGAGACCACGACGACAGCCCCGGCTTCGGCGACCCGGCCGATTGCCTTGATCAGATGGGCGGCGGTGGCGCTGTCGAGATTGGCGGTGGGCTCATCAAGCAGGACCAGCGGTGGCGACCCGAACAGGGCCCGGGCCAGTCCGACCAGTTGCGCCTGCCCGGCAGACAGCTGCGCCCCGCCCGGACCGATCAGCGTGTCATAGCCCTCCGCGAGGGTCAGGATCATGTCATGCGCGCCGGCCAGTTTCGCCGCCGTTATCGTCTCCTCCGGGTCGGCCCCGGTCAGGCGATTGATGTTCTCGGCAATGGTCGCGGGCAAGAGCTCAACATCCTGCGGCACGTAACCGACATAGCGGCCGCGATCGGCGCTGACCCAGTCCTGCATGGCGCGCTTGCCCAGGCTCACACTGCCGTCAGCGGGCGGCCAGGCCCCCGACAGGGTCTGCAGGAGCGAGGATTTGCCCGCACCGATGGCGCCGGCCAGGACAATGATCTGCCCACCTTCGGCGCGGAAGCTGAACGGCTGGATCAGCGGTGCCTCATGCCCCGGAACGGCGACGCTCAGGCGTTCAATGTCCAGCTCTGCCTGCGGGCGCGGCAAGGGCGTGAACACCGCCTCGTCCGGCTGGCCGTCTATTGAGGCGCGCAACTCTTTCCAGGCCGTCCAGGTCAGAACCGTGTTACGCCAGCCACCGACGATCTGGTCGATCGGGCCCAAAAGGCGTGCCAGGATGATCGAGGAAGCGACAATGGAACCGGGCGAAATCTGCTGGCTGAGCGCCAGCGCTGCGCCACCGCCCAGCACCACGATCTGCAGCACCTGACGGGTCGAGCGGGAGATGCCCGTAAAACGGCCATCGAGCCGGGCCGCGTTGAGACCGAGTGCCTGGCCTTGATCGCGCTGTTCTTGCCAACGGCGAAACGCGCCCGGGATCAGCCCCATGGCGACCAGGGCCGAGCGCTGGCGCTCAAGATCGCCGGCCAGATGATTGGCCTGCCCCAGCATGGATTGCGATACCGCACTGGTTTGCCGCGACGTCAGCTCGGCTGCCACTGCAACGCTGAAAACAATAACCGCACCGGCCAGACCGATCATGCCGATCACCGGGTGGATAAGAAACAGAACCAGCAGGAAGAGCGGCGCGAAGGGCAGATCGGCAAACGGCAGGGCCGCACCGTTTTGCAAATAGGACTGGATGCGCGACAAGCGCGCCAGATTCTGGGCCAGGGCAGCCCGGCCGGATGGCTGGTTTTCAAACTGGGTGAAGATGCGCGACCCGAGACGGGTTTCGATCTCTGCGCCGGCCAGCGCCATGACGCGGCGGCGGCCGATTTCCGCGGCGCCGTAAATCGCCAGCAGGAACACGGCGAGCACAGACAGCCAGATCAACGTGTCATAGGAGCCCGAGCTCAAAACCCGGTCATAGACCTGCAGCATGTAGAGCGGCGACACCAGCAGCAGGATGTTCACGGCAAGCGAGAACCCGGCCAGCCAGCGCAAATGCGGCCGCAGGCGAGAACGGATCTCCAGGGTCAGCGGTTTACTCATCAGTTCCGGACACGCGGCTCAACATCTAGCCCGCGAGCATAGGCGTATGCGCACATAAATGCACGCCCATGCCTGCGCGGGTTATTTCAGACCAATGCGCAGCAAATCGTGCAGATGCAGTATGCCCAGCGGCTTGCCCTCGCCGTCGGTAATGAAGAGCTGGATGATCTTGACCTCACCCGCCGTCATCTCGCGCAACACATCGGCGGCCAGCATGTCCGGGCGACCGACGCGCGGCCCGCGCGTCATCACACTACCGGCCGTTTCATCAATCAGCCCCTCGCCCATATGGCGGCGCAGATCGCCATCGGTAATGATCCCGGCCAGGCGCCCGCTTTTATCGATCACGCCGGCACAACCGAAGCTCTTGGTGGTCATTTCGATCAGCACATCGCTCATCTTGGCCTCCTGGCCGATCAACGGCATGGCAGACCCGGAATGCATGATGTCCGCGGCCGTTGCCAGCGCGGCCCCGAGCGCGCCGCCCGGGTGGAAGGTCTTGAAGTCGCCCGCAGTGAAGCCGCGCGCTTCAAGCAGGGCAACGGCAAGCGCATCGCCCATCGCCATCATCAAGGTCGTTGAGGTCGTCGGCGCACGGGTCTCACCGCAAGCCTCCTGGGCGTCAGGCACAAACATTTTGTACCCGGCGGCCCGGCCCAGCGCGCTGTCCGGCTTAGCCGTCATGCCTACGAGCGGAACCGAGAAGCGCCGGCAATAGGCAATCAGGTCACCGAGCTCTTTGGTCTCGCCGGACTTGGACAGCGCCAGCACCGCATCATCCGGCGTGATCATGCCGAGATCGCCATGGCTCGCTTCGGTCGGGTGGACGTAATAGGAGGGCGTACCGGTCGAGGCCAGCGTCGCCGCGATCTTGCGCGCGACATGGCCGGATTTGCCAACCCCGGCACAGATCAGGCGCCCTTTCAGCCCGTCGACCAGGCGGACAACGGCTGCGAAATCCTCGTCAATAGCGCGCTCAAGCGCGTCCAGCCCGTCACGCTCGATAGCGATAACGCGGCGCGCGGCGTCGAGCGGATCGTAATGGCTCATCTCAAAGTCCCGGAATTTGAAAACGTTTGGCGCCCACATAGCAGAACCGCGCACGTCCGGGGAAGAGACGTACGCGGCATCTGCGGCAGTCTGCGTCGCGGCGCATCAGGGGGACGAAGTGCCCGCGGCATCACGCCCTTGGGTAGCGTGTGCAATCCTGCCTGGGTTTAGGACCACTCGTGCAATGCTCAGGCGGCCGGATATTGGGGTGAGGCGGCCACTCAAGCATTCGAATACTAGCACAAAAAGTGCGCGATTAGCTACAGAAAATTGCGTAACGCAACTTCACCTCCCTCTCTTGCCCCGAAACAGGTGTCGGGCTATCGCTCCGGCAACACACTGAGGGAGACCGTCGATGCCGCAACTCGCCTTTATCCGCCACGGCCAGAGCGAGTGGAATCTGCAGAACAGATTCACCGGCTGGGTCGATGTCGACCTGACCGAGAATGGCGTTGCCCAGGCCAAGAAGGCCGGCGCGCTATTGAAGGCGGAAGGTTTCGCGCCGCAGCTGGCCTTCGTGTCGGTTCTGAAACGCGCCATCAAGACGCTCAACCTGACGCTGGAAGATCTCGACCGCCTGTGGATCCCGGTGGAGAAATCCTGGCGTCTCAATGAGCGCCATTACGGCGCCCTGGCAGGCCTGAACAAGGACGAAACCCGCGCCAAACACGGTGAGGATCAGGTCCTGATCTGGCGCCGCTCCTTCGACACCCCGCCGCCGCCGCTGGCCGAAGACCACGAATTCCACCCGCTCAATGACCCGCGCTATGCGGGCATCGACCCGTCCCTGCTGCCGGCGACGGAGTCGCTGAAAACAACGCTCGCCCGCGTTGAGCCCTATTGGAACGAGACCATCCGGCCACAGCTCGAAGCCGGCCAGGACATCGCTGTTGCCGCCCACGGCAACAGCCTGCGCGCCCTGGTCAAACTGCTCTTCAACGTCAGCGATGACGACATCATGGGCATTGAGATCCCGACCGGAAACCCGCTCCTGATCGATCTTGATGATACCAGCCTGGCACCGGTTGCCGCGCGCTATCTTGATGCGGAGCGGGCCCAGACCCTGCCGCCGCTGCCGGGCGCGTGAGCCGGACGCAAGACCTCCGCCTGATGTCGCTGGCCCTGGCCCAGGCCTGGGCCCAGCTCGGCCGGACCACGCCCAATCCCTCTGTCGGCTGCGTCCTGGCACAGGGCGACCGGATCATCGCCACCGGTGCCACCGCAGACCGGGGCCGTCCGCATGCTGAACGCGTGGCGCTGGACAAGGCCGGCGCACAAGCGCGCGGTGCGACCGCCTACGTCACCCTGGAGCCCTGCGCCCATCACGGACAGACACCGCCCTGCGCGGAAGCCCTGGTCGAGGCGGGCGTCGCCCGTGTCGTCATTGCCTGCCATGATCACGATCCGCGGGTCTCGGGCAAAGGCGTCGGGATCCTGCAGAGCGCCGGCATTGAAACCGTCGACGGTTTTCTCGCTGATCTCGGAGAACCGCTCTACTCCGCCTTCTTTCACCGCCTGAAGACCGGACGGGCCTCGCTATTCCTCGACCGGCGCACCTTGACCTATGAAGCGACAGCGACCAGCCGCAGCCTAAAAGCGCTCGATCAGGAACTCACCGCACTCGGCGAAAAAGGCATCAGCCGGGTCCGGCTCGATCCGTCCGATCCCCTCGCCCAGACAGCGCTGGCAGCCGGACGGGTTCACACGCATCGTTAACACTCAATGGCTAGGCTCTGGTCGATTGACATGATGCATCCAGGACGTCGCCGATGACCGGCCGCAAAATCGAATATACGAAGCTCGACCAGATGACGGTCGACGCGATGTGCGAACGGCACGAACGGCTCTGGTCGGGCCGTGCCGGCGGCGCGCGCGCCAGCTTCGCCTATACGATCCTGGAAAATCTCGATTTATCCGGCCGTGACTTGTCCGATGCCGACTTCTCCGGCGCGGTGCTGCGGGGCGCGAATTTCACCGGAACGACCCTGAATTCCAGCGTGCTCTTTGCTGCTGATCTGCGCCAGGCGAACCTGGAAGGCAGCTCGCTGCGGCGCGCCGATCTGCGTGGCGCCATCATGCGCGGAGCCAATCTGACGGGCGCCGATCTCACCGAGGCCGATATGCGCGAAGGTGCGATCGCCGAGATCGACAAGGAAAAAGGCCTCGCCATCCTCAAGCACCGCACCCAGGAAAACGATGCGGGCATGGCGAATTTCACCGGCGCCAACCTGTCGCGTTCGAAAATGGCCGGCATCACCGCTCAGACTGCCGACTTCACCGATGCCATGCTGCTCGGGGCGCGCATGATCCGCGCCAATCTGCGCGGCTCGACCTTCCAGGGCGCCAATCTTGAAGGCGCCGACATGTCTGGCGCCGATCTTACCGATGCCGACTTCCAGGACAGCGTCATGATCGGGGTCAAGACCACCATGGCCAAGACCCAGGGCATGAAGACCGAAGGCGCCCTGACCAGCGCGCCGGTCGGCATTGACCCGAATGATCTCGACGAGCCGATTGCCCAGCAGATCGCCGAACATGTGCGCTGGTGTGAGACCGATGGGCGCGAGGGCAAGCCGTCCCTGTTCGACAAGACCGATCTGCGCGGCCTGCATTCGCTGGCCGGCAAGACGCTGACCGCCTTCCACGCGCGCGGCGCAACGCTTTACGGGCTCGATCTGGAAGGCGCGCAATTGCAGGGTGCTCGCCTGGAGCGGGCCGATCTGCGCATGGTCTGCCTGCGCGGAGCCGATCTGCGCGGCGCCGACCTGACCGGGGCCAATCTCAACAATGCCGATCTGCGCGATGCGCGCTTCGGCCCGTTGCTGCTGGAAAATGACCGTCTTCTGCCGGCCTCGCTGGCGGGAACCAAGGCGCGCTATGTCGATCTGCGCGGCGCTGATCTACGCCAGGCCAAGGCCACCGGCGCCGATTTCTCCTATTCCCGCCTCGACGGCGCGGACGTCTCCCGCGCCCGCTTCTCCGGCTCCTGCTTCACCGGTGCTACGGTGAGCGAGGACTTTGCTGAACAGGTGGAAGACCTCGACGGCGCGGTTGATCTCAACGCGGCCTGACCCAGCCCATTGCCAAAAACACAACGGCAGACCGCGGGTGCGGCCTGCCGTGTCGTGTTTGCTTCGTCGGAGGAAGAAAAGGCGCTTAAGCGGCCTCGGTCTTCTTGCCTTCGATCAGGGTCGAGCTCTGGCCTTCACCATTCTTGATGGCGATGGAGCGCGGCTTGGCTTCTTCGGGGATTTCCCGGAGCAGCTGGACCGAGAGCATGCCGTTCTTCAGCTCGGCACCGGAGACCTTCACATGGTCAGCCAGGTGGAAGCGGCGCTCGAAGGCGCGCTCGGCAATCCCGCGATGCAGGAAGCGGCGCGTATCGCTGTCTTCGTCGCGCGTGATGCGGCCGGTAATGGTGAGCTGATTGTTCTGGACCTGCACATCGAGATCGGCCTCACCGAAACCGGCGACAGCCAGTTCGATCAGGTATTCGTCTTCGCCAATGTGCTGAATATTGTAGGGCGGGTAGCCTTGGGATTCCGCCTTGGTGGCCGAGTCCATCAGGTTCGCGAGGCGGTCAAAGCCAACAATCGAACGATAAAGCGGATTCAAATCAGTCGTACGCATAAGTCCCTCATCCTCATTAGAGCGATAGGTTTTGATGTCGACCTGCCGTGCCTTTGGCCCCGGCTGGTCAGGGCCCCGTTGCGGCGACCCATGACTAGCAGATGGGAAAGCGGTTTCAGCGGCGCAAGGGGGTGCTCACAAATTCCTCAATTGCCAGCCCATCAAGCGCGCTCTAGTTAGTGATCAAACATCTCTAGGGAGTATCCGCACATGTATCGTAATTCGCTGCCCCTGATCGGCCTGGCGGCCCTGACCCTCAGCGCCTGCAGCAATGGCGCCGAGACCGAAACGGCGGCCACTGAAGCCGCTGCCACGGACACCGCCGCTGCACCGGCTGCGACTGCAACCGAGACTGCAGCTCCGGCGACGACGGGTGTGGCCAGCCTTGATGCGGCCATTGCCGGCGAATGGCGGGGCGACCGCTCGGAGCGCGATGGCTTCCGCAACCCGGCTGAAACAATCACCTTCTTTGAAATCGACCCGTCTTCCACCGTGCTCGAAATCTGGCCCGGCGGCGGCTGGTATGCCGATATTCTCGCACCGTGGATCGCCGGTAATGGCGGCACCTATGTCGCGGCGCACTTCCCGGCTGATGCGGCCAGCGAAGGCCGTCGCGGCTCGCGTGAGCGTTTCGAGCAGCGCTATGCCGACACCGCCCTTTACGGTGACATCGTCATGGCGGGCTTTGACGACACCACCGAGGCGCTGGCCGAGCCCGGTAGCATCGACACCATCCTGACCTTCCGCAACGTGCATAACTGGATGATGGGCAATTATGCCGAGAAGGCCTTCGCCGACTTCTACGCGGCGCTGCGCGAAGGCGGTACGCTGGGTGTTGTCGAACACCGCCTGCCCTCGACCCGCGAGCAGTCCTCCAATGGCGGCTCCGGTTATGTGCAGCAGGCCTATGTCATCCGCCTCGCCGAGGAAGCCGGCTTCGAACTGGTCGGCAGCTCGGAAGTCAATGCCAACCCGGCCGATACCGCCGACCACCCGTTTGGTGTGTGGACGCTGCCGCCGGTGCGCCGCTCTGCCGGACGCGGTGAAGAACCGGCCGAAGACTTCGACCGCGCCTTCTATGACGCGATCGGCGAAAGCGATCGTATGACGCTGCTCTTCCGCAAGCCGGAAGGTGCATCTGAATAATGCGTCTTGCCGGTGTTTTGATCGGCTTCGCCCTGCTCCTGGTCCCGGCTGCGGCCGCGGTCCAGGAGGAGGAGCGCATTGCCGGCCCCCTGTCGATGTTCTTCCCGCGCTGGGCTGATTATCTCTCGCTGGAAGACGACCGGCGTAGCCATTTCACCCTCGGCTACCAGATCCGGTCAGACCGCGGCGTGGCGCCGGCAGATATCCGCATGCATTACGAATTCGGGGGTGAGACCCGCGAGTTTATCTTCGACGCGGAGGGCTATGTACTGGGCCGCCCGGCCGCCGACGTCTTCGAGGCTGACCCGGAGGTCTGGATCAACCAGCCCGAAGGCGGGATGGGCCTGTCGATGCGCTTCATGGTGCAGATGGACCCGGCCACACGCTATTCCACCGATGAGCTGCGCCTGGCCGCCGGCCAGGCCAATGACGCCATGCGGTCCATTGGCGGTGTCGCCGCCATGTTCGCACCACAGATGCGGACCGTCGTCTTTGTCTTTGATGGCCCGGCGCCGGACGCCTGGGGCATTGAAGCCGATGGAGAGCGCCGCGCGCTCACCGTGCAGGAGAACCGCGTCACCTACCGCCCGCGCGAACGCCGCAACCGGCGCATTGAAAGCCTGCAATTCGGCCGCGAACCGGTCCGCATCCTGCTCGACAGCTAGACCGCCGCGCTCTCAAGCAGGGCCAGCGCCTGGGCGTGGAGGTCTGCATTGGCAGCCGCGATAACCTGGCCGCCGCCAGCCGCTGAACCCCCGCGCCAATCGGTCACCACGCCACCGGCCCCGGTCACCACCGGGATCAGGGCGTTGACGTCATAGGCTTGCAGCCCGCTTTCCACCACCAGGTCGACCCCGCCGGCTGCGATCATGGCATAGGCGTAGGCGTCATAGCCGAAGCGGACGAGCTGGCATGCATCCGACACGGCGGAAAAGGCCCGGTATTCCTCCCCTTTGAACAGGAAGGGATCCGTCGTCGCCAGGGTCGCCTCGGCCAGGCTGGCTGTATCGCGCGTCTTCAAAGCCGAACGCGCACCGGCATGGTCGAGCCAGCTTTCACCGGGCAGGCCAATAAAGCGCTCACCTGTATGCGGCTGATCAATCACCCCGAGCTGCGGCACCCCCTCCACGGCCAGGGCGATCAACACGGTCCAGCACGGCAATCCGGAAATGAAGGCCCGGGTACCATCGATCGGATCGAGCACCCATTCGCGGCCATTTCGACTTGGCGTGCGGCCGAATTCCTCGCCGAAAATCCCGTCATCGGCCGCTTGCGCCTCGAGAATGGCCCGCATCGCCTGTTCCGACGCCTTGTCAGCCGCGGTGACCGGATCAAACCCGGCCTCTAGCTTGTTATCGACCGACAGGCCGGAACGGAAATGGGGACGGATCGCGGCGCCGGCGGCATCGGCAAGGGCGGTGGCAATCTCAAGATCACGGGAGAAATCAGTCTGCGTCATGGCGAAGCGCCTAGCATGGAGATTGTCTCCAAGCTAGGCGCATCCAGGTCCCCCGACCAAAACCATGTCAGTCCCCGTTGACGGGACCGATCATTATGCCCTTTCAGGCGGCGTCGTTCGCCGCTTCATCCGGCTCAAGCGATTTGGCAAGCTCGAGAAGGCGTTTGCGCGGACGCTCACCAAGCCGGTAATAGGCCCGGATCAGGTCCACGGTTTCCTTCTGAGACAACACGTCCGCGGCCAGATAGGTGTCTTCATTGGCGGCTTCGTCGCGTCGCGACAGGCCTTCATAGAAATACTGCACCGGCACATCGAGTGCCTCGGCCAGCTCGAACAGGCGGCTGGCGCTGACGCGGTTGGCGCCACATTCATACTTCTGGATTTGCTGGAAGCGGATACCCACGGATTCAGCCAACTGCTGCTGGGTCAGGCCCAACAGACGACGCCGGCGGCGCAAACGCTTTCCTACATGCAGATCAATATCATTCGTCATAACTACTCGCGGCCTCGTCTTCGCGTAACAACCTGCGCCGCACTGGGACGCACGCCTGAGAGGGGAGCAAAGCGCGTGCCGGGCGAAGACAGCTACCAGTCTTCGCCTGAACTGGGCATGATTATGACGTGAATTGGCCGGACCAGCGGAATTCGCTTAGATAGCTGACAAAATTGCCAATTTCACTTTTAAGTGAGGCAAAATTCTCCGCTAGGGCGACCCGGTGCTCGTCCAGATAGAGCCGCCGGGATATCTCGATCTGGATCGCGTGGACGCCCGTTTCGGGCCGCCCATAGTGTTCGGTTGTGAAACCGCCTGCATAAGGAGTGTTCCGAACTGTAACAAATCCCTGCCGGCGCAGGCGCTGTTCGACCAGATCGGCGAAACCGGGGTGACAGGACGAACCGAAGCGGTCACCGATCACCATGTCCACGCCGCGCGCCGACTGGTCGGGCATGGAGTGAACATCGATCAGGAAGGCGCAGCCGAACCGCTGCCGAACCTGTTCAATCTGGGCCTTGAGGACCGCATGGAAGGGCCGGTAATAGCGCTCCAGGCGCGCCTCGGCCTCAGCGACCTTGAAACGGCGCCGGTAAAGCGGCCGTCCATCCGCGGCAATGCGCGGGATGACGCCAAGCCCGGAGGCGGTCCGCCGCGACCCGCTATCGGTGGAGGCCGGCAGACGGTCGGAATACATGCCAGGGTCAAGCTCGCGCGGACTGCGATTGACGTCGACAAAGACGCGCGGGAAAAGCGCGCAGACCGTCGTAATGCCGTGCTTGTGGGCGCCTTCAATCAGCTTGTCGACATAGGCATCCTCGGACCGGCGCAACTGGTCGACACTCAACAGCGTGGATCGGCGCAGCTCGCCCTCATAGGCCCGGCCGGAATGCGGCGACGCCATGATCACCGGAATCTGCTGCTCCCGGTCAGCCGCTGCAACAGCAACGATGCCCTCAATACTCCCCGCCGGATCCCCGGCCAGCCCGCCAAACGCACCGCCGTCACCCTCTGCAGGGTTTGCCGATGCGTCGTCTTTGGGTGATGATATGGGAGCAAGGATC
Organism: Maricaulis sp.; assembly: GCF_030149425.1. Taxonomy (GTDB): domain Bacteria; phylum Pseudomonadota; class Alphaproteobacteria; order Caulobacterales; family Maricaulaceae; genus Maricaulis. Next base: position 12,381 of record NZ_JASBRQ010000031.1, on the reverse strand, counting down.
ATGGTGTGACTGTGCGGAGCTGCTATCGTGCGGTCAAGCGTTGCAGCGCGTTCAGCGGGTTTTTACTTTAGGCCGCTATATGTGCCGTCATCTTTTTAGATTCGTAAGGGTGGGAAACCGAAATGGCTAAAATCCTTCTGGCGGAAGACGATGATTCCATGCGCGACTTCCTCGCCAAGGCGCTCAAGCGCGCCGGGCATGATGTGAAGGTGTGTTCCGATGGCGAGGAAGGGCTCGACGCGATCGGCGAGGATCCGGCCCAGTTTGATCTGCTGCTGACCGATATCGTCATGCCGGGCGTGGACGGGATCGAGCTGGCGCGCCGCGCCACCGAAGTCGATCCGGCGCTGAAGATCATGTTCATCACCGGCTTTGCCGCCGTTGCCCTCAATCCGGGCTCCGGCGCACCGACCAATGCCAAGGTTCTCTCCAAGCCCTTCCACCTGCGCGAACTCGTCGACGAGGTCGCCCGCGTGATGGCGGCTTAGGCCCCAGGCCCGGACGATTTGCACCGACAGCGCCCGCCTTTCCGGCGGGCGTTTTCGTGTCGACAGCTGCGAACTGCATTCTCCCTGTGGCCCGGCGCAGCAAGCCCTTGCACTCCAGCCAGCAGAACGCTAAACACCCGTCTCCGCATCGGATGGGCGATTAGCTCAGCGGGAGAGCACTTCGTTGACATCGAAGGGGTCACTGGTTCAATCCCAGTATCGCCCACCATCCATTTTTCCTGACAGATCACGATCGACGCGCTTTCCGCCCCGGGAAAAGTCTGTGCGGCTGCACCTTTGCGCCCGCCCCCGCTTCCACATTCACGCCGAATACCCTATCTCCCCTTTCAACTAGGGAGTGAGCCATGGAAGCGCGTCTTAAGTCTGCCTTGGAAAGCGTGATCGAGCGTCAGTCGGGGCGGGATATTGTGGATGCGGGGCGGGTTGAATCGGCCGGGGTGATGGGCGATGCGGTCACCATCGTGCTGTCCCCGCCGGTCGCCGGCGATCCTGATCTTGACCGTTTGCAGCCGGAGATCGAGGCCGCGCTGAGCAAGATTGACGGCATCAACAAGGTCCGCGTGGTGATGACGGCGCATCGCGAGCAATCCGCTCAGCGCCAGCGCCCAGCCCCGAAACAGCCGCAACAGCCCCAGCGCGCGCCGGCCGATCGCCCGGCCCGGCGCATTCTCGCGGTCGCCTCGGGCAAGGGTGGTGTCGGCAAGTCCACTGTGGCGGCCAATATCGCCGCGGCCCTGGCCAAGGACGGGCTCAAGGTCGGCCTGCTCGACGCCGATATTTACGGCCCCTCCGCCCCGCGCCTGTTCGGCCTCAATGACGTGCCCGGCCTGCGCAAGACCGAGGCCGGCGTGCAGCCGATCGAGGCCCATGGCGTCAAGATCATTTCCATGGGCTTTGTCGTGAAGCCCGGCGCGCCGGTGGTCTGGCGCGGCCCGATGGTCCAGGGCGCCATTCGCCAGTTCATGACTGAAACCGATTGGGGCGGGCTCGACGTCTTGATCCTCGACATGCCTCCCGGCACGGGCGATGCCCAGCTGGCGATTGCCCAGGACCTACCGGTTGATGGCGCGGTGATCGTCTCCACCCCGCAGGACCTGGCGCTGGATGACGCCCGCAAGGCGATGGGCCTGTTCGAGCAGACGCATGTGCCGGTGCTGGGCATTGTCGAGAACATGTCGATCTTCATCTGCCCGCATTGCGGCGAAGGCAGCCATATCTTCGGCACTGGCGGGGCCAAGGCGGAGGCGGAACGCATCGGGGCACAATTCCTCGGCGAGATTCCGCTGCATCCGGACCTGCGGGCCCGTTCCGATGCCGGCGAGCCGGTGGCGCTCGATGATGGTCCGATCGCGAGCGCCTTCCTGAAAACCGCCCAGGCGGCCCTGGCCGCGGCGGAGGAAGCCTCCAAACCGCTTCCTGAAATCGTCTTCGACTAGGCCGGAGCAGTGCGATGATCGGCAAGGCCATCCTTCGCGACGGATATGTCTATGTCGAGCATGAACATGTCAGCGGCGTGGATGACGTTCTGCAACGGATCGAGGATGCCGCCGTCCTGTTCGGGACCGGCGCGCCGCACCGGCTCTTGGTCGATGCCCGCTATTTCCATCGCACCTGGCGGCCCGAGCAAGGCACGATCATCGTCGATGCGGTAAAGCACCGCTTCCCGGCCGATACGCGCATTGCCATGCTGCTGCCTGCAGAACTCCCGGCCCAATCGCGTTCCGTTATGGGCGGCCTGCGGGCGGCGGGCTGGGCGGTCGGCCATTTCACCCATGAGCGCGAGGCTCTCGCCTGGCTGATGCGCACCGACTAGGACAACGGCATCAGCGCGCTGGCCGCGATGCCGCCGGGAGCCTCAACGCCGAAGACCGCGCGGATATTGGCTTCGCTCAGCGCCTCGTCCGGGCCTGCGTCGGCGTGGATGTCTCCTTTGGCCATCAGCACGACGCGGCTGGCATAGCGCGCCGCCAGATCAAGCGCATGCATCGCCATGATGACCAGCCGTCCGGCCTGCGCTTCCGCCTCGGCGATCTCCATCACCGCAAGCTGATGCTTCAGATCGAGTGCGGCGGTCGGTTCGTCCAGCAACAATACCGGCGCCTGGGTGGCCAGCATGCGCGCCAGATGCACCCGCGCGCGCTCACCCGATGACAGGGTATCGATGCGCCGTGTGGCAAATTCGCTGACCCCCGCTCGCTCCATCGCCGAAGCGATGGCGGCCTCGTCCTCAGCACTCAAGCGGCGCAGCGGTTTGCGGAAAGGAATACGCCCCAGCGCCACCAGGCTTTGCACATCCAGCGGCCAGGCCTCTCGGCTTTCCGCTGGCAGATAGGCGATTTGCCGGGCCCGCTCACGCGGCGGCAAGCCGGCAAGACTGACCCCGTCCAGCGTCACCTGCCCCGCGCCCGGCTCGATCAGGCCCGCGGCCAGGCGCAAAAGCGAGCTTTTCCCGGCCCCGTTCGGTCCGGTCAGGGCGATCAATTCACCCGCCTCGGCCTGTAGCGAAATCGAGCCCAATATCAGCGCGCCGCCCAGCTCGAGGCCGGCCGTGTCAAAGCTCAGACGGGTCATGGCGCCACCGTCTGATTGGCCCGCACCAGCCACAGGAAGAAGGGAGCTCCGATCAGCGCCGTGAGTACGCCGAGATAAAGCGGCATGCCCGGGCCAGACAGAAGCCGGGTCGCGGTATCGGCGAGGCTCAGCAAGGCGCCCCCCGCCAGAGCCGAGGGCAGGACCAGGGCGCCGGCCCGGTATTGCACGAAGGGCCGCAAAAAGTGCGGCACGACAAGCCCGACAAAGCCAATCGCTCCAGCCACGGCGACGCCGCCACCGACCGCCAGCGCCGTCCCCGCCACCACGCCGAGGCGCAGGCGGGCGAGATCAACCCCGAGGCTGCGCGCGGTTTCCTCGCCCAGGCTGAGCGCGTCGAGCCCGCCGCGGGTCAAGAGCAGCAGCGAGAAGCCCGCACCGATGAGCGGCAGGGCGAAACCGGCTTCACTCCAGCTGGCATCATTGAGCGACCCCATCAGCCAGTAGGCGATCTCCGCCAGGGCCCAGGGGTTCGGCGCCAGATTCATGATCAGGGCTGTCAGAGCCGTCGCCGTCGCCGCAACAGCGACGCCCGCCAGGATCAGCGTCGTCGCCGCTGCCCGCGGTCCGGCCAGAACAAGCAGAAGACCGACACCGAGTGCGGCCATGGTGATGGCCGCGACCGGGACGGCGAAGAGGGATAATCCGGCGAGCCCGAAATAAAGCGCCAGCACCGCACCGAGACCGGCACTGGCCGACACGCCCACCACCCCGGGGTCAGCCAGCGGGTTGCGGAAAAACCCCTGCAAAACGGCCCCGCTGGCCCCCAGACCGGCACCGATAGCCAACCCGAGCAGCGCCCGGGGAAGACGCAATTCGCGCAGAATTTGCGCCTCAAGCCCACCCTTTCCCGACAGAGCCGCGACCAATTCCGCCGGTCCCAGCCCGCCCGTTCCAGCAAAAAGGGCCAGGCCAAAAGCGCTCACCAGCAGGACCAGGAGCAAGATATATCCGCGCAGGCTCATCGCCCCTCCTCCCAGGCATCAATGGCGTCGGCAATCGCCTCGGCGGCATCGATCAGACCTGGCCCGGCACAGGGCCAGTACCCGGCTGGAATATCGACGCGAACCGGGCTGTCGAGCAAGCGGTGATAGGCGGAATGATAGCGCGCCCGGGACAATCGCCCGGCATAACCATCGGCGAAAAAACTGGTCAGCAGGATGTCCGCCTCCAGGCCCAGGGCGAATTCCGGATCGGACCGGGTCCAGCCGCTGGCTCCGGCTTCAGCGGTCACATTGACACCGCCGGCTGCCACTATCGCCGCGTCGACATACGTGCCCAGCCCGGCCGAACCGCCCGAAGCGCTGACATACGCCAGGCGCGGACGCCCGGAGCGGGCCCGGCTCCTGACCTGCAAGGCCTGCAGGCGGCGATCCAGATCGGCGATTGCCGCGTCGGCCTCAGCATCGCGCCCGAGCTGCTCGCCAAGACGGCTCAGATTGGCCCGTACGCTGGCAAAATCCTCGCCCCAGCTCAGTCCGGCAACACCGTAACCGGCCCGCTCCAGCATGGTTCGGGCGCGCTGCCCCTCACCGGGTGAGAAGACGGCCATGTCCGGATCGAGGCGGAGCAGGGCTTCCGCCGACGCAGACGCCACCGGCAGGGCACGGGCCCAGTCCGGCGCGGCCGAGACCGGGTGGTCGACCTGCCAGGACAAAGCCTGAATATCCGCACGCGGCACCAGTGCCAGCACATAGGCATCGGCGCACAACCCGGTCGATACGACACCGCCCTCAGGCGGTGCCGCATCGTCAGCCCAGGCTTCAGCCGCGATGAAGGCGCAGGCCGAAATACACAGCCCGGCCCGGCGTATGAAAGCCGAATACATCCCTGTAATCCTCATCGAGAAGGTTCTCGCCACGGGCATAGAACTCTACCCCGTCGCGGGGCTGCCAGTTCAACTGCCCGCTCACGAGCGTGTAGGCGTCCAGCGTCACCGTTTGGAAACTGCCGAAATCGGTATCGGTCTGCTCACCGGTATAGTCGGCGCTGATTGATGCGGAGAGCGGCCCCTCCGGTTGCCAGCTTACGGTCAGCGAGGCCAGCTGCTCGGGCCGGCGGATCTCCGCCGTGCCGCCCTCTTCGCTTTGCAGCCAGCTCGCCGAACCAAAGAGGTAAACCGCCGGGGTTACGGTGAAGCGACCACTCAGCTCAATACCCTCCCGCGTCGAGCGACCGGCGGCATTCCCGGCCGTCAACGGGAAAACGGAAAAATCGGTGAAGATCTCGTCCTCCAGTTCGCTGGAGAAATAGGTCAGCTCGGCACTGCCCCGGTCGTCCAGCAAGCGCTGCTCCCAGCCGATTTCCCAACCCTTCGAGCGCTCGGGCACGAGGTCCGGATTGCCGACGAAGAAGTCGGGGAAAAAGCCGAAGAGTTCGAACACTCCGGGGTTTTTCACCCCCTCACCCATGCTGGCACGCAAGCGCCCGCCCACCGGCTCAAAACTCCAGGCCGCCCCGGCGCGCCAGGTAGTGGAGTCGTCAAACCGGTCATTACTCTCCCGCCGGGCCGAAACAGTCAGATCGAGCGGACCGCGGGCCAGGCCATAATCGAAAGCCAGCGCACGGGTCTCGATGGTCCGGGTCTGGTTAGCGCCATTGCCGGGGCCTGCATCATTCTTGGTCTTGTCGCGCTCATTCTCCACCAGTCCGGTCAGACGGTGCGATACCGCTCCGCTTTGCCAGCGGCTCGAGACCTGGTAGCGCACCTGCCGTCTCTGACCGAGATTTCGGCCAGTGCGCGCCCCATCGGCGAAGCTGCGGTTGCGGTCATCGGTGAGACGGGCCGCAAGCTCATGCGACAGGGTCAATCCGCTGAGTCCAGTCTCGCCGCTCACGGTCAATGCGGAGAAGAACTGCTCGCCGCGGCGCTCGCGGTCGGTATCGTCAAGCACGCCATTAAAATCGGTATCGGCATCGGAGGCGCTGGTGTAATCGATCCAACGCCCGGATCCTTCAACCCGCCAGCTTCCGCCAAGTGCGCTATGCGCATTGAACGCAAGCTGGGTGTTGTCATAGCCGTCGCGTTCACCGTCCTGTCCGGAGATATCGATACCTTCGCTACGGAAATCGCCAAGGCTGACACCGAAGCCGCGGGCCTCATCCCCGCGCGCCAGACGGCCGGCAATGCGACGGGTTTCGAAACTGCCCGCTTCCATGCGCAGGCTGGCAAGGGTCCCGTCCTGTGGCCGGGCGGTCTGCATGGCAATGACGCCGCCAATCGCGTCCGCCCCCCAGAGCGCCGATTGTTCGCCCCGGGCCACTTCGATCCGGGCCAGATCGTCAAACAAGAAGTTGGAGAAGTCCGCTTCTCCGGTGAACGGGCTGGCGGCTTCCACGCCATCGATCAGCACCAGGACATGATTGGCTTCGGCACCGCGCGCGCGGATCTGGGTCAAGGACCCGGCCGGTCCGGAGCGCGAGACCGCCAGTCCGGGCACAGCGCGAAGGATGTCGGCAGCGAACAGCGGCCCGCGTGCCTCCAGCTCGGCCTCGCCGAGCACGGACACGCTCACAGTGGCATCCTGCGCCGCCAGCGGCAGACGCGCCGCGGTGACCAATATGGTTTCATCCTGGGCATGCGCCAGAACCGGGAAGGCGAGCAGACAGGCGCTACTCGCGATGAGTTTTCGTTTGAATTCAGACACGTTACGTCTCCATAGCAGTAACGGCCGGGACCCGTATGGGCACCGGCAAACAAGCAAGGAGTCGTCTCAGACGGTAAACCGCGCCGGCTTCGTGAACTCCCGCACGAACGGACGGACGACGGTAATGGCAGGTCTTCCGGCTTACGGGTCACAGCAAGCGGTGCGCCTTCCCAGCCTGGACAAGGTCCTGACCAGTGGCTTCTTGCACCGCCGCTCACCGATTACGGCTGCGGGGACAGCGCCGGACTGGGTTGGCCCCGGACATAAATCCGGGGATCGCCGCACCGGCTTCCCGATTAATCCCTTGCGGGAACCATTACGCGGCGGACGCTAGTGCCAATGCCTAGGCAAATCAAGCGATTGCGCAGCCGAATATCCAGGTGCTAGCGTTTGCTGGAGGGACAGGGAGACATATTTCAATGTTCAAGTCTGTTATTGCCGCACTGGTCATGGGCTGGACCGTCGGCGCGGCACTGCCCGCAACCGCTGCCGCGCAGACCGAAATGCGCGACCGCCAGGTCGAGGCCTGTGAAACCGGAACCCGCGGCTTTGACTGCTACCTGGCGGCGGACGTGTTCGGCGACATGATGGTGGTCGAAGAGCGCAATCGTCTGCTCAACCTCGCCTGTCAGCGCGATTATACTTATTGCGCCACCGCCGGGCTGGCCCAAATGGAGGAGCAGCCATACTCCTATGCCGAGCCCAATGTGAATTACGAAACCGCTCTGGAGGCCCTTGAGCGCGGTTGCCGCGCCCATTTCAGCCACAATGATCAGGGCCCCGCAGCCTGCCTGCGAGCCGGTGAGATCAATACGGAAGGACTGACCGGAGGTTCACCGTATAGCTATATCCGTCAGGACCGGGCTGAGGCCCAGCGCCTGTTCCGCCACGGCTGCGAGCGCCATAATGACGATGATAATTGCGTCGCCCTGGCGACGCTGCTGGTGGATCATTATTCGGACAAGCAGAGCCAGGGCGAGGCCCTGGAGCTATTCCGGATCTCCTGCCGCCGCGGCAATGACGCATCCTGCGACCGCGTCGCGCGCTTTATCGACTACTGATGTCGGCCAGCTGGGTTTCCAGGTCGCGAATGCGCTGGTGCAGCTTGCGCTGCTTGATCTGTTCCGGTGAGGACAGCTGAGCCTCGAGCGCCTGCAATTCGCGGCGGGTTTTGTGCCAACGGCGCCACAGGCCGAAAATGCGCGGCCCGTCGACCAGGTAACGCTTCCACATCCGGCGCGGCTCCTGGATCAGGCGATGCAGCCACTCCAGGCGCGATTTCTGCATCCAGACCGGAGCGCGCTCGGCCTTGCCGCCGAGAAAGTCCAGCGACGCGCCGACGCAAAGTCCCAATCCGGTGCAATCGCCACGGTCGAGACAGGCTTCGGCTACCAGTTCCTGCTGCGGGGAACCGACACAGAAAAACACGAACCGGGACGGATTGTCGGCGACGAACTTCGCCGCTTCGGCGATCGCCTCGGGCTTGTTGCGCAGTCCCATCGGCGGTTCATGCCAGCGCAGATCGGTGAGGCCGTAACGCGCCCGCACCGCTTCGATCACATCGGCATCACCGCCGATAACCGTGACCGTCTCATGCGGATCAATGTGGTGATCAAAGAGCTCGGCCGTCAGATCGGAGCCCGGTGAGATCTGGATCGTCTCGCCGGAGACTTTGCCCAGCAGCTCCAATACCCGGCTGTCGCACACAGTAAGCCAGGCCTGGGCATAGAGCCGGGCCAGCACAGTATCGCGCTCAAGGCGGACAAGATGATCGACATTGGGGGTCACGACGAAGGCAAACCCGGCGCCAGCCGGGCGCTCCGTGATACGGCGCACAGCGGTGTCAAAGCCGATCTTGTCGAATGCAGAATTGAGGAACCAGACGTGGCGCGACCCGCTGCGGCGGTCGCTCTTCGCGTCAAAATTCAACATTTCGGCCATAGAGCCCGTCCCATTTCGCGTCAGAAGCGTGTTTTCTTTGCGAGACGGTGCAAGCTGCGGGCCGGATTTTCTGACCGGGAGTGCATCCAATTGGGCGCTTTGCGGCATCTGACAGGCACAGGGGCGGAGAAGCGAGGTCAGAACATGCTGGTCAAACCATTGATCATTGCCGGTATTTTGAGCGTTATCGCCGCGGTTCCGGCAACCGTACCGGCGCTGTTCGGCGTACCGGTCACCTTGTCGATGGGGCCGTTGGCGGCAGAATTCGAGCCCGGAGAGCCGGCCGATATCGACCTGGTTGCCGATTGCGCCATGCGTGGATGTCCCATTCTCGCCCTGTCCATCGGCGAGGACTTCCGTATCCGCCTCTAACCGCCCCTGCGCTGGCGCCGCAACTCAAAGCGATCCGGAGCCAGAGCGTCCGCCCCCGCCCTCTCCAGCGGCGACGGCTCACCGCAGATCTGCGACAGGATATGTTCGGCCAGCAATGGCGCATGGGCGAAACCGCGCGAGCCCAGACCGGACAAGACCCAGTCGGTCGCCTCGCTTGACCAGCGTCCAGCCACCGGCAACCGGTCCGGGGTTGACGCCCGCACACCCGACCATCCGGAAACGCTGTCTGTTGCAAGCCCCGCAGCCAGTTCGGGTAGCACGTCAAGTGCGTCTTGCCGGAAGGCCTGCTCCGCCTCCTTAGCACTACCGGGCTGATCCCCCTTGATATGGGTCGCGCCGAGCAGAAGCTGACCATCCGGTGTCGGGCAGGCATAGTGCCCCCAGGTGATGGGCTGAACCGGCGGCTCAGCGTCAAACACCGCAACCTGTCCGGCACTGGGCGAGATGTCCGCGTGTGCCGCTTGATAGCCTCTGGCATCGATAACGCAGAACTCTCCCTGCGGACGTATCGGCAAAACCGGCACGTCGGCGATCAGGGCGCGGACCAGGGTGGCGGGCACGAACCAGCCGGCCTCGTCCATGCAAAGCCGGTCGCCATCGATATGGATATCGGTATCCATCAGGTCGGCGATCGCACCATAACGGGCCTCGTCTTTCTCATGGTTCAGCTTGCGCACGGCACCGGTGGGGTAGAAACCCGGCAGGTCCTGATACAGGCGCCGGGCATAGGCGAACGCCCCGAGAGTGGCGCGAACATGAGGCCGATCCGCTTTTTCCAGACGCGGGGTCAGCATGCCTGCCGGCGCCGATGAGGCCCCGCCGGCAATCCCGGCAGGGTCAATGATCATCACCTCACGGCCACGCCGACCCGCGGCGTAGGCCAGACTGGCTCCGGCTATACCCGCACCAAGGATTGCGATCGGACGCAGATCAGCGGCGGCTTCACGCTCGCTCGTGCCTTGGTAGACCGCCTCCAGGCGTTCACGCTTGCGTCCGAAACCGGGCTGTTTGGAGACGGCGAACCCGGCCGCCTGCAGGCCCCGGCGGACCGCTCCGGCGACGGTGAAAGTCCCGATGCGCGCGCCCGGCCCGGACAGCCGGCCGACATGATCCAGCACGTCTTGCGACCACATGGCCTCATTGCGAGCGGGCGCAAAGCCATCAAGGAACCAGGCGTCCATGATGGCATCCATTTGCGCCAGGGCGGCTTCGGCTTCGTCATGGAAAACGGTGATGGTGAACCGGTCCTGCGCAAAAACCATGCGATGCGGACCTTTCAGCCTGGGCGGCCATTGCGCCAGAAGCTGGTCGCTCAGCGCCTTCAGACCCGGCCAGGCGGCAAAGGCACGCCCCGCCTCATCTCGGCTCAGCGGGTGTTTTTCGACACTGACGAAATGGAGCCATCCCCCCGCCGGCCGGTGCTCGCGCCACATCTGCCACAAGGCCAGCGCATTCAGTCCGGTACCAAAGCCCAGCTCGCCAACCGTGTAGAGCGACCGTCCGGCCCAGGCCGCTGGCAGATCGCAGCCGGCGAGAAACACCGCCCGCGTTTCTTCCAGCCCGTCCTCGGCAGAGAAATAGACATCACCATAATCGCTCGCCCGCGGCCCGGAGGGCTGCGACCAATCCAGCTCCGGCGGATCGCAGATCAGCCGGCCGCCGCTCATCACAGGGACTGGGTGAATTTTGCGAAGGCCATCAAGCCTTCCGGCCAGGGCCCATGACCGCTGGCCTCAGTGAAATGCCCGGCCTCGCCCGCATCGCCAAAACGGATCGCCCAGTCACGCGCCCAATGCTCAGCTTTCTCCAGCGAGCAGGTTTCGTCATTCGAACTGGCCAGCATCAGCCCCGGAAAGCCCAACGGCTTGCGCGGCACCGGCGCAAAGCCATGGCCGGGGAATTTTTCTTCCAGCTCGTCTCGCTCCCAGTCAGAGGCGCCGACCAGGAAGGCGCCGGCGATCTTGTCCTTGTTCAGCTCGGGCGCAGCATGCACCACGGTGAGCACGCCGACAGAGTGAGCCACAAGAATGGCCGGCTTTTCCGCCGCCTCGACGGCCTCGATCAGCCTTGCCGTCCAGGCCTCACGCTCGGGCTTGTCCCAATTGTCCTGCTCGACACGGCGCGCGGTGGACATTTTGGCCGCCCAGCGGCTTTGCCAGTGGAAGGCGGAGGAATTACCCAGGCCGGGGATGATGAGGATTTCGCTGTCTTTGATCTTCATAAGCGCCGTTCTAACGCCTCAGCGCGCCCTGACCAGCCCCGCATATGAAAAGCGCGGCACCTGGAAGGTACCGCGCCTTACGTCGCAAGCCGGTGCTTCAGGCCGGCTGGCGGAGGGATAGGGTTAGCCGACCTCGTTCGGGATCTGATCGAGTGCGGTCTCCAGCTCGGCAAAGCTCGGCTGCATCTTGGTCGGAACGCCGCCGCGGCCGATCTCGACCGAGATCTGGGCGGCATTGCCATGCAGATGCGCGACCAGCACATCCTGGATGATCTTGTAGAAGTGGTGCTCCTCGTCATAGACGGCAGTCAGGTAGGACGCGAACGGACCCACGAAACCGTAGGCGAGGAAGACGCCGAGAAAGGTACCGACCAGCGCGCCGCCGATATAACCACCCAGAACCGCGGGCGGGCTCTCGATCGCGCTCATCGTCTTGATCACGCCCAGAACCGCCGCGACGATACCCAGAGCCGGCAGGCCATCGGCCAGCGTCTGCATGGCATGGGCCGGCGCCGCGGCCTCGTGATGGTGTTTTTCCAGCTGCTTTTCCATCGCGTCCTCGACCTGGTGCGGATCTTCCAGGTTCATGGTCATCATGCGCAGCGTGTCGCAGATGAAATCGACCGCGAAATGGTCTTTCAGGATACGGGGATAGCGCGAGAAAATCGCACTGTCGGACGGGTTCTCGATATGGCTTTCCAGCGCGATGACACCCTTTGTCTTCATTGTTTTTGTTAGCAAAAACAAGAGTGACAAGAGGTCTGTATAGTCCTGCGCCTTCCACTTCGGCCCGGCAAAAATCTTGCCGAGGTCGCCGAGGGTCTTGCTCACCACTTTAGGCTTGTTGCCGATCAGGAAGGCGCCAACCGCGGCGCCGCCGATCATCATCATCTCAAAGGGAAGCGCCTTGAGGATCACGTCGAAATAGCCGCCTGCGAGTGCAAACCCGCCGAAGACCATGACGAACACGACCACAATGCCGATAATCTGGAACATCTACCCGTCCACCTGTGCTTTCGGACCTCATTTATTCGTCCGATTAAGGCGCACTATGACCGGTTAAGCTTAATGTCCCGTTGAA
>NZ_JASBRQ010000021.1 GCF_030149425.1 Maricaulis sp. | reverse complement strand
GCCGGACGAGGGTTCGATCCGTCTCGGCGAGACGGTGAAACTGTCCTATGTCGACCAGTCGCGCGATGCGCTCGATCCGAACAAGACCGTCTGGGAGGAAATCTCCGGCGGCAATGACATGATCGATCTGGGCGGCAAGGAAGTGCCGAGCCGGGCCTATGTCGGCGCCTTCAACTTCAAGGGCGGCAATCAGCAGAAGAAGGTCGGCCTCTTGTCCGGCGGTGAGCGCAACCGCGTCCACCTCGCCAAGACGCTGCAGACCGGCGGCAACCTCCTGTTGCTCGACGAACCGACCAACGACCTGGACGTGGAAACGCTCGCGGCGCTGGAACAGGCGCTGGAAGCCTATCCGGGCTGCGCCGTGGTCATCTCGCACGACCGCTTCTTCCTCGACCGCCTGGCCACCCACATCCTGGCCTTTGAAGGCGACAGCCATGTGGAATGGTTCGAGGGCAATTTCGAAGACTATATCGAAGACAAGAAACGCCGCCTGGGCCCGGATGCGGACATGCCCAAGCGCATCAAATTCCAGAAGTTCGCGCGCTAAGCGATCTTTGTTTGGGACAATCGAAAAGGCGGCTGAAACAGCCGCCTTTTTTGTGTGCGTTTCCGGTTATACCCGCGCTGCTGCATAGGGCGCCGGATCAATCGCCGGCGTGTCGCCCGCCACCAGGTCTGCCAGCAGATGTGCAGAGCCCATGGCCTGGGTCCAGCCGAGATGGCCATGCCCGGTTGAAAGCCAGAGGCCGCGGGCGCGGGTCTCGCCGATAAAGGGGCGGCCATCGGCACTCATCGGGCGCAGACCGGTCCAGGCCTCCACTTCACCCTCAAGAAGCTTGGGCGCCAGCTCTGGGTAAATGCCCGCGAAGAGCTGTTTCAGGTTATCAATTCGCGCAGGGGTAAGTTCGTCATTCTCGCCGGCGATCTCGGCAGTCCCGGCGACGCGTAAACGATCGCCCATGGGGGTGACGATGGCGTGCATGGCGTCATTGACCACCGGCAGGCCGGGGCGCTCATTCTGGCTGCTCATGTCCAGCGTGATCGAGTAGCCTTTGACCGGGCGCACCGGCAGGTGCAGCGCCAGGGGCTTGAGCAGTTTCCAGGCGGCATGGCCAGAGGCGACGACGATGGCGTCAGCCTCGATCTCCTCGGTCTTGGTGTAAACGCCGACAATATCGCCGGCTCTGTCGCCGAGGGCTTCGATCTCTGAATTCCATTCGAACTCGACACCGTCGGCTTCAGCCGCTTGGGCAAGCGCGCAGGTGAATTTATGGGCGTCGCCGCACTCATCATCAGGATAGTGGATCGCGCCGGCGATCTGGTCGGCGACGGGAGCAAGCAATGGCTCCAGGGCGACGGCCTGGTCGCGGTCGAGTACGCTGTGGTTCAGCCCCATATCGAAGAGCATTTCCGCCGCCTTGCGGCTGTGCTCAAGGCGCTCGGCGGTTTCGAACACGCGCAAAGTGCCGCGGGTTCCATTGTCGAATTCCAGGCCCAGAGCATCGCGCACCGACCGGGTCATTTCCAGGGAGTATCGCGACAGGGCGAAATTGGCCCGGGCCGCAGCATTATGCCGGGCGTGGGTCGAGTTGCGCAGGAATTTCAGTCCCCAGGGGATGAGGCCGGGCAAGGCTTCCGGGCGCAGCTTCATCGCTGCATTGGGGTCGGTCAGGGATGCGATCAGGTCCCAGGCGACGCCAGGCGCATTCCAGGGCTGCGGTTCGGACGGGGTCAGCGCGCCGGCATTGGCAAAACTCGTCGCCTGCGCAGGACCGTCCGCGCTGTCGAAAACAGCGACATTGAAGCCTTTTCGTTTCAGCGCCCAGGCGGCGCTGACACCTGCCAGGCCGGCACCGATGACGATAATGTCCTTGGCCACGCGCGATCGCTCCAGAATCTCATCTACAGACCGTCCTTTGAACTTCGCCGCGATGCAGATAAAAGCAAGC
>NZ_JASBRQ010000017.1 GCF_030149425.1 Maricaulis sp. | reverse complement strand
GGCGCGGGCTGAGCCCGCCCCGCGCCTGGACCTGGAGGTCGTAGGCGAGCAGGCGGGCCAGGAAGGCCTGGCTGAGACCACGCGGCGGCTGTTCGTCGAAGGCCTCGCGCCAGAGCTCCACCAGCGCGCTGCGCGGCTGATCGACCAGGCCGTCCAGATCGATATCGACCGATCGTTTGCCACGCGCCATCAGGCGGGCTCCACGAGCTTGTAGCGCGAGGACCGGCTGCCCTGGAATGGCGGTAGTTTGTCGATCGTGTGCCCCGCCTTCTTGAGCCCCGTGAGCGCGGCCCTTGTGGTGTGCGGTTGCCAGCCCAGGGCGGCGGCGATGTCCGGCACGGTGGCGCCCGCCTCGGCCTGAAGCAGGGCGATCAGCTGGTCCTTCTTGCGGGGTTTTTTCGCGGCGGGTTGGCTCGGGTCTGCCGGCGTCGGGGATGGAGCCTCGGCTTGCGTTTTGGCTGGAGCCTCGGGCGGGGCCAGGGCGGCGCGGCCGATATCGGTGAGGTTGATGCCGTCCTCGCCCGAGACAAGCAGGCCCTGTTCGGCAAGGTGGGCGATCTGTTTGTCGCGGACCTTGCCTTTTACGGGCAGGGCACCGAGGGCGTCGGTGTGAACCGGCCCGTCGGCCTGGCTCAGGGCCTCGAGGATGGCGATATGGGTTTTTGTGAGTTGGGGCATGGTGGGTCTCCGGTTCGTCGGCCCTGCGGGATGCGGGGCCTGGCACCGGGACAAGCCCGGCGCACAAGGCCGGGCGGGTCTCTCCATGCACGCTTGGGCGGGCGCTGAAGTCCAGTCCCAGGGGTAGTTTATTCGATCCGGTAGGTGGATCGGCGATCGCCGCTTCGGCGATACCGGGTCAGGCGATAGCCATCGCGCCGCAGGCCGGAGAGAACGGCGGAGAGGGCGCCCGCCGACCAGCCGAACGCGGTCTCGATCTCCTCGGCGGTGGCCCCGCCGGGCTGTTGCAGCCAGGCGATCAGCGCGGCGCGTTTGGTGCCCGGTGTGATCGCGGCCGTTCGCAGGGGCGGGGCGATGGCGCGGGCCTGCTCGATCAGCGCTTCCAGCCCGGCCAGACGTCCGCGCAGGGCGGGCGCATCGATCTCATCTTCCAGTTCGCGCGCCAACCGCAGGGCCTCCCCCAGCATGTCGGATAGTCGATCGCTCATACCTGGTCTCCCGATCCAGCGGATCGGCATGACCGCTTGGGCGGCAGGCGAAGTCCACCGGGAAGCCGGACAGGGTGTGCAAACCGTGTCGGCCGCGACGAACGGCGTGCATCCATGCCTACCAGTCGAACCGGTCGAGAGGCACGACCTCGCAAAACGTTGCGATGCCGTGGTCACGGGAGGCTCGTTCCGTCCAGGCCATGAGCTGGCTGAGCGCATCGACCTGGTCATCATGCGAGGTAGTGGGGAAGGCGGCGAGCTCGTGCAGGAAGGCGGCCCGCCACGGTGCCTTCGCCGGCAGCATGACATCGCCCGCTTCCAGCCGGCTCGTCTGGACCGAAAGACGTTCAAGCTTCGATCCCTTGACCGGAACGCCGATCGGCGTGGGCACGCCGGCCGCATCCAGCTGTCGAAGATCGTCCAGGAGCGCGGTCCCGTTGGCGGCCTTCTCGACGAGCACGACATCGGCCTGCCAGTCCCGGGCCAGTGCGATCAGCTTTTTCTTCTGGGCGGGATAGTTGATCCGGTCGCGATAGACATCGAGCACCCAGATGCGTTTGCCGCGCACGTGCGCGGTTATGCAGACCGAATAGTCCGCGCCGGTGCTGTCGCTGACGGCCAGATCCCAGCTTTGCACGATGCGCGCGCGGGGCCCCGTCTCGCTCTCCTCGGGAAGCCGGTCATAGGGGGTCAGCCACTCGGGACGGACCAGATTGCCGTCCAGCGGAACCGGGCGCTGCAGATACTGTGCGGAAAAATCATACGCGCTCATATTGCGGCGGATTTCCCCAAGGGTATCCAGCGGCTCGCGGTCCGGCTGGAGCGCCTCGCCGGCCTTGCGTTCATGAAAACGACCCGCGCCGATCTCGATGCGTTCATCGCTCTGGGCGATGGCGGGCAGGTCGAGATGATCCCAGCCGCCTTGCGCGAGGAGGTGGGCGGCCAGATCATCGTCATGCAGGCGCTGCATGACAACGATCACGGCGCCGGTGCGTTTGTCATTGAGACGGGTCAGCGCGGTGTTCGAGAACCAGTCATTGACCGCCTTGCGGCGCGTATCCGACAGCGCATCGCCGGCCTTGATGGGATCGTCGATGATCAGGATATCCCCGCCCCGCCCGGTCATCGCCCCGCCGACCGTGGTCGACAATCGGCCGCCATGGCGCGTGGTCTGGAAATCATGTTCGGCAGCGCGGTTGCGCGCGATGCGCGTGCCGGAAAACACCCGGCGATACCAGGGTGACTGCATGACCGTGCGGCAATCGCGGGCATGCTTGCCGGACAGATCCTCGCCATAGGAGGCGGTGATCACGCGGCAGGTCGGGTCGTGGCCAAGCAGATAGGCGGGAAAGGCCACCGAGACCGTCATGGATTTGAGCGAACGCGGCGGCATGGTGATCAAGAGGCGCTTGATCTTGCCCTGGCGAACCTGTTCCAGCTTCCAGGCGATCGCGTCGAGATGCCAGCCCGGCGACAGTTCGCCGCCCGGCTCCAGCTCGCGGAACGTCCTTTGAAGAAAGCTCGCAAAGTCCGTGCGCAATGCCGCGTCGAAGGCGTCGATGTCGTGGATCATGTCGAACTCCGCCGCTTGATGAAGTTGTCCAGGATCGCCGCGTCATCCGCGCTCAGGGCCGGCTCGTCCGGGGCGTCTTCCGGCAGGCCGAGATGCTGGCCGATCAGGCGCACCAGCGTGTCCGCCGCCCGCGCATCGCCCTTGAGGGCTTTTGCCGTGATGGATTTGAGCAGCAGGCGCTGCTTGGACAACACCACCGGCTTGCCGTTCTCGCGCACCTCGATCGTTTCGGTAAGCTCCTCCATGAGGTCGGTGCGGAAATTCTTCACGCCTTTCGGCCGCCCCCTGGGATTTCCCGATTGCCCCTTCGTGAACCGGGTATGCCGGGGCGGCTTGCCATAGCCGACCTCGTAGTCCTTGTCCTTGCTCATTCCTGGTCCTCCTCGATGGCGCGCCGCCAGTGCGCGTCCTCGATTGTCTCCCCGGTGTTCGTCAGCACGGCCTTGTCACCCGTCGCCTCTTGGAAGCGCCGGACGATCAGATCGACATAGCGTGGGTCGAGCTCGGCCAGCGCGGCGCGCCGGCCCGTCTCCTCGGCCGCCAGTAGCGTGGCGCCGGATCCACCGAAGGGATCGAGCACGAGATCGCCATGGGCGGTCACGTCGCGGATCGCATCGGCGACCATGGCGGTCGGCTTCACGGTCGGATGAAGTTTGAGATCGGCCCGGCGCGCATGAACGCCGGGATAGGCCCACACATTGCTGCGATGGCGTCCCTGGCGTCCCAGCTGGACATTGTTGCGATGCGGCGCCTTGCCATGGCGGAAGACGGCGACCAGCTCGTGCTGGGAGCGATAGAGCGATCCCATGCCGGCGGCCTGCTTGTCCCAGACGCACAGATTTTTCATAGGCCCGAGCCCGGCCTCGCCGGCTTGCACGAGATCGGCGATATGCCGCCAGTCCATGCACACGAAGGCGATGGCGCCGGGCCGGCTGACCTCCTTGAGGCGCACGAACATCGTATCCAGAAAGCTGCGGAACTCGGCCGCGCTCATCTCACCGGACGCCATCACGAACTCGTCGTGGTGGACCGAACCCAGCCCGCAGACATGGCCGGCGATGGGGACGTTGTAGGGCGGGTCGGTGAAGACGGCATCGGCCGTCTCCTCGCCCAGCAGGGTGGCATAGGTGTCCGCGTCCAGGGCATCGCCGCATGTCAGACGATGGCGGCCCAGTTGCCAGACATCGCCGATACGGCTGACCGGCGGGCCGGGGTCCGGCTCGGGCACGGTTTCCGCGGGCGCGCCTTCATCATCCTCCTGCAGCAGGACATCGATCTCGCCGGTCTCGAACCCGATCGCCTCGATCTGAAAGTCCAGCTCCATCTCCAGGAGAGCACCGATCTCCAGGCGCAGAAGGTCCTCGTCCCAGCCGGCCGTCTCGGCGAGGCGATTATCGGCGATGACATAGGCGCGCTTCTGGGCCTCGCTCATGTCCGCCAGACGCATCACCGGCACCTCGGTCAGACCGAGCGTCCTGGCGGCTTCCAGCCGGCCATGGCCGGCGATCACGCCATAATCGCCATCGACCAGGATGGGGTTTGTCCAGCCGAACGTCCTGATGCTCTCGGCGATCTGTTCGATCTGCCGCTTCGAGTGCGTGCGCGGATTGTTGGCATAGGGGCGAAGCGCCGAGACCTTGACGGTCTCGACGCTCAAGTCGCGGATCGGCGCGGTCACAGGCGCCTCCCCAGGCGCGTGCCCTTTTTGTCGCAGATCAGCTCGTAGCGTGGCGAGCGCAGGATCAAGGGCGTGCCGGTGATGTCGTGCTTGTAGAAATAGGCCCATTGCACCGTGCCCGGCGTTGTATTCGGGTCCAGCAGCATCTGGGTTGTGCAGTGCGTATAGCCTTGCAGAGGCAGGGCTGGCGGCGGTGAAACAAGGTTCTTCATGAGACTTTCCTTTCGTGTATGGAAAGGAAATCGATGTCTCGTATCTCCGAGCTGGAGTCGTCCGCCGAATTCGTACCGCTCGGCCTATTTCTTCTTTTTTCGTTTGATATAGCGTCTCAGGGCCGTGCTGACGTAGCTGTCGAAGCTCTTGGGTTTGTCGGGTTTTTCGACGACGATGACTTTGACGCACGCCGTGATGAATTGCCCGGCCGGTGTGGCCGACCGCGAGGAATATTCGCCGGGCGCGGGCCGGTTGTGATGCGTGACCTCTTTCTGTGTGGCGTCGGTGTAGAGCGCGGCAAGTTTATCGATCAGCCAGTCGACTTCGCGATCCTTATCGGCGCCGCCTTTTGCTTCCATCTTTTTGCGAAGGCCGCGCGCCGTCTCACGCAGGACCTCATCCGAAAACGTATCAGCCGCCAGCCTCTTGATCACACCGCCCCTGGGGTATCTTGCCCACAACGCGTCGATCATCGCGACTTCGGCCCGTCCGTTGAGACGCATTATGTCCGGCCCAGTGATCCGGTCGAGTTTGACAAGCTCTTCGAGCGCGGCTCCTGCTTCGCCCCGGGTAAACCTCTTCGGCCCCCGGCCGTCCCAGTTGCGATAGCGCGCGGCAATGTTGGTGAGTTGGTGGCGGAGGCCGGCGATCGTGTCGGCATCGGTCCGGCCGAGGTGTTCGGCGATCTCTTTGAGCGCCGCGTCGGACACCTCCAGGGGCTCGACGTCGTGGAAGCCATCATCGCCATGGTGGGGATCTTTGCGTGGGGGCATGTCCGGGCTCCTTTGTTCAAGGTGAGCCTCGATCACATCCCATCAGACTGTCCCGGATCAACTATTACTTCGGCCGCACGGGCCAGCCGTTCGGCCTCCGCGATCCGCGCCAGTAGCGGGCCAATATCCTCTGGCAGGACACCCGCCTGGTTCTGCGCGGCCAGGGCCGCAGCGGCTTCCAGACAGGCGGTGATCTCCGCCATCAGGTGGTGGAAGAGGTCGGTGCGATCCTCTTCCGCCGGCATCAGCGGTCCAGCCGCTCGATGAGGGCCTGCGCGATGGCGCGCATGCTGGTGAGCCGGTAGCGCGCATACTTGTCATCGCTGGCATGGCGCGGATTGGGCCGCAGGGACATCTTGTCCCTGGCCGCCTGGGCGATGTCGGGAACCTCCGCGGAGGGCACCAGCCAGGCGGTTTCCAGTTGGCCTGTCGTGCCGTCGATGGCAACGGCCAGCAGCGCCAGGTCCGGACTGTCGCGCCAGGTTTTCTGCCGGATATCGAACTGGACCGTGCGGGGCCGGTCCGTGTCCAGGAAGGTCCAGCTCTTGATCTGAAGCCCGATCGTGGCGTGGCTGACCTTGTCGTGGATCATCACGTCGATCGCGTCATCATCGACCAGCGGGACATAGCCGGAAAACCGGCCGTTCGAGGCGAGCATCAACTGGGTGGCGACCATGATCTCGGCAGCGGCGCCGAGCTGGCCGCCGGTGGGGCGGGGTGGTGTGTGCGTCCGGGTCATCATGGGGACTACACACGCTTGGATAGCGGGGTGAGTCAACCAGAAAAGAGACTCATGGGCTGTAGATCAATCGGATGCATCACTATCGGATATCCGGATGGATATTCGTCATCGGCTTTCGGCCAACATGAAGCGCCTGCGCAAGGCAAAATCCTGGTCCCAGGAGGAGCTGGCCGATCAGGCCGGCCTGCACCGCACCTATATCTCCGGCGTGGAGCGCTGCGTACGCAATCCCACCATCACCGTGGTCGAGAAGATCGCGGTCGCGCTGGGTGCAGGATATGACGAGCTATTGGGGTGAGGCGCCGGTCTGGTTTTCCGGCCTAGTCATCCGGCGTGTGAAAGGCGCACATGCGGTCCCCGTCGCAGGCTTCCAGCCGGGTGCGCATCATCGCATTCATCCGCTCGGAGTGGTTGCGCGCCGTCTCATAGTCCCTGAATCGGCACGGGGGTCCGATGTCGCGCGGATAGCCGGGTACATCGGCCGGCCAGTCAACGCCGGGCAGATCGGTAAAATCATCCTCCCAGAAATGGCAGACCAATTCGCCATTGCGATGGGCCTCGATCGCGGCCTCCAGGCTCTGCGCCTGATCAAACGCATTGGCCTGGATGCCATAACCCTCCGGGCGCGGCTGGTCGAAGGCGGGGCAGGCCTCCCGTCCGGCCTCCATCCCATCCAGAAGCTCAATGTCGACGATCTCCACATCCCAGCCTGGAAACGGATCCTGCGGTCCCGCTGGCACGCGGTCCGCGGCGATCCGGGCGCTGAAGGCCATCGGGTGGAGCGTCGTGTCGTCGGAGGTCAGATGGACATTGAGCGTGCCGCAGACCTGGCGGGCGGACTGCGGCAGGAGGGTGATCTGGCTACCCAGTGAGGCCGTGATCGGCGGTCCCCCATCAGCGGGCTCGGCGGGCAGGCTGGCATTGATATGGTCGATCACCGCCGGGGTAAGCGTGTCTTCCACCGAGGCGATGTGCTGTGCCGGCGCCCATGCGTGTTCCGGCGTCATCAGCTGCGCAAAATCACCCGACGCCGCCAGGCTCGGGCACCAGGCCGCAACATCCTGCGGGGACGCATCGGCGTTGATGATGGTCACGGGAAGCACCAGTTCGCGATCGCTCTGCGGCGCAAAGGCATCGATGCGGATGGTCATCCAGTGCGGGCTCCAGGCGCGTGCCTGCGGCGTGGAGCGCTGATAGGCGATGCAATAATGATCCCCCTCGCGAAAGCCCGGCCGGCCCATATGCGTGTGGACCGTGCCTTCGGGACGTTCGGGCATGACGCGTAGAAGGCTCCTGTGCATCATGAAACGCTGGCGCCCCTCCAGCATGCCGACCCCGTCCGGATCGAAGTGCGGCAGATCGGCCCGCAGCCGGGCATAGGGATCGAGGATCCCGGCGCGCACATCATCGGGCAGGTTGGGGCAGTACTGGTCGAGGTCCGCCGCCGTGGCCTCGTGTGTGATGAGGTCGACGGGAAGCGCCCGCGGGGCGTCCGGATCGCCCAGGTCGGTGGTCTCCAGGCGGGCGACGAGGCCGTCATAGCGCTGATCGAAGTTGCCCGTCCCGCCGAACCGGTAGACGCCGCACACATGCATGCCGTCGAGAAAACGCGGTTCGACCAGCGCGATCGATCGCGTGTCCTCCCGGTCGGGCCTGGTCACCAGTGCGCGCTGAACGCCGTAGGTCAGTTGCCGCCAGGCCTGAAGATCATCGGTGGTCTCCGGATCGGACGGCCAGCGGCCGACATACTCTCCAAAGGGCGAAGCGGCCTGCAGACCCAGCAGCGTGGTTCCAGCCATCAGAGCGAGAAGCGTGTGAGGTGTCATGCCCACAACACACGCTTAGGTGAGGGCGTGTGTCAACTGAAAAATGAGACTGATCGTCTACTTTTTGGGTGAACAAGTGCGTCTGCCTCGGCGCAGAAACGGACGTCGAGGGCCATGGTGGCCGCCGCTTTCGGGATAGTGCCATCGGATTAAACACCCAATTCAGGGAACCAGTGTCAATAGACGTGTAGCGAGCATGTACAATTACTAGTAAGAAAAATAGAGCTACAACTTACTAGGCGTGGGGATAAATCGGATGCTGATTGCGCGTTACGCGAAACACGTCCAAGAATCTGACCAGTTCAAAGAACGTCCTCTAGAAGAGCGGCGGCGAATAGCGATCTACGGCTTGGTATCCGAGGTCGGGTCGGTGATCTCCGCGGTGAAAAAGCAGATTCTCGGTGAGGGCGGTCGGCGTGACACCACCGAAGGTCTGTTAACCCGCCATGAACTGAAAGAGGAACTGGGCGATGTTATCTGGTACTGCTTCGCTCTAGCCGACCTAGAGGAAGGCGTCGAAGACGACATTCTCGCTCAGCAGCTTCGAAGCCTGCGCGGTCGGCTACAGGGCAGCGATGCCCGGACAGCGCTGTTTAGAGAACTTCTTGATGTTAAGCGGATCGAAGAATTTTGCACGCAGGCTGCCGCATTTCCAGACAAGAAGCAGCGGAAGTTCAGGGATTTTCAGAACATTGCATACCTGACAGCGCGCACCAATTCACACGAACTTGTTGAAGTAAGCATCGCTGTCCTCACGCAACTCAGCGGACAATTGATGCGGCACCTGATTTCTGACGATGAGCGGCTGCTTCACGATCAAATTAGAGATCGTGAAATAGTTGATCTACTAGGGGAAATCGCCTGGCATTTGGCGGCGATCGCTTCCGTTTACGAGCTATCGCTAGATGAGATTGTTACAGAGAATGTCGAGAAAGCACAATTAAGGCGCCCGACTTCCAAGCCGACACCGCTTCACGATGGAGAACGTCCAAAGCCACAGCAGTTTCCAAGGCAGTTCGAGATTCAGTTCCTCACTGTGGCGGCCGGCCGTTCCAGGATGTACATGGGCGGCCGCCAGCTGGGAGACGATCTGACGGACAACTCCTACGACCCCGACGGGTATCGTTTTCACGATGCGCTTCATTTGGCCAACGTCGCGCACCTAGGTTGGTCGCCTGTTTTCCGCAGTCTCATGAAGCGAAAGCGAAAAGATGACGAGAATCCGCTGATAGATGAAGTGGAGGACGGCGCCCGCGCTAAGATTATCGAAGAAGCCGTTCTGAAGGTCATCCACTCGGAAGGCGTCGCGATAGCCAAGATCGCCCATTCAGCTGATGGGACCAACGGTATCCCGCTGTTCTCCGATGACGTGGATATACCTCTTTCCTTTTTCAAACTCATTAGAAGATACGTGAGCGGACTTGAGGTTGAAAAGAACTCCTTCGAGGAGTGGAAAGCTTCTATTAGAGACGGTTACAAGATCTTCCAAGCGTTGACTGAGCACGGTCAAGGTACCGTCACGGTGCATCTAGATAAGCGCGAAATTAGCTTCAGACCGGAGGTTTACGTAGATCTTGTTGGAGCGGTTGGCGGCATTGGCTCCTTCAGTGTTTCTTTGCCTGATTTTGGGAGTAGTGAGCAGCTAGAAGCTAGAAGCTCGTTGACGGACGCGGAGAGCAAACGCCTTCAGGCATCAGACGAAGTAGCATTGGCATCTCACTACGCTGCAAAGAACGCGATCATGCAGTCGCTCGGAATTGAGAGGGCGTCTGCGGAGCAATTTGCGGCCTTGGATTTGACGGAGGTTCAGCCGGGGAAGTTTAGCGCGGATGTGTGGTCACCATTACGAGAAACTATGTGGCGTCGCGGCGTCGTCGCATTCAAGACGTCAATCTCACGCGATCAAAGCAGTGTGTACTGCACGGCATTGGCTTGTTCCGATGTCGGCAGTGCCTGACTGCACGACATGTGGACTTGATCGTTTATTCCCCAATCGGGAGGGTACCAAGGTCTTGGCGGGCGTCCACTTGGCGCGAATTTCTGCTTTATGCGGGTTCTTCCGGCGACACCTTGAACCTCTGGGAATGCCGCTCGGGCGTACTTGGAAATCTCGCAGAATAGGTTCTGGCAATCAATCAGTTGAAGCGGCCGACCCCAAAGCGACGGGAACTCGATATCGAGCTGGTCAAACCATTCATCCTGTTTGGCCGCCATATATTCGATCACAGCCACGGGATCGAGATTACTGCTATTGGCAAAGCACTTGCTAATTCCATCAAGAGCCCCAGGCCCTGGGACCACAAACTCCATTTCGCTGAAGGATGTCAGGGGGCTGTAATTCAAATCGGTAACAAATTGGTACGCGAGAAACGGACCAATCGATGGCGCAGAAACCATCAATTCGAACGCGTCGGACATCTTGGAGGCTTGAGCGATTCTCTCGGGGAACCGCTCTGCGAGCATAAATTCGACTAGTTTTAAATGGTTCTGGTGCTTATAGCGCTGCCCAAAAGCGCGCCCGGCAGAAGGCATTATGTATGCGGCAGAATAGATCCTCTCGCCTGACTCGAGGGCCCGCGTGAGGACGCTGTCAAACGCCGTGTAGGCATACGTCTCCAGAGAGACTTCACCCAGCTCCCGCTCTAGGAGCGTCCAAGTCTCGATCTTATTGAATAGCTTAAACAGGATTATTCGGAAAAATAGATCCTCGTCGGATGAGTGTTCGTAGCCACCATAAATCACGTTCTTGATAAGAAATTGGCTGACTCGATCGGAGGCTCTGTAGGCGTTGGTGAACTTAAACAGCCGTAGAACGCTGTCATCGGTGAGAGCGGGGCTGTTTGAGCCTAGCATACGTCGAAAGAAGATTTTTTGACGCTCTGCTGCGAACTTCCAGTACCCGAAAAAGACAGGTGAGAGTTCTGCTTGGACGCCAGAAATTTCGGCAGTATTTCGATGATTGCGCATACGCGTTCTTGGGATGTGATTGCAGATCCAGCTGGCAGGATGTGGACGAATCAATTCCTAGGTGAGTTCGGTCGTGATTGGAATCCACTTTCAAGCCTAGTTCAAAGCGGGCGTCACGCGGTCGCGCGCTTGTGGTTGTGTGCCAACTTACCTGTATGGTGAATGGATGAGCCTGTATGACCTTCTCGTCCTGGGATGTCCCGAACGAGAGACGCGCGATCTATTCATCGGCGTCCTACGGGGCCTGCTTGCTGAGGGCGATGTTCCTGAAAGCGAAGTCAGGCTGATTACTGATCCCGCTGATTATCTCAGCAATCGAAACCCCCGCGTCCCGACGGTCGTCGCCTGCTTCTCTGATCTTTCGGCTAATGAGCTCACTACTATATCCGCCCTGATCACCGCTCGAGTCCCAGTCATCCCGGTCGCTATGAATGAGCAACGCTTCGAAACGTTTCCAGAGCCGCTACAGTCTCTGAATGGAACGGTGCTCTCTCCGAACATGGAAGGGTGGACTTCAGCAGGGGCCGCCATACTCGAGAGCGTCGGCCTCCTGCGGATGCAACGCCGCCTGTTTATTAGCTATAGGCGCACCGAGGCTCGGGAGGCTGCGGTTCAGCTGCATGATCAGATGGCAGCACGTGGATTCCAAGTTTTCTTGGATACGCACTCTATACGCCCTGGTCGGGTCTTTCAGGATGACCTATGGCAAAGCCTCACCGATTCAGACGTGATGGTGATGCTGGATACGGCCACCTATTTCGAGAGCAAATGGACGCGTGAGGAGTTTGGGCGTGCTCAAAGCATGGGCATCAGTATTCTCAGGCTTGTCTGGCCCGGAATAACGCCAGAAGAAACCGCAGAGCTGTCTGAGCAAAGGCCGTTGACCCATAGTGACTTTGACGGGCCTCTCTTGAAGGCAGATGTCCTGCAGGACATCGTAGAAAAAACTGAAAGACTGAGAGCGCGCAGTCTCGCAGCACGCCACACCGAAATCACCGGCAAACTGAAGGCGGGTGCCGAGGCGGCGGGCGCGAAAATCAGAGGAGCTGGCGCGTTCCGTAGCATTTCGATCGAGCTGCAATCAGGCGACGACGCTTGGGCCTATCCGGTTATCGGAGTGCCAACAGCCAACATGATGTACGATATCGCGTTGCGAGCCGCGGCGGCTGATCACGCCCGGCCCTTCTTGGTATACGACCACACCGGGATAACCACCGATTGGTTGTCCCACCTCGGTTGGCTGGATGAGTCGATTGGTGAGGTGGATTTTATGCGCGTCGCAGATGCCGCCGATGTGCTCGCCCGGAGGGCGTCCGGATGACGGGGAAAGCGGTATTTCTTTCGGCGGGTCTGCCTGACCCGAGCAAGCCTCATTTTGTCGCGGCCTCAGACCCAGTTGATGTGGCTGCAGCTGTGAAAGCTCTGGTGTTTGTGGTGCTCGGGCGCCGCCGTCTGATCTGGGGCGGTCAGCCGGCGATAACGCCTATTGTTTGGTCCGTGGCGCAGAGCTTGGGGGTCAACTACGGCGATTGGGTCACGCTTTACCAATCTGAATACTTCGCCGACCGCTATCCGGAGGATAACGCACGGTTTGAGAACACGCGTTATGTACCGGCGGCGCCTGAAATTGCGGGACAATCGGAAGACGAAAGAAGGCGTGCAAGCCTTCTCTCTATGCGCACCGCTATGCTAACAGAAAACGCCTTTGAGACTGCCGTATTTGTTGGTGGTATGTTGGGTATCGTCGATGAGTTCGAGTTGGTCGGCGAACTGTGTCCCAACATCCGGCGTATCCCGGTGCTGTCCACCGGTGGCGCAACAACGCTTCTCGGAGAGCGATTAGGGCCGAATGCCGCGAATCTGGATCGCCTACGTAGCGACGTCGATTACGTACCGCTCTTCTTTGAGCTTTGCGAGATCGACCCTAAGGAGCCACGGGGATAGTTCCCTAGGCGGTCGCGTTGAAACAAAAGCGGAACAACGCGCTTGATGAGGTGTGCTGCGTAACCCATACTACTTGGAATCGAATCGCCCTGGTGTGGAGTTTAAAGTGCCGGCCAAGAACGTTTTTATTAGCCATCACCACCGCGATGATGCGCGGGTGGACCAGTTCACCAACATGTTGGGACGCGGCGACTATCAGGTGCGCAATTCGTCCGTCCGCATGAAACCTGCAAACGAGCGGCGGGTGGAGCAAGGCATGGTGAAAGACGCGACGATCAAGCGCCTTCTCCGAATGAAGATGCGGTGGGCGTCAACAGTGGTAGTGTTGATCGGACCTCAAACACATACGCGTCGGTGGGTAAATTGGGAGATCGAGCAAGCGAAACTCCTGGGTAAGCGCATCGTTGGTGTCTACCTTCACGGCGGTACTGAGGCCAACGTCCCAAAAGCGCTCGATGACTATGGGCATTCCATTGTGAACTGGCACCCGAAAAGCGTTGTTGACGCTATTGAAGGCAAGGACAACCGGTTCGAAAAGCCGGGTGGCGACCTTCGAGAGCCGGTGCATGAAGGAACAACCTCGTCCTGCTAGCTATGGCTTCTCGACCACCACGGGCGTACATATACGTAGTCGATCGTGATTTTGGCTTTGCCCCAAATCCTTTTCATGGATTCTGCACGCTCGCATGCTGCAAGTACCGTATTCGATCAACGGCTCGACCTGGAGACTGGGTATTTGGCGTTGGCGGAGGAAGCTTGAAAGCAACTGGCCAATGCATTTTTGCGATGCGAGTCAGCGAAACCCTCTCATTCGACGAGTATTGGTTGGATCCTCGCTTCCGGGACAAGCGGCCCGTGCGAAATGGGAGCCGCGCAATGATGTTGGGTGATAACATCTATCATCGCGACAATCCGAATGAGCCCTGGGCTCAAGAAAACTCGCACCACAGCCGTCCTGATGGAACACCGGATCAATCCAACATCGATACGGATACACGAACCAACAGGGTGCTGATCTCCGACCATTTCGTATATTTTGGCAAGGAGGCACCCGAGGTTCCGGACGGTGTCTTAGATGCAATGGGATACACAAATGGACGAAATCATCGAGTCTTTAGCCTCGATCAAGCGCGAGCCCTGCTATGCTGGTTCGATGAGGTGTCCAAAAACCAAATCGGCTCGGTTGTTGGTGACCCTTTTCAGTTCCGCGATAGCAATGCCAGGTACTCCGCCGGATCCAATAAGATTATCAAAGAGGTCGTGAACCCCGTCGAGATCGAGGCGATTATTGGTGTGATGCCTGGAGATCCACAGGGTTAAGGGGCGTTCGGGTTGTTGGGCCGGAACCAGACATTTGGGCATGACGGGTGGCATTGTTGCTGGCGTGTAAAATAGAGAAGTCCGGCCGTTCAATTTTCCTGTATTGCTGGCTCCCACGTGGTGCTTTCGCAGCGTCTGTCTCCGTATCGACAGACACTCGAAATAAACGGGGAGCCGGAGGGCCTCAGGTCAGGTCTGGCATGTCCGTTTCCGGGAGTGGCTGTGTGAAAACGGCAAATCAGTTCAAGGTATATGCTCTGCAATGGGGGTTTGCCATGAGACGGTTTGTCGAAGGCGAAGATCGCGCGCAGCAGGTTCTATTGCCACCCAGTCTTGAGGACTATGTCGGCGAGGATAATCCGGTCCAGGTGATTGACGCCTATGTCGCAGAACTTGATTTGGGGGCGCTGGGCTTTGATCGGATGCGTCCCAAGGCCACGGGGCGCCCAGCCTATCATCCATCGACCCTGCTGAAGATCTACCTCTACGGCTATCTCAACCGCATCCAGTCGAGCCGCCGGCTTGAGCGCGAGGCGGGGCGGAATATCGAGCTGATGTGGCTGACGGGGCGGCTGGCGCCGGACTTCAAGACGATCGCGGATTTTCGCAAGAACAACGGCCCTGCGATCCAGGCCGTCTGCGCGCAGTTCATCGTTTTATGCCGCGAGCTGGGTCTGTTCGCGAAGGCCGTGGCCGCCATCGACGGCGCGAAGTTCAAGGCCGTCAATGCGCGGGATAAAAACTTCACGCGCGGCAAGTTGAAGCGGCGGATTGGCCAGGTCGAAAAGAGCATCGCGCGCTATCTGCAATCGCTGGATGCCGCCGATGCCCAGGACGGCGACGTGGCCGAGGCGAAGGCGACACGTTTGCGCGAAAAAATCGACGCGATGAAGGCGAAGCTGAAAGCGCTGAAGGTCCGGGAAGCCGAGGTCTTGGCTGCGCCGGATAAGCAGATATCGCTAACCGATCCGGACGCACGCGCCATGTCCACAAGCCTGAAGGCGTCCGGCGTGGTCGGCTACAACGTGCAGACCGCAGTCGATACCGATCATCATCTCATTGTCGCGCATGAGGTGACGAATGCCGTCAACGACAAGGCCCTGCTCGCGCCCATGGCAAAGAAAGCCAAGACGGCGATGGGCGTGGAAAGCATCGATGTGCTGGCCGATCGGGGTTATTTCAACGGCGAGGAGATTCTTGCTTGCGAAGATATCGGCGCGCGGCCCCTGGTGCCGAAGCCCTATACGTCAGGCGCGAAGGCCGCCGGCCGGTATGGCAAGAATGACTTCTCCTACGATCCCGAGGAGAACGTCTACCGCTGCCCCGCGGGCGAAACACTCACGTATCGGTTCACCACTGTCGAAAAGGGCCAGACGCTTCACGCCTATTGGACGACGAAGTGCCAGGCCTGCACGCTCAAAGCCCGCTGCACGACAGGGCCGTTCCGGCGGATCAAGCGCTGGGAGCATGAAAGCGTCATCGACGCCATGCTTCAGCGCCTCGAGGACACGCCCGACGCCATGAACATCCGAAGGCGGACTGTCGAGCACCCATTCGGCACGTTGAAGTCCTGGATGGGAGCCACCCCCTTCCTGACCAAAGGTCTCAAGCGGGTCAATACCGAGATGAGCTTGAGCGTTCTTGCCTACAATCTGAAGCGGATGATCGCGATCTTCGGCGTGAAACCGCTCATCACCGCGATCCGGGCATGACAGGCTCGTTCGTCTCGATCTGCGATCTTGCCGGAGCGGGACAAAATCCGCCACACCACCAAAATCAGCCGATCTGCTCGTGAGTTTTTACACAGCCACGGGATGAAGCCGACGCAGAATATCACCCACAGGTAACATTTCGCGCATAAGCGGCGGTATGCGGACGTCCTCCGAAGATTTAATGGCGTGACATGACAATTAAAGGATATGGCGTTATTCTTTAATAATGCCGAGTCGCTATTAAAGGTTGGAAATGCCGTCCGATCAAAATCCGCGCGTAGGAAGTTTTGTCGATACCCTTGTGGGGGGTGATCGAGCCAGGGCCTATATACCACAGCCGTTACCGCCTGAACCAGGCCTCGATCTGGGCGCGCTGATGGTCCTCTACGACAGAGCCAGCGCCGCCGTCGGACGATTGGACGGTGTCACAACCATTTAGCCGTCCACACCATTGTTTCTGTACAGGTATGTTCGCAAGGAGGCGCTACTTTACTACAAGATCGAGGGGACACAATCATAGCTT
>NZ_JASBRQ010000077.1 GCF_030149425.1 Maricaulis sp. | reverse complement strand
CAAGGCCTATGGCGGTGCTTACGATGTGATGAGCTCCAAGCATCTGCGCGGTGATGTGAACTACGCCTGGCCGACCGCGGAGATCGCGGTCATGGGGGCCAAGGGCGCTGCTGAAATCATCCACCGCAAGGATTTGGGTGATGCCGACAAGATGGCCGAGCATGTGAAGGAATATGAAGACCGCTTCGCCAATCCCTTCATCGCCGCCGGCCGCGGCTATATCGACGACGTCATCATGCCGCGCAACACCCGCAAACGCCTGATCGCAGCGCTAAGAACGCTGAAGAACAAGAAGGCGGAAAACCCGTGGAAGAAACACGATAATATTCCGCTTTGACGCCTTATACGGCGTCATCCCAAACTTGATTTGGGATCCAGAGGGGAAGGCTGCCACGCTTTACAACCGAGTAAGTAACCTTGACGTTACATTGTGTGTGCGGTAGCTCTGGGTGTAGATGTCACCTGGAGGTTACTTATGACCGATATGAAGCAAGTCGAGAAACTGTCGCGCCGCCGTCGCGGTCTCATGCTCGTTTTCGTCGGATCGTTCCTGACCTGGCAGGTGCCCTTCATGGACCGGTACGAAGCGGTAGCGGCGGGCGCGATACGCAATGTGGACCTTGTTTATATCGCCGGTTTTCTGCTCTGGGCCCTGGTCTTGATCGCGTTGCTGCGTTTCGGGCGTAGCGGTGCGAAATCGCCGGAGGTGCGCGCCGCGCTTGAGGACGAGCTGACTCAGGACAATCGCGCCAAGGCGTTCAGTTTTGGCTATTGGGCCATGCTGATTATTGCCGGTGTCGCTTTCGCAGCGTCCTTCTTTGTCGGTATGTCCGCCCAAGAAGTAGCACATCTGATCATAGTTGCCGCCGTGGTCGCGCCGCTACTGCGCTTTGCATTCCTGGAGCGGGGCTAGATGGGAGATCATCAGGGCCTGAAGAACGAGTTGAAGGCGCATCGCATTGCCATGGAGCTGACACAGGCAGAACTGGCCAGCAAGGTTCAGGTCAGCCGCAAGACGATCAATACGGTTGAGAATGGTGTCTTTATTCCGTCAACGATACTCAGCCTGAAACTGGCGCGTGCCCTGGGCGTGGGCGTGGAAGACCTGTTTCAATTGCCCGACTAGACGGTGCAACCGATCAGGCAGCGGCGGGCTCGGCCCGCACAGCCTTCCGCAGCATCGCCGGATAGCCCACTGTCACGCACTCATAGCCCTCATAATAGCCCCGCTCGGCCAGCAGCTTGTGCAGCTTGGGCAGGTGATAGGGCGGGACGGAGGCGAACATGTGGTGCTCGAGATGGTAGTTTACATTGTTCGGGGCGACGGTGAGGACCTCCCACCAGCGCGCGCGGGTGGTGTGCGTATTGCGGCGGGGCTCGATGTCATAGCGGTCCGCAGCGACGCCATGCTCGCCAATATTTCGTATGCGCATTATTGCCGGAAACAGGAAGATACGGGCGGCCCACCACAGTGCATAGGTCCAAAGGACGCCGGTCAGCGCCAATACGCCGATCAGCACGGTATGGAAGGCCAGGAAAGGCGCCTTGGTGGCAAAGCTCGGGGCGCGCCAGCTGCCGATGATTTCCTTGATCCCGGTCTGACCGGTGAGGTCGCGGATAAATTTGCGACGCAGGCTGTCCCTGGAGACCGGATAATTCTTCACCAGCCCCTGATCGGGATCCTGATCCGTACCGGCATGTTTGTGATGTTCGAAATGATAGGCGCGATAAGCCAGGAAGGGCGCATCGATCGCCGCGCCGCCAATCCACTTGCCGGCAAACTCATTGAGCCAGGGCGTACGGAACAGCGCCTTGTGGGCGCAGTCATGCATGACAATGGCGAAGGCGAGTTGCTGGCCGGCGATGAGGATCAGGCTGAGCGGCGCGAAGAGGGGTTCAACCGCGCTCAGCGCCAAGGCGAGAGCGAGCATGACGAGATTGCCGCCCAGCATCAGGGCACCGCGCCAGTTCGAGGTCTGCGACAGGGCGCGTAATTCCTCGCGGGACAGAGCATCAGACAGTTTCATGTGCCCAAGTGTAGGGGAGCCGGGTTTGAACGCAAACCCGGGCCATTCCCCCTAGTTAATCTGTGGCCGGCAGGACACGGGCCGGCGGTAAAGAATATTCACAGTGACGCTTGTCACGCTCATCGCCGTAAACAGCGGTATAAACCGCCTGTCTGTCCCGCTTCTGCCCTTCCCAAGGGGAGCGCATAATCAGGGGTGGATATTGTGTGAGGGGCGCCGCGTTCTTAACTCTTCGCCCACACGAATCGCAAAGGTGTTAGCCCTATGTGGCGACTGGTAACGGCATTCATTCTCGCGCCCGCAGCGGCGATTCTAACCCTGCTTCCGCTCAATGCGGTGGCGGCGGCGAGTGGTCAGGCTGAGCCCGTGCGCGTGAATATTGCCACCGAGCCGGTGCGCTATGGTCGCGATGATGGCCTGGCGCTGTGCGTGGCCAGCCAGTTTGCCCGCGACCCCGATCACGATCCGCGCAATGGCCCGCAGGTTCATATCGTCTGGGCCGGCCCGGGCTTTTCCTTTGCGCCGATCGATACCGCCCTGGCCGGCGAGGACGCCTATGCCTGCCGCCGGGCCAATCGCCAGACTGAAGCCGTGCCGTCCAATTGGGTGGGCGTGGTTTATGGCTATGACCTTGGCCAGTGTGCCCTTGATCCCGAGGCGGAGCGCGCCCGAACCTATAACGGGGATTGCCGCTGGGGCTGGGTTGAGGGCGATGCGATCGTTGCACCGCCGAGCGATCTCCTGCTTGCCGATGCCGAGCCGGACGGCGATTGATAACGCCTGCCGTTCGCGCATGGCGGCTTTCCAAATCGTAACAGCGGCGTAAATCTCCGCACCAGGACATCGCGATAGCCTCGTGGTGCAAGGGTCGGCCTGGGGAGGATGGCGATGAATATTCTTGGACGTAGCGCAACAGCGCTTCTAGCAGTGCTGATGCTCTCTGCAGGGGCGATGGCGCAGGACCGGCTGGTTGTGGTCAACAAGGCAGCCAATACCGTGTCTCTGGTGAATGCTGAAACGCTGGAGGAGGGCGCGGTGATCGCGACCCAGCCCAATCCTCACGAAGTCCATGTCTCGCCGGACGGGCGCTTTGCCTACGTGTCTGATTATGGCGGGTCTTATGGCGACAGCCTGACCGTGATTGACCTGGAGACCGATAGCGCCGTGGCGACCTGGTCGCTGGGCGAGTATCGCGGTCCGCACGGCATCTGGACCAGCAATGATGGCGGCCATGTCTGGGTGACCGCGGAACGGAGCAATCGCGTCGTTGAGTTTGATACGGCCACAGGCGAGATTTCCCGCAGCTGGGATACCGGCCGGCCGGGCAGTCACCAGCTCGCTGTGGCGCCGGATAATAGCGCGCTCTACGTCGCCAATATTGCCGGCAATTCCGTGACCGTGATTGATCTGGCCAGCGATGAGGTGAGGACGATTGAAAGCGGAAACGGGCCGGAAGCAATCGATGTCTCGCCGGATGGTTCCGAGCTCTGGGTGGGGATGAGGCAGGATGATGAGATCCGCGTCTACTCCACTGAAGATATGAGGGAAATTACCCGTATAGCGAGCGGTGGCGAGTTCCCGATCCGGCTCAAATTCACCCCCGATGGGGCCCGCGTCTATGTCTCCAATGCGGCGTCCGGATCCGTGGCGGTGATCGACGCGGCCAGTCGCCAGGCGGTCGGTGAGGTCGGTGTTGGGGCCGTGCCGGTCGGCATTTTGATGCAGCCGGATGGCCGCCGCGTCTTTGTCGCCAATACCCAGGATGACTTCGTCACCATCATCGATGCGGACAGTCTCAGCGTGACCGGCCGCGTCGTTGCCGGCGATGAGCCGGACGGGCTCGCCTGGGCCCCTGAGCTCGGGCGATAGGTGCGGCTAGCGGGACAGGCGTTCGCGTAGGGCTTTGACTTCGCGGCGGCTGACCGGCACGACGCGCCCATCACTCAGGTGGATCTGGTAGCGGCTGCCTTCAGCCGCGCTGAGCCGCTCAACCCTCTCCAGGTCGACCGCATGCGAGCGGTGCACGCGGTAAAAGCGGCTGGGCAGAGCCTGCATGAGCGCTCCCAGATTGCGATTGTCGAGCTCGATCCGGCCATCCTCGAGACCAATCTCGGTGTAGTTTCCGCTCGCATGCAGCGAGATGATAGCGGCCGTCGGCACAAAACGGTTCGAGCCGGTTGCGTCGATCTTCAAACGCTCGGGTTCCGCCGGTCGTTGCGCGAGCGGAACGAGGTAATCTGATTTGCGAACAAGAAGATATCCGAAAAGACTCGCAGTTAGGACGAAGATTCCGATATCCAGAAACCCGGCCCGGACCATCTCGGCAAAGACGAGATAGGGCAGTAATCCGCCCGCCAGGAGAAGGGGCTCCGGGGCCTTCCGGCGGATTGCCGCCAGTCCCAGCCAGATCAGGCTGGCGGCAATGAGGCACATGCAGGCTATGACCGACTTGGCGTCATAGCCGCGCAGGAAAACAACCGCTAACAGGCTTACAGCGGTGGTAAGCAGGCTAATAAACCAGCCAGTATATTTCCCAATATTCCAACGGCTTGCTGTATAAAGTAGAAGTGATGCGCAAAACCCGCACGCCCCGACCATCTGGATGGCCTGGCGCGGCTGATGCCAGTCATAAGGATAGTTGATCAAGGCGCGGGAGATCTCCGCCAGTAGCGCGATCATCAGGGCGGCCAGTCCTGCCGCTAGCCACAGGGCCGGTGGGTATTGGCGGCCCAGTGCGAGGCGCAGGATCAGGATGAACAGGGCGGTCAACGCGCCGGAAATCAGAATAGTCGGTGCGTAATAGCGCAGGGAGCGGCGGGCATCGGCCCGGTAGGGCACGACGGCCATGATCTGGATATAGGTGGAGGGCGTGTAGCCGGCCCGGTGGCTGGATAGGCGCAGGCTGACATAATTCGTATCCGAACGAACGAGGGCGGCGGGGATGGCATAGAGCCCGTCAATCTCGCCCGCGACTTCCTCGGCGCGCTCCGTGCCAGGCTGGCCTTTGCGACCGATCTCATCCCCGTTCCAGTAGATGGTGGCGGAGAAGGGGCCGGACAGCATCAGGGCGAGTGGGGTGCTGGCGTCATCGGGCAGTACCACGCCATCCCAGCGCACCCAGATAGCGCTGTCCCCCGGGTCGACCCGGTAACTGGGTAGCAATGCGCCCTCAGGGCTGTCCGGGCCAAGCGCGGTTTGCGCAGCATTGCCGTCGAGCACGCGGACATCGGGATGGCTGACCGGTTCACCCGCTGGCCAGCTCACAGCCAGAACCAGCACTGCGACCAGTAGCTGGACCGCAAGCGGTTCGGCCAAGGAGGCGAAGTGTTTGAGCCGTTCATACGCCATACGAGCAATTCGCCCTTTTTCCCTGTCGCACACAAGGCCTGGCTGCCACAGCCCGGTGAGTTTCACGCCCATGGCATCGACAAGGAGTTCCCCATGATTGCCAGTCTACTTTCCGCCGGTTTTCTTGCTGCAACAGCGCTCACCACGCAACCGGCTGGCCAGCATGCTGCGGCACAGGAGGTGTTTGACGCACTGGCCGAAAGCTTCCCGGCGCTCAACGCCACTGTGATGGTGGAGGGCGAGATCGTCTGGGAGGCGGAAGGCGGGCTGGCCCGGGATGCCGGGGACAGTGTTGAGCAGGACTACAATTTCTATTCTATCGCCAAAATGCTCACCGGGATGGCCTATGCCCGGCTGGAGGCGGAAAGCGGTCTGGATCTGGATCAGAGCATTCGCCTGATCGATACCGGCCTGCCTGTGGCCTATGACGGCATTACCCTGCGCCAGTTGCTGAGCCACACCGGTGGCGTGCGGCATTATCAGGGCGAGCGTGACTGGCGCCGCTTCAATGACCGGCGCTGTGCGACACCGGAGGACGCGCTCGGCCA
Organism: Maricaulis sp.; assembly: GCF_030149425.1. GTDB lineage: Bacteria > Pseudomonadota > Alphaproteobacteria > Caulobacterales > Maricaulaceae > Maricaulis. The sequence continues at coordinate 43,689 of NZ_JASBRQ010000077.1, read as the reverse complement.
TTTCATCGACGACCGTCTCATCGCCGCTCCGGGCGAGCGGCATCAATACACGACATTCGGTTTTGCCTTGCTGAGCCATCTCCTGGTGGAGATCACCGGTGCCGATAGTTATGACGCGGCGATGCATGCGGTGCTGGGCGATGTTTACATGGCCCGCACGGATCGTGAGGGCGTAGACAAGGCGGTCACCTATATGGGGGAGGCCGGTGCCTTTGACGCCATCGCGCTATCGGCCGAGTGCAAGTTTGGCGGTGGCGGTCTGCTGGCCAGTTCGCGCGATCTGGCCGCCATGGGCGCTGCCTTTGCTGCAGGCGAGGTGATCGCGACCGAGCGTTTCAGCCAGGTCCTGACAGCGCAGACACTTAATGACGGCACATCAACGGGCATGGCCTATGGCATGGGCGTTGGCTATTGGGAGGAGCTGGGCTCGCACTATGCGACCCATTCCGGTGGTTCGCCCGGAGGGCGCGGCTTCCTCCTGGTTCTCGCCGATCTGGAGATCGTCGTTGCGTTGACCGCCAATTTTGACGGCCCGCAACATGCCGATACGGCGATTGCTCTAGGCCAGTATTTCGCGCGTACCTATGCCGGTATCGACCTGCCGCAGGACTAGGTATCGCTACGGGAACGGGCCGTCGCTTTCGGGATGGCCCGCGCCTGTATGGCTCCGGCAATAACCGCCCAAATCGGCAGGGTGGAAAGAACAGCCTCCTGCCCCTCTGCCAGAGCGGCAAAAACGGCCACTAGGGTGATCAGCCCGCCGGCGCGGATGCGAATGCGGTCGAGTGGCGCACCGGTGGCATCACCCACGCTTTCCACAGCTGGCAGGCTCAGCAGCATCAGGGCAAAGATCGCTGCGACGATGCCGGTCGTGATCATCCATTCGATCTCCACAGCAGCCAGTCCGGCCTCGATCAGGGCCATGGGCTCGCCGCCCCGCTCAACGAGGACGAAGACAGACAATCCGACGCCGAGGAAGGCGAAGATCAGGCTGAGCACGCGCGTACGATCCAGCATGACGTCGAAGATCACGGCCAGGGCGAAGATCGCGCCCATCAGCCAGATGCCGTCACGGAACACCGCGGCGGCAGCGAGGCCGAGGACCAGGACCAGGTCGGAAGCCTTGGCCGGCTGGCCGACGGAGCGGTTGACGATACGCGTCGACATCAGGGCAAGGGCGAGTGTCCACACGGCAGGAGACCAGCCAATAGCGATCGCGGCGACGGCGAGGGCCATGCCAACGAAAGCCGTTTCATTGCGATCGGGATCAATCTCGCGGCCCAGAGCCCAGGCCAGGAAAGCAACCAGCGCGCCTTCACCGCCCGCGGCGGCGGCCTGCATCAGCGAAGCGTCACGGAATTCCCAGGCGCTAAAGCCGACAATCCCGGCTGCAACCGGCAGCAGGATCAGAACGGCCAGATTGGTCGGGTAATTCGGTTCCAGCGGACGCGCAATGGATGAAATCTTGTAGATCGGACGGCTCATCTGATTCCCCTCAACTCAGGCGCGACACTAACGCAGTCTTGCGGGAAGGCCAGATTCGCGCGATTTCCTTATTGTTGTTAAGGACAAAGATGTGGCCTGGAGGCATAGATGGGCGCGGCATTACTGGTTTCAGGCCTGATGGCCGTCGGCACGGTGATCATCCACATGCTTGGTCTGATGGTGCTGATGGGCTTCATGCGCGCGCGGTCTGACCATTTGCACCCGCGCCGCAGTGCTTTCCGGCAATCGGTGTTCATCCTCATGGTCGTGCTCGGCCTGTTTCTGATCCACGCCATAGAGATGCTGGCCTATGCGGCGCTTTATTACGGGCTCGGGGAATTCCTGACTTTTGAGGAAGCCCTCTACTTCTCTGTCTCGACTTTCACCACCTTGGGCATGGGCGACATCTATATCGAGAGCCAGTGGCGCCTCGTTGCCGCCATTGAGGGGTTCAACGGCTTTCTCTTGATCGGCTGGTCCACGGCCTTCCTGGTCACGGTAATCGGGCGCTTGCGGGCGATTGAATTCGACTGGCTCGACCGCCTCGGTGACGAGGATGATTAAGCCGTTGGTGGCAAAGACGCAGGCGCGCACTTGCTGCGGCGCGCGAAGCCACGCTAAACCCTCAAACCAGCTGGACGTCCTGTCCGTTTCCGATTTGGGGCTTCAATGTTCAAAAAGATCCTGATCGCCAATCGCGGCGAGATCGCAGTCCGCGTCATCAAGACCTGCCGCCGTCTGGGTATTGCCACCGTGGCTGTCTATTCCGAGGCGGATGCCGATTCCATGGCCGTGGAGATGGCCGATGAAGCCGTCTTCATCGGTCCGCCGGCCCCCGGCGACAGCTATCTGCGCATGGACAAGATCCTCGAGGCGATCAAGGAAACCGGCGCAGATGCGGTCCACCCCGGTTTCGGCTTCCTGTCCGAGAATGCGGCTTTCCCGGCCGAGCTGGAAAAGGCCGGCGTTGCCTGGATCGGGCCGAATGTGAACGCCATTGAGGCGATGGGCGACAAGATCCGCTCCAAGCAACTTGCCGCTAAGTCCGGCGTGTCGACCATCCCGGGTGCCGATGGCGAGATCAATGATGCCGAAACGGCCGTCGCGGCGGCCAAGGCGATCGGTTATCCGGTCATGCTCAAGGCCTCGGCCGGCGGTGGCGGCAAGGGCATGCGTATTGCCCATGACGAGACGGAGACGCGCGAAGGTTTCGAGGCCGCCCGCAATGAGGCACGCACCTCATTTGGCGATGATCGCATTCTGATCGAGAAATTTATCGTCGAGCCGCGCCACATCGAAATCCAGGTGATGGGCGACAAGCACGGCAATGTCATCCATCTCGACGAGCGCGAATGCTCCGTTCAGCGCCGTAACCAGAAAGTTCTGGAAGAGGCCCCGTCGCCCTTCCTCGACAAGAAAACCCGCGATGCCATGGGCGCCGAGGCCGTGGCTCTGGCCAAGGCTGTCGATTATGACAGCGCCGGCACCGTCGAGTTCATCGTCGACAAGGATCGCAATTTCTACTTCCTGGAGATGAATACCCGTCTGCAGGTGGAACATCCCGTCACCGAGATGACGCACGGGCTCGACCTGGTCGAGCAGATGATCCGGTCTGCAGCCGGCGAGAAGCTGGAACTGTCCCAGCGCGATGTGAAAATTGATGGCTGGGCCGTTGAGGCGCGTCTTTACGCCGAGGACCCCTATCGCGGTTTCCTGCCGTCGATCGGTCGCCTCAAGCGTTTCATCGAGCCGGAAGAGGGCAATCTCGCCGGCGGCACGCTTCGCATCGATAGCGGTGTGCGCGAAGGCGATGAAATCTCGCTCTTCTATGACCCGATGATCGCCAAGGTGATCGGCTATGCCAAAACCCGCGAGGCCGCGATCGACACGCTGGCCGCGGCTCTGGACCGCCTGCATGTGGAAGGCCTGCAATCCAACGCCCCCTTCCTCTCGGCGGTCCTGGACGAGGCCGATTTCCGCTCCGGCCGGATCAATACCGGCTATATCGCCGAGCACTACCCGGAAGGTTTCCACGGCACAGCGCCGCGAGAAGACCAGCTGGTCTATGTTGCATCGGTCGCCGCCTATGTGCACGAGGTGATGACCCGGCGTGCGGCCCAGACCGAAGGCCGTCTCGCCGAAGCGCCGGTCGAGGTGACACGCGAATGGGTCGTCCTGATGGATGGCCGCAATATCCCGGTCGAGGTCGAGATGACGGCGCTCGGAAAGGCCAGCCTGTGGATCCCGTCCCTGCGCCCGGAACGCATTACGCTGGAGACCGCCTGGTTGCCCGGGAGCCAGTTGTTCGAGGCGCGCGTTGATGGCGAGGAGTTTGCGGTGGAGTTCTCCAATCGCACCGAGGGCTATGCCCTGCGCCACCGCGGTTATGCCGTCACGGCCCTGGTTTGCACCCCGCGCTCGGCCGAATTGCACGCCCTTTTGCCGGAAAAGGAAAAGGCCGACACCGCCAAGCTGGTGATCAGCCCGATGCCGGGCCTGGTGGTCAAGGTCGATGTCGCGGAAGGCCAGGAGGTCAAGGCCGGCGAAGCCTTGCTCGTGGTTGAGGCGATGAAAATGGAAAACGTCATCCGCGCGGAAAAGGACGGCACCATCAAATCGGTCAATGTCGAAGCCGGCGCGTCTGTCGCCGCTGACGAATTGATGATCGAATTCGCCTAGAGGAGGGCGAGGGGATGCAGGACTGGCAGGGTTTATTCTTCAGCCCCAACGGGCGCATCGGTCAGTCTGACTACTGGAAGGGTGTCGGGGTGATCATCCTCGCCAACCTGCTGCTCAACCTCATCCCGATCCTGGGCACGCTGATCTGGCTGGTGCTGATCTATGTCGGCGTCTGTGTTTACGGCAAACGTCTGCACGATGCCGGCCGCAGCGCCATATTCCACGCCATCCCATGGGTGTTCTGGATTTTCACCCTGGTCGCCAGCGCCATGCTCATGGGCGGTACCTTGATGACGGCCATTCTGTCCGACGGCGATATCAGCCCTGTGGCGGTGATGTCCGCTGGCGGCGCCTTCTTGTTCCTCAATGGTCTGAGCACGCTGGTCTGGCTGGTTTATACCCTTTGGGTGGGCTTGGCGCAGGGCGATCCGGGCGAGAATGCCTATGGCCCGGCACCGGTGATCGAAGGCCAAGCGAAGCCCGTCGATCCGGCCTGACGCCTGTTTGTCACATCCGCTGTCGTGAAATCGTCGTGCGCTGACCGTTGACGCGAACCGGCCTCCTATGGGTAATACAGCGCGTATCCAGTTGAGGGGAATCGACATGAATCCGGGCATCCTGTTTCTGCCTATCTTCCGTGCATCCACCACGGCCTACATTCTCGGCCTTGTGGTGCTGGCAATCTTTGATTTCTGGCGCATGAAGTCCGGGATCAGCATGCTCGGTGGCTGGCAGGGCGCCTTGCTGGTCGGCTTTTTCGTGTTCTCCCTGCACGCCAATCGACGCGCCTATATCGAGAGCAGTCGCGCCTTGGGCATTCTGCCGGTCGTGGTCGGTTGGATTTTCAGTGCCATCGGCGCTGTGATTGCCTTCCTTCCGGGCGTGATTTCCGCCATGCGCGATTTCGCGGCGGAAAACGGTGTTGATGTCGAGGATGATCAGGCTTTCGCCGAAGCGGTTCAGGACCCGGCTTTCACCGACGCGTTCACGGCCCATATCGAGAATGACCAAGCCTTGGCCGAAGCAATCGTCGCCAACGCCCAGATCGGCCTGTTTGCCGGCTTCTGGCTGACTGTTGCGATCTTTGCGGTCTGGTTTGCCCAGATGAAGCGTATGAGCGGTTCGCTGGAGGGGACTGAAGACACGCCCTCACTGTACCAGCCCGCAGAGGTCGAGCCGGCCAATGCGCCCGAGCCGGCTGCGAGCGAGACAGTAGACGCGAGCACGCCGGAAGCGGAACCGGTCGAGGCTGAGCAAACAGATGCTGAAAAGCCTGAAGCCAGTTCGCCTGAACCCCAGGAGTCCGACGCAGAAAAAGCTCCGGCTGAGCCGGAAGCAGCAGAGCCGGCAAGCGAGTCGGAGGCTACCGAGGCCGACGAAGAAAAACCGGCCGAGGACGAGCCCAAGAAGTCCGACTAGGCCGGGTTTTCACCCAGCACCGGCGGATCCGCGCGGCTGACCGGGCCGAAAATCTCCTCGAAGCCGAGGTGAAGTTCGGCATCGAAATCCTCCATCGTCACCGGCTTGGACAAATCCTTCAGGCTGGTGACGCCATAGAGCGGATTGGAAATTCCGCAGGGCGTAATGCCGCCAAAGTGGGACAGGTCCGGCGCCACATTGAAGGCAATGCCGTGAAAACTGACCCAGCGGCGCAGGCGGATCCCGATGGCGGCGATCTTGTCCTCGCGCCCGCCGGAGCGGTCGACCCAGACGCCGACGCGGCCCTTGCGCCGCTCCGCCGTCACACCAAAGCCCGCGGCGGTGCGAATCAGCCAGTTCTCCAGATTGCACACCAGCTGGCGCACATCGCGGCCGCGCTGGGTCAGGTCGAGCATGACATAGGCCACGCGCTGTCCCGGCCCGTGATAGGTGTATTCCCCGCCGCGCCCGGTCTCATAGACCGGGAAACGGTCGGGATAGAGCAGGTCTTCCGGCTTGGAACTGGTGCCGGCGGTATAAAGCGGCGGGTGTTCCAGAAGCCAGACGAGCTCGTCCGCCTCGCCCGCAGCAATCGCCGCAGCGCGCGCCTCCATGAAGGCGACAGCTTCGGTATAGGGCACATGGCCGGGCGAAACCGCCCATTCGGTCCGGGGTTTATTCATTGTGTCTTGTCTTAACAGAGCTGAAACCGTATCGCGCAAACATCGTGATGCGAATCCCAAACGGCAAGTCCGGGAGTGAGTGTTGAGTCAGATCGGCGCAGTCGACGTTGAAATAGCTGTGCTGCTGGGACGGTCCAAGATGCCGATCCAGCAATTCCTGCGCATGGGCCGTGGTGCCGTGATCCCGCTCGATTCGGGTGAGGACGAGGAAGTCTGGATCCTCGCCAACAACCATCCCATTGCCCGCGGGGAGGTCGTCATCCAGGGCGATCGCATCGCCGTGTCCATCACCGGACCGGCCGACGCCAACGAATTCTTCGCCGCTGCATAAGCCACCGCATTTTCCGCTTCACAAGCAGCGGGGATATTGTTATCTCCCGCGCCTCCAACACGTGCGGTCGTGGCGGAATTGGTAGACGCGCAGCGTTGAGGTCGCTGTGGGGTAAAACCCGTGGAAGTTCGAGTCTTCTCGACCGCACCAATGGAGCTCTCTCAAGCTTCTGATGTGTAAAGAAAATTCGCCCTTTGAAGGGCGGCCGCCTCAGAATCTCGGTTTAATTTGCCCTACAATTTGCCCTTCAAATCGCGTTGGGGCGGGGAAAATGCGGCATCGGGATCGGTATCGGAAGCAGCGCGACCGGCATATCACTATATCAGCCGGTGTCACGCTCCCGTTCGATTGCTTGTTCCACGGGAGCTCGGCCGGGATTTGGCTGCACACCCTCATGGTAGCGGCCTTCACCTACACAACCCTGGTGTCCATCCTTAGGGGGGTGGTGTATGTGAGAGAAACGATCTAGCGGGCTACCGAGATGTTGATGAATTTTCCGTTCGACGGTGTGTTTCTTGAACTTTTTGAGGACGTGCTTGGACAAGCCGGTCGGCGTATTGGCCCTCAATTGCTGTCGATGCATGCGGTGTGGCGACCATTCTCGTTTCTTCCCTCCAGCGTTTCCGCTGATCGAGCGGCTCGTTTAGCGGAAGGTGGTCTCGTCTCGTCGGAGGAAACGTACCGTCACTTGGCGGCCTTTAAATCCAAACATGCGGAGATTGGCTCATTGTTATGGGAAGACCCATGGATGAATGAGCAAGATGTTTCGAAGCTTGGACTGCCGAACGACGTCCATTTTTATTGTGACACGTCGGCCTATTATTTGCTGAACTCGCCGGGGTCGGGTTGGCGGGACCTGTTGCGCGCGAGTTGCTCCATGATTTCGTGCGATAAGGTTGTTTATTGTTCTCCATCAATTGGTTCCAAGGACGTAGCTTCACTAGAGACGTACCCGAGCTTGATCTCGCACGTGATCATCTCGGCGTACGATGGCGAGGGGCTGATCGTATTCGAGCGGCGAGCGTGAGGGCGGTCGTGTCCAAGCGTTAAGCGAGCTTATCTGCGAGACGTCGTCATTTGGACAACGCCGTTTTTCCGGGCCTCTCCCCGGGCTCCCGAAGTCGTCTGTCCGTTGGCAGCCGCTCGAGCGGTCCAGCTGTAACACAAGTATCCGTTCATCGGGTGAGAATAGAGTGCCGGCGGGCGGGTGTCGGTGATGGGGATCACGCGCAATCGACGCTATGCAAAATGTAGTGCGGTAATGTGCGTGTTGCGTATCGACCGCACCATTCTCTCCCGGATCAGATCCGGGCCTTGGATGGTCAATCTGCCAGAGTTCAGCTAACCGCCCCTGAGCATGAGTGCTGCCGGGACGTAGCCGTTTGGCGATTTGTCGATTCCGGACATCGCGCTAGCTTCCTGGGCCAAGCCCAGGGAGCCTGTCATGCGCAAAACTGCAGCGGATTTCGATCAACGTATTCTCGACCTGTTCGACGGTTATGTGCATGGCCGGGTTTCAAAACGTGATTTCCTCAAACTGGCCGGTGCCGGCGGCGCAGTGGCTCTGACCCAGCTCAGCCCGGACTACGCCATGGCACAGCAAGTGGCCCCGGATGACGCTGAGATCACGACCGAGCAGGTCAGCTATACCTCGCCGCAAGGACATGGTTCCGTGGACGGGCTGATGGCCTGGCCCGCGGACATGAGCGATCCGGTAGGCGCGGTTCTCGTCGTCCATGAGAACCGTGGGCTTAATCCTTACATCGAGGACGTTGTCCGCCGCGTCGCCAAGGCGGGCTATCTGGCGCTGGGCCCGGACGGGCTGACATCCCTGGGCGGTTATCCCGGATCCGACGAGGAGGGGCGGCCAATGCAGCGCTCGCTCGATCCGGCCAGACTGCTGGCGGACTTCTTTGCCGGGTTTGAATTCGTCCGCGATCATTCCCGCTCGAACGGCAAGGCTGGTGCGGTCGGCTTCTGCTATGGCGGCGGGGTCTGCAATGCTCTGGCCGTGGCCTATCCGGACATGGCCTGTTCCGTGCCCTTTTACGGGCGTCAGGCCGCGGTTGAGGATGTGCCGCAAATCCGCGCGCCGCTTCTGCTGCATTTTGCCGAGAATGATGCGCGCATCAATGCGGGCTGGCCTGACTATGAAGCCGCGCTGCAATCGCATGGCGTTGTCCACGAAGCGCATGTCTATCCCGGGACCAATCACGGCTTCCATAATGATTCCACCCCGCGCTTCGATGCCGATGCCGCAAGTCTTGCCTGGGCGCGTACGCTGGACTGGTTCGGGCGCTATCTGGACTGATCTGTCTGGCCTGACTTTCCCGGCCTGAAATTTCTCTCCTCGGACACGAATCTGTCTCTCGCCTTTGCTGCGCGAGCGTTTTAGTCTGGCTGAACCGATTGATTTGCCCGACATAAGCGCCAGGGAGGAGACCATGAGCGAACCCGCTTTGGAAGACGAACTCCTCATCGAAGCCCCGGCCCGGGCGGACACGGATCCGGCTTTTGTCTCCGACCTCAAAGATGCAATCGAAAACAGCGATCCGGACCGTATCCGCCGTCTGGTCGCACCGTTGCACGAGGCCGATGCCGCCGACGTATTCGAACAGCTCTCGGCAACCCGGCTGGAGCAGATCGCTGATCTGGCACCGGAGGTTTTCACCGGCGAGGTCCTTGCCGAGATTACCCCGGATACCCGCGAGCTTGTGCTCGAACATCTGGATTCCTCCCATCTCGCGGCAGCGATCACCGACCTGGACAGTGATGACGCCACCGAGGTCATCGAGGAGCTGGATGACGATACGCGCGAGGCGGTGCTGGCGGAAATTTCCGCGCCCGACCGTGAAGCGGTCGAGCTGTCTCTGGCCTTTGACGATGAAACCGCCGGCCGTCTCATGCAGCGCGAGTTCGTCGCGGCGCCGAGCTTCTGGACCGTCGGGCATGCCCTGGACCATATGCGGGCGACGGATGAAGAACTGCCGGACAAGTTCCACGACCTCTTCGTCATCGATGCCGGCTTCCGGCCGGTCGGGGAAATTCCGGTTTGCCGCCTGCTCAGCGCGAGCCGTGATACCCGGCTGACCGAGATCATGGAGCAACCGCGCATCAAGGTGGATCCGGAGACCGACCAGGAAGAGGTCGCTTATCTGTTTCAGAAATACCACCTCGTCTCGGCACCGGTGGTCGATGCTGCCGGTCGTCTGACGGGCATGCTGACGCTGGATGATATCGTCGATGTCATCCAGGACGAGAACAAGGAAGACATGCTGGCTCTGGCTGGCGTGAACGAGGCCGGCCTTGCCGATACCGTTGTGCAATCGGTGCGCTCGCGCGCGCCCTGGCTGCTGGTCAACCTGGCCACCGCGATCCTGGCCTCCGGCGTCATTGCCCTGTTTGAGGGCTCAATTCAGCAACTTGTCGCGCTGGCCGTGTTGATGCCGATCGTCGCTTCAATGGGCGGTAATGCGGGCACGCAATCACTGGCCGTGGCTGTCCGCTCGATTGCCGAGCGTGACCTGACGGCCGCCAACTCGGTGCGGGTGATATGGCGCGAACTGGCCACCGGCACGCTCAACGGTTTGATCTTCGCTGTCGTCATGGGCGTGACGACCCTGGTCTGGTTCGGCGATATGCAGCTCGCCGGCGTGATCGCCATCGCCATGGTGTTGAACCTGGCTTGCGCTGGATTGTCGGGCATTCTCATACCCTTGGGGCTGATGCGGGCAGGGGCGGACCCGGCCGTTGCGTCGTCGGTTTTCGTCACCACCGTGACCGATGTGGTCGGGTTTCTTGCATTCCTGGGGTTGGCGACCCTCGTCCTTCTGTGATGATATTAACGCCGCGCTGGGGTGCGATAGGTGGTGAAAGACGTGCGTAATCTAAGTCTCATGCTCGCTGTGACGGCGGGCCTGGCGTCGACGGCCATGCTCGCGAGTGTGCCGGCAGCGCATGGCTGGGTAGAGGGCCAATGGGGCAGTGCGGCCCGCCTGGACGCGCCGCGCGCGGGCCTCGCGGTGGCTGTGCTCGATGGTCGGCTCTATGCCGCGGGCGGGTCAGGCGTGACCACGCCGCGCGTTGAGTTCGACAGCTATGACGCGGAGATCGACCGCTGGTTCCCGGAAACGCCGTTACCGCGCGGGCTTGAACGTTTCGGCATGGCCGCGGCTGACGGGCGCATCTATGTCGCCGGCGGATATGCACAAGGCGGTTTGGTCCAGGGTGAGGCTTGGTCCGGTGATGTTCTGTCAGGGCGTCAATCGGTCCGCGAACAGGCCGTGGCGCCGAGCGCGCGGATGTGGTCCTGGTCGCCCGAGGGCGGTGTCTGGCAAAGCGAAGCAGCCATGCCGGCTGCCAAGGCGGATTTCGACCTCGTCACCCTGGACGACCGGCTCTATGCCATTGGCGGGCAGCGCGACGACAATCAGATTTTCGTCTTCGATCCGCAAACCCGAAACTGGGAGACGCTGGAAAGTCCGGTGGGCGTAACCCGCAGCGCGGCGGCGACCATTGTTTTCGACGGCCGTATCTATGTCATTGGCGGTTTTGCTGGCGGTGAGCCGCTGAGCCGTGTCGATGTGTTCGACCCGCAATCGGCCAGCTGGTCTGCTGCGACGGCTTTGCCGGATGCGCGCGGCGGCCTGGCCGTCGCCCATGATAGCGAGCGCATCCATGTCTTCGGCGGCCGCGGCACCGATAACACGACACTTGACCTGCACGCCTCCTGGGCGCCGGGTGAGGGGCGCTGGCGCACTGATACGTCATTGCCGAGCCCGCGCACCAATGCGGCGGCGGCCGCGCTGCAGGGCGCGCTTTATGTGATTGGCGGTGGCTCGGGCGGCGGGTTTTTCTCGCCCTTCACCGCGATCGATAACACCGACATTTTCCGCGACGAGGCGAGCTAGACCTCCTGCGGCGTCAGGCTTGCAGGGGGCAGGGCGGATCCAAAATCAGCGTGTCAAAACTGAACACTATGAAACCGCAACTCAAATCCACCAGCGCAGCGCGCGAGCTCATCAAACGGTTTGAACCGTTTCGGGATACCGCCGTGCGTGCGGATAATGGCCGCTGGATTGTCGGCTTCGGTCACCGGGCTGCCGCCAAGGAAGGCACCCAGGTCAGTCAGGATGAAGCCGATCTTCTGTTGATTTACGACGTGCTGAAAGCGGAACAGGCGATCGAAGATGTCGTCAACTCGCCGCTGAAGCCGGCCCAGCGTGATGCGCTGGTTTCCTTTGTGCACGATATCGGATCGGCCGCTTTCAAGCGCTCGGACGTTGCCCGTTACCTGTTCGAAGGCCGGACCATGGCCGCGGGTGAGGCTCTGGCCATTTATGGCGATAGCCGTCTCGACCGCCGGGAGGCCGAGAGCGCCCTGTTCATGACCTCGTTCGCACCGCCCGCCTCGAAAAAGGCCGAGGAGCGTGAGAACGCGACGGTGGAGTTGGTCATCAAGGTCGAGCATCCCAGCGAAGCGCCGATGGCGCCGCCGGTCGAGGCTCCCATACCTGTTCTGGAAACGGCCGAGGCCGCGCCGGCAGCCGAGACGGCCCCGCCACCGTCTGCGCGCGAAATTGCGGCGCGGCGTGAAGCCGAAGCCGAAGCCGAAGCCGAAGCCGAAGCCGAAGCCGAAGCCGAAGCCGAAGCCGAAGCCGAAGCCGAAGCCGAAGCCGAAGCCGAAGCCGAAGCCGAAGCCGAAGCCGTAGAAGCGCCCGCCGCTAAAGCGCCTGCTGCAGCAGATGAAGCGGCGCAGCCAGTGAAGCCTGAGAACAGCCCGGCGCCGCGTCCGCGCCCGGCCATGTCCTATAATGGTTTCGTCTCCAATATTCCCACGGTTCCGCTCGACCTCGCACATCGCCCTGAGCCGGAACAGCCCAGCCTGCCCGAAGCCCTGAACGCAGCGGCGGAAGCGCCGGCTCACAAGGCGCGCGGCGAAGCGGCGGCGGCCCAGGTTGTGGCGCGCATGAGCCAGGAAATCGAGCATGTGCAGACTGATGCACAAAGCCCGGTGACCGGTCGTGCAGCGGTGCAGACCTATGATGATACCTTGCCGGAAGGGGCCACGCTTGGTTTCGCCCTGGCCGGTCAGCTGGCTGCGCATTTCCCGCAGGCCGAGGCCGAGCTTGAAGCGGAAACCGCGACGGACAGTGTAGCTGTGGACGGCACGGTTGAGGCGGAGCTCGCCGAACTCGCCGAGGCCATGGCCGACGTGGAGGATGAGGCCCTCACCGAGGCGCCGGCCGATCCGGCACCGGAGATGGTCAGTCTCAGCGCTATTGCATCAGCCGCCGAGGCGCCGGTGGATCTGGCTGAGCCTGAAGCCGAGCTGGATGCGGAACCGGTCGAGGCAGCAGAGGACGTGGACGCGTCCGAGCCTGCCGAATTTGTAGAAACCGGGCCGGCCGAGGCCGAAACGGCCGCAGCCGAAGTCGTCGAAACCGAGCCGGCCGAGGCCGAAAGCGCTGCGACCGACGGCACTGACAACCCGGGGGACACCCAGGCGGACACCCAGGCACCTGCCGATGACGTCGCTGAAGCGGTCACGGCTCGCGTGCATGATGTGGTCGAGAAGGTGATTGCTGCTGCGGATGAGGATAATCCGCCGCCGCACCCGGCTTTTGACCCGGCTGCAACAGAAGGCGAGGTCGGCGAGGTCGAAGCGGATCCGCGTGCCGAGCGTGCCGCCGCACACCTGGTTGATGATATCGCCGATACGCGCCGCGACCCGGTGATCGATGAGGACTTCTCTCCGGAGGATCTTGCGGCCGGTGAGGATGTTTTCACCGGTACCGAACCGGCCAAACCGCCGAAGGACCGCTCGACCATCATGTTCGTCCTGTCCTTGATCGCCGGGCTGGTCGTTGCCGGCATTGGCGGCGTGGCGGCTTTCCCGAGCCTGGATCAGATCTGGGGCGAGCGTCAGCTCAATACCGAAGCGTGGATGTTTATCGGCGGCACGCTGGTCTTTCTCGCCTCTGCCGCGCAGCTGGTCTCCATCTGGATGGAAAAACAGCAGGATAAGGCACGCGTTTAAAGGGTTTCGCGGCGCTGCTGCGGCGCGCAGACCAGCCTTGCCTTGACGGGATTTGGTGCCGTGATACATCGCGCGGCATGATACCGAACAGTTATCCCTCCTTGAATTTCCACCTGGGCGAAACTGCGGACATGATCCGCGATACCGTCCGTTCCTTTGCTGCCGACGAGATTGCGCCGCGTGCGGCCGAGATTGATCAGAGCGATGTCTTCCCGCCGGACCTCTGGCAGAAGATGGGCGATCTGGGGCTGCTGGGCATTACCGTTGGTGAAGAAGATGGCGGCTCCGGCCTGGGCTATCTCGAACACGTCGTGGCGATGGAAGAAATCAGCCGCGCTTCGGCCTCGGTCGGTCTGTCCTACGGCGCGCACTCCAATCTCTGCGTCAACCAGATCCGCCGCTGGGCCACGCCCGAGCAGAAGGCGCGCTATCTGCCCAAGCTGATCTCCGGCGAACATGTCGGTGCGCTGGCCATGTCCGAGCCGGGTGCCGGATCTGATGTCGTCAGCATGCGTCTGAAAGCCGAGAAGAAGGGCGATCGCTACGTCCTCAACGGTTCGAAAATGTGGATCACCAACGCACCGGCGGCCGACACGCTTGTGGTTTACGCCAAGACCGATGCGGAAGCCCATTCACGCGGCATCAGCGCCTTCCTGATCGAGAAGGACTTCAAGGGCTTCTCCGTGGCGCAGAAGCTCGACAAACTCGGCATGCGCGGTTCGGAAACCGGTGAGCTGGTGTTCGAAGACTGTGAAGTGCCGGAAGAGAACATGATGGGCCCGCTCAATCGCGGTGTCGAAGTGCTCATGTCCGGTCTCGATTATGAGCGCGCGGTTCTGGCCTCCGGCCCGATCGGCATCATGCAGGCCTGCCTTGATGTGGTGCAGCCCTATGTCCGCGAGCGCCAGCAATTCGGCAAGTCGATCGGCGAATTCCAGCTGGTCCAGGGCAAGCTGGCCGACATGTATGTCCAGACCAATGCCGCGCGCGCCTATGTCTATGCCGTGGCCCAGGCCTGTGACCGCGGCGAGACCACCCGCAAGGACGCGGCCGGCGCCATCCTTTTGGCCGCCGAAACCGCGACCAAGCTGGCGCTCGACGCGATCCAGCTGCTCGGCGGCAATGGCTATATCAACGAATATTCGACTGGCCGCCTGTTGCGCGATGCCAAGCTCTACGAGATCGGTGCGGGCACGTCGGAGATCCGCCGCTGGCTGATCGGTCGCGAGCTGTTCACCGAGACCGCGTAAGCTGCTCGACGATCTGAACAAGGCCTCCTCGTTCAGCGAGGGGGCCTTTTTTGTTGGCGGCAGGCTGGCTAGGCTCTGCACGAGACTTATGGGAGACCGTCATGCTCATCCTCGCCCTGGCAGCCGCCGCACTTGTAACCCAGCCCAAGCCGATGGGATCGCCGGCGATGGACATTCTCTCCGCGCCGGACACGATCAGCACCTGTCTGCGGGCGCATCAGGGGCTGGCGGAGCGGCGCGCGGAATGCGTCGGCCAGTTCGCCGAGGCCTGTATGAATTTCCGCGAGGGCGGACAGACGACGGTCGGCATGATGCAATGCTCGATGGAAGAGGCTCAGGCCTGGGATGCCCGCCTCAATACCGCCTACCAGACGCTGCGCAATCGCTATCAGGGGCAATCGGCCCATGCCGCCATCCAGGACGCCCAGCGCGCCTGGATCAGCTTCCGCGACACCGATTGCGCCTATATGGCTTCGATCTATGAGGGCGGTTCGATCGCCACCGTGATCCATGCCGGCTGTGTGCTCGACAAGACCGGGCAGCGCGCGCTGGAGCTGATCGAGCAGACCGACCTGCCCGACTAGCTACATCATCACCTGGGGCAGGTGCAGGCGGCGGCGCATTTTTTCCGACAGTCCGGCCAGCATGCCCTGGGCCGCGTCATAGCCGGCCTCGATGACACTCTCGAACTCGCCCCAGTCGCGGATATCAACCGGGGTGTCCGGCAGGATCAGCATGTCTGCGGCGCTGCGGCCGATATCGCGGTGATCGGCGACACCAATGGTGGCGGCCCGCATGAGCAGCGAGGCGATGGGCGGCGGCGATTTCAGACCATTCTTGCGTACCCAGCCCAGAAAGCTCGGCGGGTCGATGAAATCGGCCGGGTTGAGACCCTGGGCCCGGGTCACATCGATCCCGACCACGGCACCGCGGTGATAGGCGCGCATTTGCTGGGCCGGGAAATTGGTGAAGACGGCGCCGTCGACGAGGATGTCATTGCCATCAACAACGGGCGGCAGCAGGCCGGGAATGGCGATGGAGGCGCGCAGGGCTTCGCGGACCAGGCCGCGCCGGTGCACATGCGGGCGCCCGGTCGCCAGGTTGGAGGACAGGCAGAAGAAGGGGCGTTGCAGGTCGGCGATCTCGGTGTCGCCGAAATGATCGAGCAAACGCTCATCGACTTTCTCGCCCTTGGCCAGCGAAACAACGGGCAGGGCCCAGTCATCGAGCGGGTTACTGTCAACGAAGGTCTTGCGGATACGCTCCTGCAATTCGTCGTCGGACCATTCCAGCGCAATCCCGGCAGCGATGATCGCGCCCATGGAGGCGCCCCCCACGAAATCGATCGGCATGCCGGCTTCGCGCAGGGCCCGGATCGCGCCCATATGGGCGTAGGCCCGCGCTCCGCCGCCGGACAGGATCAGCCCGACCGACTGTCCCGCCAGGGTGCGGGCGAGGCGGTCGGCATCGGCACGGGCATGGTCCTGGCGCCAATGGAACAGGCGCGAGGCGTCGGCGGCGTCGACCCATTCCTGTGGCTGGGCCGCCTGGCGGATACCGCCCATGTGCAGGAGTACGATGTCGAGCAGTTTCAGCTTGGTGGCCGGGGAGGGATCATCCGGCAGCAGGGGCGTGGAGGGACGCGCATCGGCGCGGGCAAAGACCCACATGCGATCGGCCCGGCCCATGGCACGCCGGGCCCAGCCCGGATCGCTCATCTTGGCGATGAACAGGCAGATATCATAATCCTGTTCGATCTTGTCGAGCTTCTGGCCGGACCAGTCGGCGCACTCCGCATCACCGACAAAACAGCTCAGCCCCAGGCGTTTGAGCGCATCGCGCAGCTCGCTGGCGCGATAATCCAGATCGATTGTCGGTGAAGTGGAGACCAGGGCGAAAATCTTGGGCTCCGACCCGGTCTGCCGGTTGTAGCCGCGCAGCCGCGCCAGCATCATCCGGGCCAGCTCACGCATCAGGCTGGCATGCTTGCGCGTCAGGCGCTCAAAGCTGGCCTTGGGCAGGCGTACCAGTTCCGCATCGCGCAGGGCATAGACACTGGCAGAGTGCGGGGTTTCGTCCAGCAGCGACATCTCGCCCACCGGTTCGCCGGCCCGGATATAGCCGATCAGGTCAGGCCGTCCGAGCGCGCCGTTGCGGAAGGCGGCCAGAGCGCCGGTGCGGACCAGGTAGAAGGCGTCAGCATCATCGCCCTCGCGGAACAGCATTTGCCCGGCGGGCAGGCAAAACCACTCGACCTCGTGTTCGACCGCCTTGATGGCAGCCTTTTCGACACGGTTGAGGAAGGGCAGGAAGGAAAGATTGAGCGCCATGACCTGAGCGAAACAGCTGAATTCCCACCAAGGTTATGCCGCTTCGCCGGTCAGGAGAAGGGGAGGTGCAGCGCTAGTATCCCGCTTCGTAGAGGATGCGCCCGATCCACTGCTCCCGGTCCCACCAGGCACAGCGCTGGCCTTCGTGATAATAATTCCAGCAGATCACCGGGCCACCCGTTTGCCGGGCCCGTTCATAGGTCGGTTGCCAGCGCGGGAGCGGCTGGCCGGGTTCCTGGGCGCCGTCCGGCTTGTTGTCGACGAACGGGAGATCGCTGGCATATAGGCGCTGATCGATGAAAATTCCACTTTCGACCGCGGCGCGGGCTTCAGCGCGGCTCGGTCGCCGGTCATTGAGAACATCGGTCAGGGCAAAGGCATCGGCGATAATCACCTGGTTTCGCAGACCGATGATGCGGACTACGACGGTCGCGGCTGAACAGGTCTCGCCCAGAGTTTCAACGATCAGCGTGTCCATCCCCGCAGAGCCTGACATGGAAACCTGGAATTCCTGTTTGAATTCACAGTTTTCCTCAAGGCCCTGTGCGGTGGCGAGAAGGCCGATTGATAAGGTGAGTGCAAGCATGTCTATCCCCTTCCATTGAAGGAGTGACGGCAATTTGCGTCGGGATCAAGGCGGGAGAACTAGAAGCGCCGCCGGATAACGAGATGGCCGACCGGCTTGACCGAGCGGGTATCGGCATTGCGCACCAGGCCGCGATCCATGCTGTCGAGATCATCGAGCAGAAGAACGCTCTCACCGGTATTGTGGTTGAGCAATTCCATGCGGGTGGACGCATTGTCCTGGAAATAGGCGCCGCCCTCGACGGTCAGCGTCCATTCGTCCAGCGTGCGCACGGTGAAACCGGCACCGAAATAGCGTGTCAGTTCTTCCAGCCGGCCCGTCGTGTCGATTTCGCTCAGGCTGGCGGTGGCGTAGCGTTCGCCGGTTTCCATATCGACGAGCAAGGTCCAGTCCGGCGCCTCGCCATTATCCAGCAGCTGATGGGCTCCGGCGGAGAGGTAAAACTCGTCCCCGAACGGGTGGAATTCAATCTGGCCGGATACGGCGGCAAGCTCACCGTCGGCCTCGTTCTCGCGCAGGAGGACGCCGGTGGTGTCCGCGAACTCAGCGTTAACGCGCCAGCGCACATTGACGGGTGTATCGGTCTCTTCGACAGCGGCCTGCCAGGCCAGGCTGTCGGCCGATTGTGTGGCATGTGCGACCGGCGAGATTGCTAATAGAGCAAGGGCTGCCGGTACCGAACAGTAACGCATGAACACCTCCCAGCCGGGTCCATTTTTGGACCTCATCTCAGGGCCAAGCGTGCCCCTCGGCTCTGAATCAGACGTTAACATCTACGGCTCAATTCGCTTCAAACTCGCCTCTTGAGAGGCTGACTGTCAAACGTGGCAACTTCACGTCCCCGTCGGAAAAAATTCTCCGGGGAGCGGTCGGCGCCTTACCCTGTTGAGGATAAGGCGCCGGCTATCCCGTCCCGGCGCTGGGGAGGCGAGGACGGAATATTTTATTTACCGTGTGAGATAATCGAGCGGATCGACCCAGCTCAGGTTCGGGGCCTCGTCGACGAACTGGTCGAGCAGGTATTTGTGGCCCGAGCCGTAGATCACCAGCACACGGTCGCCGGGTTCGGCCAAGCGGGCGATATTGGCGTAGATGTGCATGTTGCGGGCCCACCAATTGGTCATTTCCTCAACGCCGGCGGGATTGTCCGCGGCTCCCATCTGGGCCAGCAGCAAATAGAGCGCATGCTCGTCGCGGACCTGTTGGACATTATTGCTGATCAGGCGGTCCAGGATCGGCAATTCCATAACCGCCGGGTCTTCCATGCGGGCTCGCAGAGGTCCGGTGAAGGCGTCCCACTCGGCCAGGAGCCGGGTCTGACCTGCGGTTTCGGCTGCACCCATCATGGCCGCGAAGTCCATGCCGCCCTGATGGTCGACACCCCAGAGGCGCTCATGCCCCATGCGGCTGGCCAGGCGCATGCCGATCTGCTGGCGCTCATTTACGGTCAAATCATGCTCGCCGCGGCGATAGGCGCGGTAGCGCGCATTGAAGCGCTCCTCGTATTGCGGCTGCAGTTCGACAAAAATCTTGGTCGGCTGGTAGGCCTCAAGCCGGTCCAGGACCTCGGCGATCTCCGCTTGCCGGGTATCGGACAGGAAGTCGTCCACTTCCGGATTGATCATGTCCTGCCCGCCGCCATTGAAGTGGAAGGTGCCCAATACCATCACCTGCGGCGGCTCGGACGGGTCTTGTAGCTTTGTGGTCGCGGCCATGGCGCCGGTCGTCATGGCGCCCGTGGTCATGGCAAAGGAAAGCAGGAGGAGGGCGGTTTCTCGGATCATATCTGTCCCCTATTGTTATGATCCTTCGATGCCTGTCCGCCGCTCATTGGATGCAAGAGCGATTGCCTTTCGCCATGTCGCCGGGTTAATCAGCGCCGCAACGCCCCGTCTTCAACCGCTTTTTTTCAAGCAGGTTTTTCATGTCCCAGCTGACCAGCGCCATCGATACAAATTCCGACAGTTTCCGCGAGAACGCCTCCGCCATGGACGGTTTGCTCGACGAGCTGCAGGCCAAGACGGCAGAGGCGGCGCTTGGCGGGTCGGAGCGCTCGCGCGAAAAACTCCTGTCGCGCGGCAAGCTGGTGCCGCGTGAGCGTGTCGAGCGTCTGCTGGATCCCGGCGCACCCTTCCTGGAAATCGGCGCCCTGGCGGCGAACGGCATGTATGAGGGCAATGTCCACGGTGCCGGCGTGATCGCCGGTATCGGCCGGGTCGAGGGGCGCGAAGTTATGGTCGTGTGCAATGACCCGACCATCAAGGGCGGCGCTTACTATCCGATGACGGTGAAGAAGCATTTGCGGGCGCAGGAAATCGCCATGCAAAACCGTCTGCCCTGCGTCTATCTGGTCGATAGCGGCGGCGCCAACCTGCCGCACCAGGCCGAGGTCTTCCCGGATCGCGAGCATTTCGGCCGCATCTTCTACAATCAGGCCAATATGTCGGCCCAGGGCATTCCCCAGATCGCGGTGGTGATGGGCTCGTGTACGGCAGGCGGGGCCTATGTGCCGGCAATGTCGGACGAGACGATCATCGTGCGCAAACAGGGCACGATCTTCCTCGGCGGGCCGCCGCTGGTGAAAGCGGCCACGGGTGAGATCATTTCCGCGGAAGACCTGGGCGGGGCCGACGTTCACGCCCGCACCTCTGGTGTGGCCGATCATTACGCCGCCAATGACGAACATGCCCTGCATCTGGCGCGCCGCGCCGTGGCCAATCTCAACACGGTCAAATCGGTCGATCTCGACATCAAGGAAACCCGCGACCCGGCCTATGACCCCGATGAGCTGGGCGGTGTGATCCCGGCTGATATCCGCGCGCCCTATGATGTGCGCGAAGTGATCGCCCGCATCGTCGACAATTCCGAGTTCGACGAGTTCAAGAAACTCTATGGCGAAACGCTGGTGACCGGGTTTGCCCGGCTATACGGCATGCCGGTCGGTATTATCGCCAATAACGGCATCCTCTTTTCCGAGAGCGCCCAGAAGGGCGCCCACTTCATCGAGCTGTGTGCTCAGCGCGGTATTCCGCTGGTTTTCCTGCAGAATATCACTGGCTTCATGGTCGGCTCGAAATATGAAGCTGGCGGTATCGCCAAGGACGGCGCCAAGCTGGTGACGGCGGTCTCGACCTATGCCGGGCCGAAATTCACCGTCATCATTGGCGGCTCTTATGGTGCCGGCAATTACGGCATGTGCGGACGCGCCTATAGCCCGCGCTTCCTGTTCATGTGGCCCAATGCCCGCATTTCGGTGATGGGCGGCGAACAGGCGGCATCGGTTCTGGCCACCGTCAAGCGCGATGCCATGGAGCATCGCGGCGAAGCGTGGTCGGCGGAGGAAGAGGCTGAATTCAAGGATCCGATCCGCCAGCGCTATGAGGAAGAGGGCAATCCCTATTTCTCCACCGCGCGTTTGTGGGATGACGGCATTATCGCCCCGCGCGATACCCGCCGCGTTCTCGGCCTCTCGCTCTCTGCGGCGCTCAATGCCCCGATCGAGAAAACCAAGTTCGGCGTGTTCCGGATGTAATCCTGGCGGCGGCCGCACTGCGGTCGCACTGCGGTCGCACTCTAGCGGAGACAGAATGATGGACCATCAATCCGACCAAGCCGGTAGCGATGCCGGTGCTGAAGCCGGTTCCATCCGCGACATGAATGATGCGGACCGCGCCGAACTGGATCGCTTGCGTGCCGTGCTGCACGACGCGGCCGGCCTGTCCAACGGCAACCTCCCGGGCTGGTCCGATATCGACCGGATTTATGCCGGTGTGCTGGAGGCGGGGATTGATCCGGAAGCGCCGGAGCCGGCCATGCAGGTGCTCGAAAGCGTATCCATCGGCATGGGCGATCTCATTGTGCGCGATCACGGTTATGACTGGGTCGCCGTGGAAGCCGATGGCGAGGTCTTGCCCGCTGTTGCACGTGAACAGGAAGAGGCGACCGCCGTCATCATCCCGCTGGAATGGATCAGCTTTCACATCGATGAGGGCGCCGAGGGCACGCTTGAGGACCTCATTTCCGGCGCCCTGGCGGCGATGCATGGCGAGGAATAGTCTGGCCCGCGCCATCCTGCCACACTGAATTCGAGCTCTGACTGAAATACCCTTACTTGGTCAAAGGGTATTTTCATGTCGAAGACGATCTGCATCCTCAATGGACATCCGGAAAATGGCGGCAAGCATTTTTGCGACGCCTTGTCGGACGCCTATGCACGCGGCGCACAATGGGAAGGCCATAGCGTCAGCCGGATCAATATCGGGCCGATGGATATCGGTTTTGTGCAGACGGCGGAGGACTATGCCCGCGATCCGGCGGAGCCGATCCTGACCGAACGGCAGAAAATCGCCGAGGCCGAACACTTGGTCATGATCTATCCCCTTTGGCTCGGCGCCTTGCCGGCCAAGCTCAAAGCCTTTCTGGAAGCGGCGTCGGCCGGAGGCTTCTTTCTGGGCGGGATGGATGATCCGAACGCCTTTCCGGTCGGCAAGATGAAAGGCAAATCGGCTCGCCTGATCGTCACCATGGGCATGCCGGGCCTGGCCTATCGCTTCCTCTTCGGGGCCCATTCGCTCAAGGCGACCGAGCAGGGGATTATGAAAATCGCCGGTTTCGGCCCGGTCCGGCACACCATTATCGGCATGGTCGAAGGGATGGGCGATAAAGGCCGCGGCCGCGTGCTCAAGCGCGTGGAAAAACTCGGCGAACGCGCGCTCTAGCCTGATCCGCGAGCCGGTTTGCGGCGTACTCCTGTCATGATCCCAAGGAGCCCCGCCGATGATCCGAGTAATTGCTGCTGCCCTCCTGCTTGTTTTTGCCGGTCCAATGGCCATGGCCGCTGACGAGCCGCCGCACCGCATTCTTGGCCGTGATGGTAATATCGAACTGCGCCTGTATGCGCCGATGATCCTGGCCGAAGTCGAGGTGACGGGCTCGATGCGGGCGGCAGGCAATCGCGGTTTCCGGCCTCTCGGGAACTATATTTTCGGCGGCAATACGGCGCGTTCCGGATCCGGGTCCGACAGTATCGCCATGACCACGCCGGTGGTGCAGCAACGCTCCCAGGAAATCGCCATGACGACCCCGGTGATGCAGCAGGCAACAAATGGTGACAGCTGGCGCGTTGCCTTTGTCATGCCGCCGGAGTGGACGATGGACACCTTGCCGGTACCCGATGATGCCCGCGTTGAACTGGTCGAACAGCCCGAACGCCTGGTCGCGGCGATCCGCTTTTCCGGCGGTGCCAATGAAGCGCGCTTCATGGCCAAGACCGAGGAGCTGCGCGACTATCTCACCGACCAGGGTTTCGAGATTGTCTCGACGGCGATGTATGCGCGCTATGATCCGCCCTGGGTGCCGACACCCTTCCGGCGAAACGAGGTCATGTTCGAGGTCGCCCGCAGCGGCTGATCGGGTCCCGCACAGGACCGGATGCACACGGATATCGCACCGCGAGCCCGCGTGAAACGCACCGGCCGCACGCAGATATCGCGCCTCCATCACGCGTGAATCGCACCGGATTCGCGACGAGATACCCCCCAGAACCGTTCCGGCCGCCTCCCAATCCCCCGGTTCGGAGCCGATTTGCCCCGGTGACGCAAAAGTTAAAATCGGTTAATGGTTGAGTGACGCCCGGCGTGTTGAGCCGGGCAATGGGGGGAAATCCATGGAAGACATGTTTCGTGACGCGCTCGACTTCGCTCGGGCGGGATTTGATGAGGTCAATGCGGTCCAGGGGCTGGTCGTCGCCGTTGTTGCGGCGCTGGCCATGTCCAACTGGGGCAGGCTTTTCGTTGTCGCAGTGAGCGCTGTCGTCGCGCATGTCGCGCTCGATGTGCTCTCGCCGGTCTTCGCCGAAGTGGGGCCTTTGCGCCTGCCAGAAGTGCTTGAACCCTACTTCTGGCGCTATCTGGGGCTGCTTTTTGTCGGCTATCTGATCGCCGTGGGAATTCTCTTCGCGGTCAAGCGGGTTGTGATTAAAGGTTAAGAAAATTCGCCTCACAGGAGAACTCGCTTTTCTTGACCGAGTTTTCGAAGAAAGTTTTCGTTAACGGTGTGTCTTGGGGTAAGATGCGTCGAGTTGTTTAATGCGGGAGGGGACCGCGAATGGAAATTCTGGATCAGATCATGGGCTATCTCAATATGGCCCTCGAGTTCTTCATGCCGGGTCTGCTTGTGCACGCAGGCGACGGTGCAGTTGTTGACTGGATGCAGCTTGGTATTCAGCTGGGCGTGATCGCGCTCGTGCTGGCCCTGCTGATGCGCGAGTTTGGCGCCATCCTGATTTTTACGGTGGTCGGTGTCATCATCCACGTCATTGTCGATGTGGTCATGCCGATGGTCCGTGGCGGCGGTGCTGACGGTTTCGACGCGGCCGCATTTGGCCAGCAATTCCTGCAGCAGGACTATCTTCTTTATCTCGGCGCTCTGGCGGTTGGCTATTTCCTGGCCATCATCGTGCTGTCGATCCTCAAGGGCATTTTCTTCCGCGGCGAGTAAGCCGGGACGAACAGCTCTGACACATATTACCGAGACCTGTTTGAGGGCTGCGAGCACGTGTTCGCAGCCCTTTTTTCCGGCCTTTTTTCTGGCCCGTTTTCTGACCTGGTCCCCGGGCCGGCCTGACCGCGGCAACGCGCCCCTTGGCGTGCGGGCAGGGTCAAGCTAAGCCTATAGTCGACTTCACGCTTTGCTTGAGAAGGGCCTTTGCCATGTCCGATGATTCCGTTCTCCTCGACGTGTCCCGCGCCGGTGTCGCCGTCGTTACCTTGAACCGGCCTGACAAGCACAATGCCTTCAATGCCGACACGATTTCGCGCCTGTCGGACATTTTTGAAACGCTCAGAGGCAATCTGGACGAGGTCCGCGTGGTCTTCCTGCGCGGCAATGGACCCAGCTTTTCTGCCGGGGCGGATCTGGAATGGATGAAGGCTGCCGCGCACTATACCGAAGACAATAATTTCGAGGACGCTTTCAATCTCGCCACCATGCTCAAGCGGCTCTACGACCTGCCGCAAATGACGGTGGCCCTGGTGCATGGCGCTGCGATGGGCGGTGGGGCCGGACTGCTGGCCGCCTGCGATGTGGGAGTGGTGATGAAAGACACCAAGATCTCCTTCTCCGAGGTCAAGCTGGGACTGACCCCGGCAACCATTTCGCCTTTCGTGGTCCGGGCGATCGGGCCGAAATGGGCGCGCGCCCTGTTTGCGTCCGGCGAGCGGTTTGACGGCGCGTTCGCGGTCAAGATCGGCCTCGCACAATATGATGTGGCATCGCTCGATGAGATGCAGGAGCTTGAGGAATATCTCGCCAAGCTCGCTTTTGCAGGCGCCCCGGGGGCGATCCATGATGCCAAAACGCTTGTCGATGACGTCTTCGGCAAAGAGATCGATCACAAGCTGATGACCCATACCGCACGCGGTATTGCCCGCCGGCGCTCCTCCGAAGAGGGCCGGGAGGGGCTCACAGCCTTTCTGGAACGGCGCAAACCCAGCTGGGCGGAGTAACGCGACGGCCAAAGAGCGTTCACTTTTTGCACAACTCAGGCTTGATGAATTCTTGCAGGAATTGTGTAGCTGGGTGATACTTCCCGTCTGGAGAGAGGGGGAGCCATGTCCAGATCATTGCCTCAAGCGGCTGTTATTGCAGTCGCCACGTCCGTCATGCTTGCCGGTTGCGGGGCGACCGTCCACGAGCGGCACTACTTCGCTTCCTACAGTGAAGAAAGCCCGGGCGAGCCGACAAATTTCTTCCGTCTTGAAGTCAGCGGGACGGCCGCATTGTCCTCGGCGCGTTATGTGGCCGGCTATTATGATGAGCGCGCGGTCGATCTGATCTTCAACGAGCTGCGCACCACGGAGAACCAGCGTACGCCGGCCTTGTTCACCAACCTGCCCAAGGTTGAAGGCGAGACCATCCGGCCCCTGTCGCCCGATGCCGATAATGGCGCCTTCGTCATGATCATGAGCACGGACGCGGAGAGCGTGGCCAATATGATTGGCGGCTTCGCCGAGCGCCAAGCTGTGGCCGAGGCGATCACCAATCTGGTCAATCGCGATCAGTTGCGCGAGCAGGCACAAAGCAATGCCATGAGCGGTGTGCGCACGGCGCGGGCTCAGGCGATGACAACCGCCCTGGCAGCGGATCTTGAGGCAGCCCGGGGCATTGATGATGCCACGCAGAAGGAGGCGGCCTATCTGCGCGCCCTCAATACGCTGGCCCGGGCCATGGGGCGATCTGAGGGGTTCAGTGATTTCGCCGAGGCGCGCGGCTGGTTTGATGCCCACCAGGGAGACAGCCAATGAGCCGGATATTCCTGACCGTTCTGATCAGCCTGAGCGCCTGTCTTGGCGCCTGTTCGTCGCTGCAGGTCCGCGTGGATATCGCTAATCCTGATGAAGTTCGTGTCCTGGCCGATGCCGGTGAGGATTGGCGCCGCATGCATATCTATCGACGCCAGACCCAGGCGGACCTGGAGGCTCGTGTGGCGTCCCTTCGTGAGCGCTATGAGGTTGAGTTTGCCAGTGTCGCCCGCGCCCTCGAAACCGTGGCCGCCAACACCCAGGACCAGAACATCAAGGACTGGGTTCAAACCCAGAGCGACGGGTTGTCCCGTTTCCTCGCGCCCGACAGCGATATCAACCGCGCTTTTGCCACCTATATCAGCCGCGCGATGACTTTGAACGAGGCCCTGAACACCGCTCTGGGCAGTGCCAGCGAGGCGGATCGCTACTGGATCCGCGGACCGGTTGCGCAAGCGCTCGGCGCCCGCATCGCCTATGATCAGACCTTTATCCGCGAGCAGGACAGCCAGATCGAATTCGTCGGTGAGTACGCCCAGGGCGTCATCGACCGGCATCGTCGCCTGGTCGGGGCTCCCGCGCCTGCTCCGGCCGAAAGCGGTGCCAGCCAGGCCGTGGCCAATGCACAGGCCCGGCTCAAGGCTCACCTGCGCTCAATCATCGGCAATGGCAGCCTCGTGGACAGCGATTATGCCTGGCATCTGGCCAATCTTCCCGAGGAATACTGGTCGGAAGAGTTCAACGAGGCGCGTGCCGCCACCTTCTTCGGCAATGGCGATATTGTTCTCCGGCTCAATTCCCAGGGTGATTTCTCGGTCAAGGGCATGAGCTTCAACCCGGCGTCTACAGCGGCGATGGCGAGCAAGGCGGCGACGCAGATCCTGCTGACGATGGCCCAGGCGAGCGGTGTGCCGGTGACCTCCGGCACCGCCGGCGAGCCCGGGGCGGCCTTGGCCAATGCCGGTGCAAGCCTTGAACAGGGACAAGACACCCTGATGCAGCGCGATGCGCGCGAACAGGCCTGGCGGGCCGCCATTCATGACATGGCGAGCGTGATCCTCGTTGAGGAGGGGCGCTTATCCGATACGGATGCAACCCGGACGGCCGCGGATGCGACGATCGAGTCGGCGTTCGGCGCTTATCGATCGCTGCTGGACATGTCGGATTATCAATAGGAGGGGCTCATGAGCACATCACCAGGGTCGATTGTGACCAATGGCAGCAAGGTCGGCCGTGTCTGTCGCGAAGAAGCTCAACTCATCGAGGTCTGCGTCTGGCTCAACCCCACGGCACAACCGTCAGAGCGCCAGGTCGTGACAGAGATGTGGCAGAAGTCAGAAGCTAGTCCGCATGCCGGACCGGCACCGGCCTGTCCCTAGCGCCTTGCTTGTGAAGGCGGCCGTCAGGGCCGCTGAACCGGCCCCACGCTTTCCCGATCCGGCTCGCCATGGCATATCGCCTGAGGGGCTCGGAGAGAGGCGGGATCAGTGTGAGCTGTACTGACGGAGATATGCGGGCCCACGGAGCGTGGCTCTGCTAGGCCGCTTTGATCCCAAGACGTGGCTTCATGCGCGCCGGGAGGCCCTGCGGGCTGCTTTCGTGCGCGGCCCTTGGAGCCAGGGCGTGTTCGAGTTTGTTGCCTTCGGCATCAAGC
This sequence comes from Maricaulis sp., assembly GCF_030149425.1. Lineage (GTDB taxonomy): Bacteria > Pseudomonadota > Alphaproteobacteria > Caulobacterales > Maricaulaceae > Maricaulis. The sequence continues at coordinate 15,933 of NZ_JASBRQ010000077.1, read as the reverse complement.
AAGCCTGGGCTTGCCTGTTTGGCGGGCTGATGCTGGCGCTCTTGCTGACGACCTATCTCTTCTATCCCGACAATGCCGCCCTGGCGCGGTATGATTTTCTGACCCTGTCGGCGCTGGCCATTCAGGTCACCTTGATCCTGACCAAGCTGGAAAGCTGGGAGGAGGCCAAGGTCATCGCCGTTTTCCATGTCGTCGGCACGGTGATGGAAATCTTCAAAATCCAGGCCGGGAGCTGGGTCTATCCCGAGGCGAGCCTGTTACAGATTGCCGGCGTACCGCTGTTTTCCGGCTTCATGTATGCCGCAGTCGGGTCCTATCTGGCGCGCGTCTGGCGGATTTTCGACTTCCGTTTCGTCTATTTCCCGCCGCTCTGGCTGCAGGGCGTTCTCGCCGCCGCGATCTATATCAATTTCTTCGCCCACCATTATCTGGCCGATATCCGCCTTGCCCTGTTTGCTGCGACGGTCGCGATTTATGGCCGCTGCCTGGTCTGGTTCCGTCCCGATGAAGCGCACCGGCCGATGCCTCTGGTCATCGGTTTTGTCCTGGTGGCGCTGTTCATCTGGTTTGCCGAGAATATCGGCACGTTCGCACGGGCCTGGACTTATCCGGGTCAGGAAGCGGGCTGGCACATGGTTTCGCTGGCCAAGCTGGGCTCCTGGTATCTGCTGATGATCATCAGCTTTGTCCTGGTCGCCGCTGTGCAATACCGGCGCGACAAGTCCTGAGGCCTAGCCGCTGTCGCGGTTGCGTTGAACATGCCCTAAAAGCAGAGGCCCTGCGCCGCGCATTGCCCGGGTCATTCCCTCGCGGCCCGGAGTGTGCGATACGGGCGCCAACCACTCCAACTGATTGCAAGACCGACATGATCAAGACGCTTCTGATCGCCAATCGGGGCGAGATTGCCCGCCGTGTCATCCGCACTGCCCGCCGCATGGGCATCCGCTGTGTCGCGGTGTATTCCGATGCTGACGCCGACGCCCTGCATGTGCGCGAAGCCGATGATGCGGTGCATCTCGGCCCGGCCCCGGCCGCGGAGAGTTATCTGCTGGCGGACAAGATCATCGCGGCGGCCAAGTCGACCGGGGCGGATGCGATCCATCCGGGCTATGGCTTCCTGTCGGAAAATGCCGAGTTTGCAGACGCCTGCGCGGCCCATGACATCATCTTTGTTGGCCCGCCGGCCGATGCGATTCGCGCCATGGGGTTGAAGGACCAGGCCAAGGCCCTGATGGAAGAGGCCGGTGTGCCGGTCACGCCGGGCTATCATGGTGAGAACCAGGACCCGGAGGTGCTCAAACAAGCGGCCGATACGATCGGCTATCCGGTTCTGATCAAGGCCGTTGCCGGCGGCGGCGGCAAGGGCATGCGCAAGGTCGACGCCACCGAGGGATTCGCGGATGCGCTGGAGAGCTGTAAGCGCGAGGCGGCCAAGAGTTTCGGCGATGACCGTGTCCTGATCGAGAAATTCATCACCAGCCCGCGCCATATCGAGGTGCAGGTGTTCGGCGATACCCATGGCCGTGTCGTGCACATGTATGAGCGCGATTGTTCGCTGCAGCGCCGGCACCAGAAGGTCATCGAGGAAGCGCCTGCACCGGGTATGACGCCAGAGGTGCGGGCCGCCATGTGTTCGGCCGCCATCAATGCGGCCAAGGCGGTCAATTATGCCGGCGCCGGCACGGTCGAGTTTATCGTCGACGGCTCCGGTGAGCTGCGCGAAGACGGCTTCTATTTCATGGAAATGAATACCCGTCTCCAGGTTGAACACCCGGTCACGGAAATGGTCACCGGGCTCGACCTGGTTGAGCTGCAATTGCGGGTCGCTGCGGGCGGTTCGGTGCCGCCGCAGGATCAAATCTCGCTGCAGGGCCATGCCATGGAAGCCCGGCTTTATGCCGAGGATCCCGATGCCGGCTTCCTGCCGTCTACCGGGCCGCTCGATATCCTGCGCCTGCCCGAGGAAGACGAGCACACCCGGATCGATACCGGTGTCGCCGAGGGCGGCGAGGTGTCGCTCTTCTATGATCCGATGATCGCCAAGATCATCACCTTCGACACCGACCGCGAGGGGGCTGCCTATATGATGGCTTATGCGCTCGACGAGGTCGGGGTCTATCCGGTCAAGACCAATGCCGGCTTCATGCGCCGGGCTGTGCTTGACGAGGACTTCCTGGCCGGCCGGGTCAATACCGGCTTCATCGAGCAACGCCTCGATACCCTGGTGCCGGCGGGGCTTGATCTCAAAGGCCTCGGTTTTGCCGCCCTGGCCAGCATGATCGAAGCCGGCGAGGGCGATGATTTCGATCCCTTCGCCATCGCCGATGGCTGGCGCCTGAACGCGGCGCCGCGCCTGCGTAATCGTTTCGTTGTGGGCGAGGAGACCGTGCAGGCCGCGCTTCGCCTCGATGGCTCCGACATGATCGTCGAGGCTGGCGACGGCTCATTGCGGATCAACACCGTGGAAGGCGATTTCGACGAGGCGCTCTATCATTTCGATGCCGAGGCCGAGGATGGCCCGCTCAGTGCCGACGTTCTGCGCATGGAGGAGGGTTTTCTCGTCTCCTGCCGCGGCGATACCCGGCTTTACGCCTTCCCCCATCCGGAAGCGGCCGCCGATGCCGCCGATGCCGGCGGCGTGATCAAGGCGCCGATGCCGGGCAAGGTGCTGGCGGTCAATGTCACAGCCGGTGCCCGTGTCACCAAGGGGGATGCCCTGGTGGTGCTCGAAGCGATGAAAATGGAACACGCCCTGACCGCCCCGCGCGACGGTGTCATTGCCGAGCTGGGCGCCGAGGCCGGAGCCCAGGTGGCCGAAGGCGATATGCTGGTGACGCTGGCCGAGGACGAGGGCTAGCGCAGTTTACCAGGCGGAGACTTCCATCCCGAAAGTGTCGCCGGTTCCATAGCGAGCCTCGAAGTCCGGTCGCGTCATGGGCTCGTGCTGGGCGATGACCATCCAGTCCTTGTGATTGGTCCGGAAGGGCACGTAGTGCATCAAGCCCTGTGCTTCGACACCGTTACGGCGCGACGCGTGGAAACTGCGCACAGATTCTATCTCGCCTTTGAACATGCCGTGTCTTGCGAGCCGGCGGTGAACGGCGGCGGTTTCCTCTCCGGCCTTGTCACCGATGAACTCGCCGATATCGTCCCGGGTGAAGATCCTGAAGTCGGTCCAGGATCTTGGACTCGCATCCGCCAGCACCGGGCGGTCATCGCGGATGGCAAACAGGCCGGCACAGCCATTGGTGGTCTGTATGGTTCGTTCGAGTGAACGCCTCAGCCTGTTACTGGGGGAGGCCTGCAGCTTCTTGCGAAGCCAGTCCTGTATCTCCAGCGGTGGCGGTCGCACGCCTCGCTCCCATTGCGAGACCGCGCCCTGGCTGTATCCCAGGATAGCCGCAAGAGCCTCTTGCTTGAGGTTTTCCAGATAGCGCAGCTCTTTGAGCTTCGCCGGCCAGTCGATCTCGGTTTCTATAATCATCGGAGTGAGCAGTTGGCGATTGAATAGTGGTATTCTACCACGCCTTGCCTGCGCTTTCCCGGCCGGAAATAATTTAATAACGCGTCCGATCCGGTGGCTTGAAAACAGTAAGTACCTTCAGGCTGCGGGTTCTTTTCGCTTGGAGGAGACCAAGCGTAGGTCCTTTTGTTCGCGGAAGTGGCGGGCGGCGTAGGCCACCAGCATGTCGAAGGTTGCGACATCGGGATCGGGGATGGCGACCCGGTGCTTGAAAGTCGCCCCATCGGCTGGAGCCATGACGGCAAAATTCGGGAATAGTCGCTCCGGGACTTCCAGAAAACCGGCGAGCACAACATCGCAGTGCCGCGGGTCGCTCTCGATCCGCTTGAAAGTTGCCCAGACCCGGCTACGCATGCCTTCAAGAATCTGGATGAAATGAATGCCGTCAAAGACCAGCGCACCGGTGAGCCCGGCTTGCGGATTATTGTGAATGCCCGCGCTTAATATGCCCTTGAGCATTTTTCGCCGGGCTTCCGGAGAGCGGGAATCCCAGACAGGCCGACTATAGTAGGCCATGCGAGCGAGAAACATCTCTCTCTCCCTAACCGGCACGCGCGCGCTGCAGGAAATCGTGAATACCGTCCTTCAATGCCGCCATATCGTCGCGAAGCTGGACGGATGAGGCGGTCACCCGGTCTGCCGCATCGCCGGCATTGCGAATATTGCCTTCCAGCCGGTTGGTCGCGTTGGCGCTGTCCTGATTGCCGCGCGCGGCTTCAATGCTATTGCGCGCGATTTCCGAGATCACGGCGGTTTGTTCCTCAATGGCGGCATTGATGGTCAGCGACGCCTGATTCACCGAGTCGATCGTCTGGCTGACCGTGTCGATAGCCGACGTCGTCGAGGCAGTGGCTGATTGGACCTCGGATATCTGGTCGGCGATCTGCTTTGTTGCCTTTGCTGTCTGCCCGGCCAGGGCTTTCACTTCCGAAGCGACCACAGCGAAGCCTTTGCCGGCTTCTCCGGCGCGTGCCGATTCAATCGTGGCATTGAGAGCCAGGAGATTGGTTTGCTCGGCGATGTCCTGGATCAGCGTCACCACTGTACCGATTTCCTCGGCCGCTGTGCGCAGCTGTTCCATTGTGGTGCTGGTGGCGCGGACCTCCTTGGAGGCCGCCCCGGCCGTGTCGGTCGTATTACCGACCTGTTGGGCGATCTCCTTGGCCGAGATCTGCATCTGTTCGACTGCAGCAGAAACGGAGTGCACGCTGGCGGCGGATTCTTCAGCACCTGATGCGGCACTGGTCGCGTCGTCGAGCGCACCATGCACCGACTGGGTCATCTGCTGTGCTGCCGTGTCCAGTTCCTGAGTGGCGCCTGATAGCCTTTCCAGCAAGGCTCCGACCTCGGCATCGAACGTGTCAGCAAGCTCCGCTCTTGCTTTGGCGGCGCGCTTTTCACTCTCTTCTAGATAAACCGAGATGGCGTTCTGCATGTCGAAAAAGATTGCCCGCATCACGGCTTCGATAAATCGCTCTGCCTCTGAGAAATTGGGCCTGCCGATTGGCGAGGTGGTAACGCCCTCGCGCATGGCGCCGATCACCAGATCAGAGGCAATCGCCACATAGCCAGCAATATAGCTTTTCGGCTCCAGCCCGATCTGGGCGTGGATCTTGCCAATCTTACGCACAGCGGCGAAGTAATCATCGCCAAATTCCCCCGCAAGAATGGTCTGCCAGTGGCCCGCCTGGCGGCCTTTGGCCTGGTCACGGTGCGTGTCATCACGAAAAAATCCGTCGACCTGCGCGTTGCGGGCTGTCGTGGCGTAGAAATTGTCCAACGCGTTTTCGAGCGTCTGAGTCAGTGGGAGGCGCAGCTGGCGCAAGGTTTGCGCGCGCGCCGTTGTCAGACCGAAAAATTCAAGATCGGATGAGCGGTCGGATGGGGTCATTTTTTCACCTATTCTGAGGTGTCGAAATCAAGCCGATTCGCAATCCTATAAGACTTTTTTTATACTACTATTTTTCTGGGTTTGGTTGAGGGGCTTGGCGTCCCTTCAGGTAATCTACCCGGTCACGAGCTGCATTGATTGCATTTTTCGACCTCTTCCCACACCACGAGCGGCGGGGGGCGAAGACGGAGCATTGCGAGGCTCTGCTCGTGCCCGTTTGGTTTAAAGCGGCGCGTACGCTTCCCGCCTCAGGGGAAAACGGCACGGGTCTTGCTCCGTTGTCCGCGAACCATGCGGAGACGGATCAATGCGCGACACTTATATGGAACAGTTCTCATCGACCTGGACCGAAACGGCACTGCAGGACTTTCGCAGCCGGCCCGTTGTCGTCCGGCACAATTATCATGAGCACCAGGCTTTCTCCGATATGGCGCTGGCGGCGCTGATCGAGCGTCACCCGCGTGAGCTGACCGATATCTGCACCATGGGCGATGATGCGACTGCGCGGGACAGCTGGCGGGCTGGAGAGGCCGGCGACCTGTCCGGGCTGGAGCTGATCGATGCAGTGCGCAATGGCAAGCTCTGGATCAATCTGCGCCATGCCATGGACCAGGATGAGCAATACCGTCCGATCTTTGAGTCCATGCTGCGCGATATGCGCGCCGCGGACCCGTCCTTCCGGCCGCTTACGGCGGAAGCCGGCATCCTGATCTCCTCGCCCTCGGCTCAGGTCTTCCTGCATTCCGACGTCTCCGAGACCATGCTCTGGCATATGCGCGGGGTGAAGCGTTTTCGGACCTATCCGGTGGCCGAGCCCTTCCTCAAGGCGGAATATATGGAAGCCATTCTGCATCATGAGCAGACCGAGGATATTCCGTTCCAACCTGATTGGGACGAGGCGGCTTTCACGGTTGATCTGCACCCGGGCATGGCGGCCAACTGGCCGCTGCACGGCCCGCACCGGATCGAGAACCAGTCCGGCATCAATGTCTCTGTACCGTTTGAGATTTCCACCCCGCAATCGCGCCGCCGCAATGCCATCCATTTCGCCAATGGGCTGATGCGCCGCAGTTTCGGCATGAACCCGACCTCGCTCAACGAGACAGGGCTGGGGGCGGAGGCCAAGATCTGGCTGACGCGGATGTGGAAACTGAAGCAGAAAATCCTGCCCGCAAAGGCCAAACCGATGCCGAAATCGGAACGGACTTTCGAGGTCGACCCGGACGCGCGCGACGGGTTTATCGACCGCGAAGCGGCCTAGGCGGCGAGCGGTTTGGGGCGGAAGTCCCAGGCCAGCAGTATGCCGGCCGGGACTTCAATCATGAAAATGATGAAGCCGATTTCGCCGTGATAATACGGGTTGCTCAGATTGGAGACCCAGACGGCCGCATGGCCGACCACGGCCACCGTATAGGTGGCAAATACCCAGGGTGAGCGACGGATCAGCAGGACCAGGCTTGTGATGGTCACGCCCAAAAGGATGAAGGTGCCGTTCAGCGTGAAGCTTGATGAGTGGCGCACGATATTGGCGCCATCGAGGCCGAAATAATTCTCCGGCCAGATACCGGTTTTTAGGACCAGGATCGCGCTGACCAGAAACAGCAGGACAAATGTCTGCAGGCCCAGAAAAAAGGCGACGACCGTCGTTGTCCGGCTGTATGGCGATATGGCGCTGCGATTGCCCACAGAATACACGAGCCCCGTTCCGTTTCGCCACAGACTACACCCTGTGCTGCCCGGTACGAACCAGTATTTTTATATAGATCAGTGTCTTAGGTGGTGTGGTTGCGATTTGCTCCCGTTTGGCGTGTGGGCGGCTTTGACCCCGGACCTGAGTCGGACTAACTCAGCTTGATGGCTATGAATCTCGTCAAACTCTGCGTTGGTATCAGCTCGATCGAGCAGCTGGAGGCCTGGCGCGAAAAGGAATGCGCACGGCGCCGGGCGGCCGGAGAACCGGAACTCATCGTCCATGTCACCCGCATGATGCCGGCCAAGAAGGACGAGGTCGAGAATGGCGGATCGCTTTACTGGGTCATCAACGGCTCTATCCAGTGCCGCTCAGAGATTATCGCACTGGAACAAGTGCAGGGCGATGACGGCATCAAGCGCTGCGCCATCATCATGGCGCCGGAACTCATCCGGACATCGCCATCACCGAAACGCCCTTTCCAGGGCTGGCGCTATCTCAAGCCAGAGGATGCACCGCGCGATCTGGGCGAGGGTGCGTCAGGCGGCGATGATTTGCCGCCGGATCTGCGGGCCAAGCTGATGGAAATCGGCGCCTGGTAGGCTATTGCGCCGCATCTGGCAGCGCGATCTCGTACAGCACCGGCCAGCGCTTTCCGGTCATGAAGATACGGCCGGTCTCGGGGTCGTGGGCGATGCCATTGAGGACATTATCGCGCGGATTGCCGATATTGGCCGGCACATGGTCACGCATATTGATGACCGCGGTGACCGCACCGCTTTCCGGGTCGATGCGCAGCACTTGCGGCTGCTGCCAGACATTGGCCCAGATCTCGCCGTCAATCCATTCCAGCTCATTGACCCGCCGAACCGGCCGGCCATTGAGGGTGACCGGAAGTTCGCGGACCAGGCTCATATCTGACGGATCGAGAAAGCGCAGCACGTCCGAGCCGTCGCTCATGATCAACGCGTCGCCATTATCGGTCAGGCCCCAGCCTTCGCCGGGATAGGTGAAGGTTTCGATCAGCTCGAGTGTTTCAGCGTTGTAGATGAAACCGGTCTGAGACATCCAGGTGAGCACGAATATCTCGTCGCCCAGCCGGGTGCTGCCCTCGCCGAAGACTGAGTCGGGCAAATCGCGCTGGTCTAGGACGGCACCGCTTTCCAGATCGACCCGGCGCAGATTGGATTCGCCGAACTGCCCGGTGGACTCGAATAACTGCCCGTCGGAAATGAAAAGCCCCTGGGTAAACGCGTCCGTATCATGCGGGTAAGTGGCGACGATCTCAGGCCGGATGATCTCGATTTGGGCCTGAGCCGGCATCGCAGCAGCAAACGGCAAGACCAGCGCGGTCAACCAACGCATCATGGACATTTCTCCCCCAGGGCAATCGGAAGCGCCAGTCTAGCCCGGATTGGGGCCCTTGAAAGGCAGAGCGGCAAGATTATCGATCAGCCGCGTGTCGCCGAGACGTATAGCCGCCAGAATGCGCCCGGTCTCGCGCAGCGGGCCGGGCTCGGTTTCGGCCAGATCCGCGGCCTTGCGCACGGTGATGTAGTCGACGCCATCAAACGCCGCCTCGGCGGTGTCGCGGGCCGTCGCCAGGGCGGTTTGCACATCGCCGCCTGCAGACAAGGCATCGGCGAGCGCCTTGAGAATTTTCGGCAGGGCCGCGGCGCGTTTGCGGTCGGCCTCGCTGAGATAGGCATTGCGCGAGGAGAGGGCGAGGCCATCCCGATCCCGCCCTGTCTCGCCGGCGATGATGTCGATGGGGAAATCGAGATCGCGCACCAATTGGCGGATCACCAGCAATTGCTGGTAGTCCTTTTCGCCGAAGACGGCGACATCGGGGCGAACCTGGTTGAACAGTTTGGCGACAACAGTGGCGACGCCGGAGAAGAAATGCGGCCGGCTTTCGCTTTCCAGACCCAGGGCGGGGCCCGTCATTTCGATCTTGCTGGCAAACCCGCCCGGATACATCGCCTCGCGTTCCGGCAGATAAATCAGGTCGCACTGCGCCGTCGCCAGCTTCTCTGCATCACTCAGCATGTCGCGCGGATAGGTGTCGAAATCCTCACCCTCGGCAAACTGCGCCGGGTTGACGAAGATACTGGCGACCACGCGATCCGATTGCGCCTTGGCCAGGCGCACCAGGGACAGGTGGCCATCATGCAGCGAGCCCATGGTGGGAACAAAACCCACCGTCAGGCCGTCTTCGCGCCAGGATTTAATGCGGGCACGCAGAGCCGAGACAGTGGTGGCGTGGGGTATTTGCAGATTGATCATTGGGTGATCCGAAACAGCCGGAACTGGCTTTGCACCGGCTTACTCATAAGCGATGAGGGAGGCAAGCGGCACGACTCGCGCTAACAGCTATTGTCATGACACGCATCGGCTTTGCACTGCTTCTTCTCCCGCTCGCGGGCTGCGCCACCCTGTCGTCTGCGGATACCGGGGATGTGGAGGTTTCCATCGCGCCCACGGCCAATGCCCGGCTGGCGGATGCCACCGCGCGCGAGCTGGCGCATCTGGCGCGTTTTGATCCTCAGCAGATCGAGACTGTCGAACCGGAACTGATCGCACTGGCGCGGGCACTCAGCGAGCGCGGCGATGGTCCGGATCCCTCGGCCATGCCGGCCGCGAGTGGCCAGGCGGCAGGGGCTCCGGCTGCTCCGCCAGCGGACATGATCGACGCGCCCAGCCTGCAGCATGGGGTGCATATTGCCTCCTATCGCCACGCCCATAATGCGGTGGCCGGCTGGCAGACCCTGCAGTCCGAGCATCCCGGCTTAGGGGCACTTGAAGCGCGCCTCGAGACCCGTGAGATCGCTGGGCGGGGCACATTTCTGCGTCTGAAGGCCGGTCCGTTCGACAGCGCCGGCGAGGCGCGTAGCCTGTGTGCAGACATCGAGGCCCGCGGCGGTTATTGTATGGCTGGGGATTTTACCGGGCAGGGGCTTGAAGGTGTGTCGGAAGAGGCGCACGAATAACAGCCGCGTATGCGTCCATGGCTATTGAAGCGGGCGGGCGCGAGATAGTGTTCGGGTCATGACCACGCATTCTGCATTCAAGCTTCCCTCCCAGCCGATCGGCCGCGTGCGTGCCGGTTCCAAGGCTGCCCATGTCATCGTCGTCGGCAATGAGAAGGGCGGTGCGGGCAAGTCCACCGTCGCCATGCATCTGGCCATCGCCTTGTTGCGCATGGGCAAAACGGTTGGCGCGCTGGATCTGGATCTGCGTCAGCGCACGTTCGGCCGCTATCTGTCGAACCGTCGTGACTGGTCAGAGCGTCACGGGGTGGAATTGCCGCAACCGGCGGAAGTGCGCCTGTCACCGAGCTCGCAGCGGGATCTCGACCTTTCGGAGATGGAAGAGACCGAACGCTTTTCCAACCTGCTGAGCGATCTCAAGCAGCATTATGATTTCATCGTCATCGACTCGCCCGGTGCCGATACGCACTATTCCCGTCTGGCGCATGCCTCCGCCGACACGATTATCACGCCGGTGAATGACAGTTTCGTCGACTTCGACCTGCTCGCCGAGATCGACCCGGAGAGCTATGAGGTCGGCAAGCCGAGTATCTACAGCGAGATGGTGTGGGAATGCCGCAAGCGCAAAGCCTCGCTGGAAAAACGGTCGATTGACTGGATCGTCATGCGTAACCGCATGTCCATGCTCGATGCGCGCAATAAGCGGCGGGTCGGTGAGGGGCTGAAGCGTCTGTCCCAGCGTATCGGTTTCCGCCTGGCGCCTGGGTTCGCCGAGCGCGTGGTCTATCGCGAGTTGTTTCCGCTCGGCCTGACCTTGCTGGATCTGACCGAGGACGGGTCCACCATTGCCTTCACCATGAGCCATGTGGCCGCGCGGCAGGAGTTGCGTGACCTGCTGATCGTGCTCAAATTGCCCGATCTTGAAGGCGCTTCGATTCCGTTCTGATCATGAACATGCTTTTCAGCCTTATTGCCGGCATGGCGTTATTGGCAGCGGGCTGGTGGTTCGCCCGCCAGAAGACCTCTGATGCCGTCCGCGCGACGCGTATCGTGCTGATGGCCGGGGCGCTGATCGCGGGCACGGTGATTTCCCTGCGCGGCGTACCGGCCCTGGGTATCCCGCTCGGTCTGTTCGGCCTGGCCATGATGAGAGATATCGTGCGGCCCGCCGCCGGTGGTCAGTCTTCCCGGCCGGGCGGCCAGCACGGCCAGCCCTCGTCCACCGGACCGTCTGCGATGACGGCAGCGCAGGCGCGTGAGGTCCTGGGCGTGTCCGACGATGCCGGCGAGACGGAAATCCAGACCGCCTACCGAAGCCTGATGAAAAAGCTGCATCCGGATACCGGCGAAGGATCAGCCGCCCTGACGCGTCAGGTTCAAGCGGCGCGCGACCTGCTCCTGGATCAAATCCAGAAAAACTCCTAATTCGCGCATATATTGATTCATACACCAATAGGTAGTAATTTGGGGTTGTGGGAGAGAAACACATGACCCTTCAATTGCCGCTCTTTCGTCGCCGCAAGCCGGCGAGCCCCAAGCCCGGCCATGACCTCTTCGGTCAGCCCATATCCCCATCTATCACCGCAGACGGTGACATGCTGGAGCTGGCGGAACGCCTGCGGGCCCTCAGCGAGGATGCCTATCATGCCGGGCTGGAGCGTTGCTGTAGCCTGATTGAGGTCACCGCCTTGATGGTGGAAATGGAGGCGGGCGTGGGTTCGGCCGCGCGCGAACCCTAGACGCGCTGCACACGCGCCCCGGGCAGCTGGATGACGGCGCCGGTCAGTTCCAGTTCCAATATCTCAGCCTGGATTTCACCCGCGCCTTTACCCGACTGGCGAGCCAGCTCATCGACCGAAACCGGGACGGGTGAGATCAGGTCCAGAAGGTCACGCGCCGGCATTGGGGCGCTGTGCTCGGCGTCCTCTGCATGGGGGGTGTCGTGCTCCGGTGCCGTGTCCGTCGCAAACGGCGTGAATGGACCGTCATCCGCTTCGCGGACCTGTTCAGGCGGGGGCAGGTGTATCTGGCCGAGAAGCTCGACCACATCCTCAGCGCTCTCGATCAGATGGGCGCCCTCGCGGAGGAGGTGATTGGTTCCCTTGGCCCGCGGATCAAGCGGAGAACCGGGCACGGCCATGACCTCGCGGCCCTGTTCGCCGGCCAGTCGCGCCGTGATCAGCGAGCCCGATTTCATGGCGGCCTCAACCACCAGCGTACCGCGGGTCAAACCGGAGATGATCCGGTTGCGGCGCGGGAAGTCCCGCGCAGTGGGACGCGAAGCGAGCGGCATTTCAGATACGACCAGGCCGGTTTCAGCAATCTCGTGGTGCAAGCGGGCATGTTCGGGCGGATAGATATGATCGATGCCGCCAGCAACGACAGCGATCGTGCCGTGGGCCAGCGAACCCGTGTGTGCTGCTCCATCAATGCCCCGGGCCAGGCCTGAGGTGACCACCAGGCCCTCGGCGGAGATCGCTGCGGCCAGATCGCGCGCGAGGCGCAGGCCGACCGCTGATGCATTGCGTGAGCCGACAATTGCGCATCCAGGCCGTTGCAGCAGCTCAGCCCGGCCGCTCACCATCAGGGCGGCGGGGGCGTCAGCGATGCGCGCAAGGAGGTCGGGATAGCTTGGCTCCCCAAGCAGAAAGAGAGCGGCGTCGGCCCGGTCGACCGCCTCGAGCTCACGCTGGGCCGCGTCCCGGCTGGTGATGGAAAGATGGGCTGCGCCCTTCAGCGAGGGCAGAGCGTCCAGGGCTGTCTGGGCGTCGCCATAGCGGTCAATCAGACGACGGAAATTGACCGGCCCGATACCTGCTGTCCGGGCCAGGCGGAGTGTGGCGAGGCGGGCCTCTCTGTGCGTATCCGGGCCGTTCAAGGCGCCTCCGTTTCTGCCCCGTTTTTGTCGGCACCATCTTCTTTTGCTGCCTCGTCAGGCTTGGCTGCCGCCTTGTTCTTGTCGCCAATGCGCGGCTCCTCGCCTTTGAGCAGGCGGCCGATATTGGCCCGGTGCAGCCAGTAGATCATCACGGTCAGCGCGCCCGCCATAATCGCCACATCAACACGGCCAAAGCCCAGCGCCGCAAACGGTGCGGCCAGGGCCGCGACCAGTGCGCCAAGCGAGGAAATCCGGAAAATCGCAGCGGTGGCCAGCCAGCTTGCGATCACAACCAGGCCGACCGGCCAGTAAACCACCAGCATGGTGCCGACAAAGGTGGCGACTCCCTTGCCGCCCTTGAAACCCAGCCAGACCGGGAAGCAGTGGCCGGCAAAGGCGAGCGCACCGGCCACCAGGCCCGGAACGGTTCCGAACAGCGCCCCGAAGATGGCCGCGGCGATCCCGGCCTTGCCCGCGTCGAGCAGGAGCGTGGCTGCAGCCAAGTCCTTGCGGCCGGTGCGCAGGACATTGGTCGCACCGATATTGCCGGAACCGATCTCGCGGATATCGCCCAGCCCGGCCAATCGGGTGATGACGAGGCCGAAGGGGATGGAACCGAGCAGGTAACCGCCTAGGGCGGAGATGATCAGGAACAAGATTTCCATAGCGCTACCCGTTATAGTTGTAAATCGCCTGGCCGTCGACAAATGTTTGTATCGCGCGGCCCATGAAGCGTCGGCCAGCCCAGGCGGAGTTTCCACGCGGCGACTGGAAGGTGTCCGGATCGCAGACCCAAGGCTTGTCCCCGTCGATCAGCACCAGATCGGCCGGCGCGTTTTCCTGCAGGCGGCCCTGTGGCAGTCCCAGCAGATCGGCCGGACCGCAGGTCACCGGGCGCAGCGCCTCGACCAGGCTGAGTTCGTCGTCATGCACCAGCGCCAGCAGCGAGGCGAGCAGGGTTTCAAGCGCCATCGTGCCGGCAATCGCCATGGCAAACGGCTCGCCCTTATCGTCAAAAGGCGTGGGACGGTGATCGGAAACAATGGCGTCGATCTCTCCACGCGCGACCGCATCAATGAGAGCCCGGCGGTCTTCCTCCAGGCGCAGCGGCGGCAACATGCGCACAGCGCTGTCCAGCCCGCCGGCATCGACTTCATTCAGGCTGAGATGGGCGATGGCCGCCGTTGCAGCGACCTCGATATCGCGTTGCCGGGCGGCGCGCAGCGCGTCGAGCCCGTCACGGGTCGACAGCCGGTCGATCATCAACTTGCCGCCGGAGAGCGCGGCAATCGAGGCGTAGCGGTCAACCGCCATGCGTTCGGCAATCGCCGGTTCCGCCGGCAGTCCCATCCGGGCCGACCAGTCGCTTTCCGTAGTCACGGCATGACGCGACAGATGCGCGTCTTCCGGCCGCAGCGCGAGCCAGAGGTCGAACTGGCTGGCATAGCTCATCACCCGGCGCAGGGTGCGGCTGTCTTCGATCGTATGATCACCCTGTCCGACATAAACGGCGCCGGCCTTGGCCATCAATCCGATCTCGGCCATGGCTTCGCCCTGCAGGCGGTGGGTTGCCGCTGCAGCGGAGTGCACACGGACACCGTGCTGGCTCAGCGACCGGACCATGCCGGCAAAACCACCGGCCACGTCCAGTGGCGAGGTTTCATTTGGCGCCAGGACGACGGTGCCGAAACCGCCGGCCGCGGCCCCCGCCGCGAGACTCGACTGGGTTTCCCCATCCGAGGTCAGGGCCGGTTCCTTGGCGGCGCGCAGGTCAATAAGAGCCGGGGCGAGGATTTTCCCGCCCGCGTCGATGACGGTTTCTGCCCCGCTCAGGTCCAGGCTCTCACCGGTCTGGGCAATGCGGCCGTCCTCGACCAGCACCCCGCCGGGGCCGTCATACTCCGTCGCCGGATCGACCAGGCGCGCATTGGTGATGGCAAAACTCGTCCTCATGCGCGCGTCTCCTGGCGCAGATTGGCGCCGATCAGTTCCAGCGCGGCCATCCGCACCGCAACCCCGTTCTCGACCTGGTCCATGATCACCGAATGCTCGGGATCGTCCGCCAGTTTCGAGTGGATCTCGACGCCGCGATTCATCGGGCCCGGATGCATCACCAGCACGTCGGGCTTGGCCCGGCGGATACGCTCATGGGAGAGGCCGAACAGTTGGAAGAATTCGCGTTCAGAGGGCACAAACCCGCCGGACATGCGCTCCTTTTGCTGGCGCAGCGCCATGACGGCGTCGCAATCGGTCATGGCGTCGTCGAGATCGTGGAAGACATCCACCCCCCATTGATCAACATCGGTCGGCAACAGCGTCGGCGGGGCGCACAGGCGAATCTCCGCGCCGAGAATGTTCAGGAGGCCGATATTCGAACGGGCGACGCGCGAGTGCAGGATGTCGCCGACGATCAGGATACGCTTGCCGCCAACCCCGCCCCAACGCCGCGTCAGGGTGAAGACGTCGAGCAGGCCCTGGGTCGGGTGCTCATGCATACCGTCACCGGCATTGACGACCGCAAGATGGGTCCGGTCAGCCAGATATTGCGGTGCGCCCGTCGCGCTGTGGCGAACCACCAGAATGTCGGGCTGCATGGCCGCGAGATTGCGTGCCGTATCGGACAGGCTTTCGCCCTTCTTCGCCGAGGAATGGGCAATGGCGAAATTGACCACATCGGCACCGAGGCGCTTGGCGGCCATTTCGAAACTACCCTGGGTCCGGGTCGAGGCTTCGAA
The DNA here is from genome assembly GCF_030149425.1 of Maricaulis sp. GTDB lineage: Bacteria > Pseudomonadota > Alphaproteobacteria > Caulobacterales > Maricaulaceae > Maricaulis. The sequence goes on along the minus strand of NZ_JASBRQ010000077.1, from coordinate 226 downwards.
GAACAGGTTGAGCACCGTCATGCCCCTGAGGGCGTCAGACGTCTTCTCGGTCGTGCGATTGACCGCGCGCCAATGCTCGGCGCGTTCGAAGATCATCTGGATGTCAACGGGATTGAGGTCAGCCACCGAAATCAGGTGGCGGTGGGGAAAGTCGTAGGTGAAGGCCGCGCGGCTCATCATCTCTCCCGGTGTTGAAAGGCCCTGGACAAGGTTTGCGGCGGTATAG
>NZ_JASBRQ010000076.1 GCF_030149425.1 Maricaulis sp. | reverse complement strand
AGGGCTGCTATGTCTGCCACAGCCAGATGATCCGTCCGATGCGCGACGAGGTCGAGCGTTACGGTCATTACAGCCTGGCAGCCGAGTCGATGTACGACCGACCGTTCCAATGGGGCTCGAAGCGGACCGGGCCGGACCTGGCCCGCGTCGGCGGCAAGTATTCGGACGAATGGCACCGTGACCACATGCGGGCACCGACCTCGGTCGTGCCGGAATCGATCATGCCGCCTTATCCCTTCCTGGAGACCTCGGAGCTGGCCTACACCAATATTGCGGCCAATCTGCGGGCCTTGAGCCGGGTCGGCGTGCCGTACAATGCCGAGCACATCGAGAATGCTGTGTCCGACGTGCGCACCCAGCTCGATCCCTTTGCCGATGATTATGACGGCTTCCAGGCCCGCTATCCGGGCGCTGTGATGCGTGATTTCGACGGCAATCCGGATGCGGTGACCGAACTCGACGCGCTGATCGCCTACATGCAGGTGCTTGGCACGATGGTGGACTTCTCCACCTATGAGGCGGAAGCCGACGAGAATCTGAGGTAGCGCGATGTATGAGATCCTATCCAGCTTCGCGCAGACGTGGGGCCTCTTGCTCTTCGTCGCGCTCTTCCTCGGCGCTTTGGCCTATGCGCTCTGGCCGAAAAACCAGCAGCGTTTCGACCAGGCCGCGAATGCGCCCCTGAACGAATCCGACACGCCGCTCGATGCGGCAAAGGGGGACTGAGATCATGTCCGACAAGAACGATATCGAACGCGATGATCACACCGGCACCGAGACCACCGGCCATGAGTGGGACGGTATCAAGGAGCTCGATACGCCGCTGCCGCGGTGGTGGCTGTACATCTTCTACGCCACCGTCGTTTGGGCCATCGTCTACATGGTCTTCATGCCGGCTATTCCCGGCCTGCCGGGCATGCCGGGCGATGGCGACCATACCCGCGGTCTGCGCAATCACTCCGAGCGGGTGAATGTTGTGGCGGCACTGGAAGCCCTCGAAGCCTCCCGCGAAGCCGGTTATGCCGCGCTTGAAGGGGCGAGCATCAGCGAGATCGAGAATGATCCCCAGCTGCTGCAATTCGTCACCGCAGCCGGCGATGCGGCTTTCGGCGATAATTGCGCCACCTGCCATGGTGCCGGCGGTCAGGGGTTTGTGGGCTATCCCAACCTCAATGACGATGTCTGGCTCTGGGGCGGTTCTTACGACGCCATTCGCGAGACGCTGCTCTATGGCATCCGTGCCGAGCACGACATGACGCGGTTCTCGCAAATGCCGGCCTATGGCCGTGACGAACTGCTGACCACGGCAGAGATCGAGGCGGTGGCCGATCATGTCCTCAGCCTGTCCGGCGAGGGCGAGAGCAATCCCCTGGGCCAGCAGGTCTATGCGCAGCAATGCGTGACCTGTCACATGGAAGATGGCCGCGGTGATCGCCTCCAGGGCGCACCGAACCTGACCGATCGCGAATGGCTTTACGGTTCCAGCCGTGAGCAGGTGATCAACTCCATCTATCGTGGTCCCTACGGTGTCATGCCGGCCTGGGAAGGCCGTTTGGACGACCGCACCATTGATGCCCTGGCTGCCTATGTCTTCCTGCTGGGCGGCGGTGAGGCTGCGACAGCTGGTCCCACGGGTCAGTAGGTCGCATAGTCTCCGTAAAAAAATCCGGGTCTAAGAACTGCCATGACTGATACGCAGAATACCAGCATGGCAGCACCCGGCGTCCGGCAATCCAAGGCCGAGGCGGTCAATACTGCCGAGACGCGTGAGCTCTACCAGGCGCGTCAGCAAATCTACCCCAAACTCGCACATGGACCCTTCCGCCTGCTCAAATGGGTGATGATGGCCGTTGCGCTGGGGATTTATTACTTCCTGCCGTTTGTGCGCTGGGAGCGAGGCGAGGGCATGCCGGACCAGGCGGTCCTGGTCGATTTCGCCAATAGCCGTTTCTACTTCTTCTTCATCGAGATCTGGCCCAACGAGATCTACTACATCACCGGGCTGCTGATCCTGGCCTCTTTCGGCCTGTTCCTGGCGACCGCGCTGCTGGGCCGGGTCTGGTGCGGCTATGCCTGTCCGCAGACGGTCTGGACCGACCTCTTCATCATGGTCGAGCGCTTCTTTGAAGGCGATCGCAATGCCCGCATGCGCCTGGACAAGGCCAAGTGGAGCTTCGACAAGGCCTGGCGCAAAGGCGGCAAGCACGCGGTCTGGCTGATCATCGCCGCGGCCACAGGCGGGGCCTGGATTCTCTATTTCCACGACGCCTTTGACCTGCTGGAAAACTTCTTCTCCGGTCAGGCGGCGCTGTCTTCCTACCTCTTCGCCGGCATCTTGACCTTCACCACCTATACGCTCGCCGGCACAATGCGTGAGCAGGTCTGCATCTATATGTGCCCCTGGCCGCGTATCCAGGGCGCCATGACGGACCGCGAAGCCCTCAATGTTACCTATCGCTTTGACCGGGGCGAGCCGCGTGGCCGTCACAAGAAGGGCGAGAGCTGGGATGAGCGCGGCGATTGCATCGACTGCAAGCAGTGCGTTGCCGTTTGCCCGATGGGGATCGATATCCGCGATGGCTCGCAACTGGAATGTATCCAGTGCGCGCTGTGTATCGATGCCTGCGACGACATCATGAAAAAGATCGAGCGGCCGACCGGGCTCATCACCTATGAGACCGACGATAATGTCGACCGCTACGCCGCCGGCGAGAAGCCGCGCTACCGTTTTATCCGTCCGCGCACCCTGGTCTATGCCGGAGCGTTTGCGATCGTCGCCCTGTTCATGCTCGGCGCCCTGATCACCCGCGAGGAGCTGCAGCTCAACGCCCAGCGTGATCGTAATCCGAATTATGTCCAGCTGTCGGACGGATCCGTGCGCAATGGCTATAATCTGAAAATCGTCAACAAGGCCGGCGAGCCGCGCGAGCTCGATCTGACGCTTGAGGGCGGCGATCCGGCGATCCAGGTGCGCGTTCTGGGCGCGGCTGCGGAGACGCCGATGCGTCTGCCTGTCGGCGCCGATCAGACCCAGGACTTCATTCTTTATCTCACACTGCCCGCTGACGCGATTGACAGCCAGCGGGAAGAATTCGTCTTCCGCGTCACCGATCCGGTGACCGGTGAAACGGCAACAACGCGTTCCGTTCTGGTTACAGGGGTAAATCCATAATGGCTTGGTTCCGTCCGCTCCGCGGCTGGCATGTGCTGGTCATGATCCTGCTCTTCTTCGGTGTGACCATTGCGGTCAATGCGACCTTCATCACCCTGGCTGTGCGGACCCATCCGGGGGAGGATGTGCCGCGCTCCTACATGCAGGGCGTGAACTATAACGACACGCTCGAGCGCCGTCAGGCGCAGGCGGCCATGGGCTGGTCGGCGCGCTTCAACCGGGTCGAGGGTGCGCTCCTGGTCGAGGTTCTGGACCGCTCCGGTGCTGCCGTTACCGAGCTGTCGCTGGAGGGGCTGATCGCCCACCCGACGGATACCACCCGCGACTGTGCCCTGGTCTTCGCCGAGACCCGTCCCGGTGTTTATCAGGCGCCAATTCCGTGTGAAGCGGACGCGGGTTGGAGCCTGCGGGCGCGCAATACCGGTGCCCGCCCGTTCGAATTCGTGAGTGAATTGTGACCGCAATCGACGCGACCCATACCGGTTTTGTCCCGGCCTCCCAGGCCGACCCGACGGCCTTCGTGCGCCGGGTGGACGGCCATAATGAGCTCGACCTCATGGTGCGGGGAGCCAGTTGCGCCGCCTGTATCGCCCGGATTGAAACCGGGATGAGCGAGGATGAGCGGGTTGAGAGTGCGCGTTTGAACCTGTCGACCGGCCGTCTGGCCCTGAGCTGGCGCGGTGAACCGGAAGCCGCCCGCGAGCTGATCAGCAAACTGGCCGCGATCGGTTATCCGGCTACGCCCTATGAGCCTGAAGCGGACAGTGACCCGCAAATGGTGGAAGAAAAGCGTTTGCTGCGCGCCCTCGCGGTGGCTGGCTTTGCCATGGCCAATGTGATGCTGCTCTCGGTCGCCGTCTGGTCCGGTGTCGGGGAGATGGATGCGTCCATGCAGTCGCTGATGCACCGGATCTCGGCGCTGATCGTGCTGCCGGCTGCAGCCTATGCCGGGCAGCCGTTTTTCCGTTCGGCCTGGCAGGCGCTCAAACACCGCCACGTCAATATGGATGTGCCGATCTCCTTGGCCGTTTTTCTGGCCTGCGGCCTGTCGGTCTATGAGACCTTCATCGGCCATGGCGATACCTATTTCGACGCGGCGGCGATGCTGCTCTTCTTCCTGCTGATCGGGCGTTTTCTCGACATGCGGTTGCGGGCCAAGGCGAGCCAGGCAGCGCGCGGCCTGGCGGCGATGCAGGCGGCGAGCGCCAACCGGGTTCTGCCCGATGGCCGTATCGAAGCCATTCCGGCGCGTGAGGTTGTGGCCGGTGATCATCTCCTGCTCGCCGCGGGCGACCGGGTACCCGTGGATGCCCGTGTGGTTGAAGGCGAGGGTGAGCTGGATGGCTCCCTGGTGACCGGTGAGACCGCACCCGTTGCGGCTCAGCCGGGGGCGCAGCTGTTTTCCGGCATGCTCAATCTCGACGCCAAGCTGGTGATCGAGGCCATTGCCGACCGGGATAATTCCCTCCTGTCCGAGATCACCCGGCTGGTGGAAGCCGGTGAGCAGTCGCGCTCGCATTATGTCCGCCTGGCGGACCGGGCGGCCAAGCTCTATGTGCCCATCGTGCATACCCTGGCGGCCCTGACCCTGGTCGGCTGGTTTGTCCTCTTGGGTGAGCCCCGGCCCGCTATCATCAACGCCATCGCGGTCTTGATCATCACCTGTCCCTGCGCGCTGGCTCTGGCCGTGCCTGCGGTTCAGGTCGTCGCCTCAGGCCGGCTTTACAGTGAAGGCGTGCTGGTGAAATCGGGAGATTCGCTGGAACGCATGGCGGGGATCGACACAGTGGTGTTCGACAAGACCGGAACCCTGACCGAAGGGCGGCCGCGCCTGGTCAATGCCGCCGAGATTTCTGCTGAACAGCTCGATATCGCCGCGCGCCTGGCCCGTACCAGCCGTCACCCGCTCTCGCGGGCTGTGGCTGATGAAGCCGGAATGGGCGAAACCGCCGACAAAGTCACCGAAACGCCGGGCGGTGGGCTCGAAGGCGAAGTGGACAGCGTCAAGGTGCGCTTCGGTTCGGCCCGTTGGCTGGGGCTGGAAAGCGGCGCCGACCCGCATTCGGAGGCCTGGTTATGTATGGATGGGCGCGAGCCGGTGCGCTTCCGCTTCGAGGACCAGCTGCGCGCTGAGGCCCGCCGTACGGTGAAGGCCTTCAAACAGCGTGGCTGCCGGGTCATCCTTCTGTCCGGGGATCGCAAAATCCCGGTCGACCACATCGCCGGCCAGCTCGGGATCGAGCTGGCCTTCGCCGAGCTCAAGCCGCAGGACAAGATCGCCAAGCTGCAGGACATGAAGGCGGACGGGCTCAAGGTCTGCATGATCGGCGACGGCATTAATGACGCGCCGGCGCTGGCTGCCGCCGACGTGTCCATTTCCATGGCTTCGGCGGCGGAAATCTCCCAGGCCGCATCCGATTTCGTGCTCCAGGGCGACCGTCTCGACAAGGCTGTGGTCGCCGCAGAAGTCTCCAAGGGCGCCAAGCACCGCGTGCTGGAGAATTTCGGTCTGGCCGTGATCTATAATATGATCGCCGTTCCGCTTGCGGTCGGTGGTTTCGTCACCCCGCTGATCGCGGCGATCGCCATGTCGGCATCGTCCATCCTGGTGACGCTCAACGCGCTGAGGCTTGCTCGCTAATGACTATGCTGCTCTGGATGATCCCGATTGCTCTTATGATGGGCTTTCTTGGTCTGGTCGGCTTCATGTGGAGTTTGAAGTCGGGCCAGTATGATGATCTCGATGGCGCCGCCCAACGCATCCTGATGGATGACGAGGCCCCGCTCAGCGACCCGGCGATGTCGACGGACGACTGAGCCGGACGACGCTGCGCTGGGGTGCTGGGGCCACTTGGCCGATCTGTCCCGCTTGTGGAGCGATCGTCACGGGTCCGCGGGCTGACCTGCTCAAAACCAACCCTGCCCACAAGCAAGCGCACGCCCGGCGCACGTTGCTGATGGGGCAGTGCTCAGCCGTTTGGCGGGCCGCGATGCCGGATCAATTCGACACCGGATCAGTTCGACGGGCGCGGGGCGAAATCCTTGTAGGCATGCCAGCTGGCATGCGCGATCCAGGGAAAGGCGAGGGCCAGACCGATCAGGAAGAGGGCGCTACCGGCGATAACCCAGAAGGCGATCAGCCAGGCCCAGGTGATCATGACAAATGGTTGGCTGAAGACGGCGCGGATCGAAGCGATCAGAGCGGTGATGGCGTCGACATCCTGATCAACCAGCATCGGGAAGGTGAGGACCGAGATCGAGAAAGCGACAGAGGCCAAAAAGGCGCCGACCAGTGTGCCGACAACCAGCAGCGTCAGGCCGGCCGGATCGGTCAGCATGTAGTTGATGAAGGGACCAAGCTCGAACGGGCCTGCCGGGACGATGCCGATATAGAGGAATTGCGCGGCGCGGAACCAGACCATCAGGAGCAGCGCCAGCAGCACGCTCATAAAGCCAATCTGTGTCAGACGCGCCGGGTAGCGAGTAATCATGATCCGGAAGCGTGGCTTCTCGCCGCGCTCCATCGCCCGGCTCACCTGGTAGATGCCGATCGCCAGGGCCGGGGCCACCAGAGCGAAGCCAGACATGGCGACGGGAATGCTCGATTGCTGGCCGATGGCCCACAGCCCGACCACGATCGCCAGTCCCGCTCCGACAAAGATCAGCCCGTAAAGCAGGGACACTTGCGGTGCGCGAACGAAATCTTCCCAGCCGGCCTTGAGCCAGCTCCAAGGCGCATCGCGCCGGACTTTATTGAGCGTAACCATGATCTTCCTCCCCGTGCATACTCGCCTGACAAGCCTTTGCTGGCTTTGCGGCATTACGCCACACAGTTTTTAAGGTGATTTGCGGGTTATGTCTCAACTCTCGGTGCGGGGACTGACGTGGATATTTCACCTTTTACACTCCTGGGAGGCTTGCTGGCCGGTTTCGCCTCGTCCCTGCACTGTGCCGGGATGTGTTCGGGTATTTCCGCCAGCTTGATGTTCACCCTCGCGCCTGAGGACCGTCAGGCCCAGCATCGGGTGATCCTGCTCGCTCAGCTCGGGCGCATTGGGGCCTATGTGAGTGCCGGTATCGTCCTCGCCGCGGCGGGAAGCTCGCTCTACTTCGCGGCTGACCGGGCCGTGATGTTTGATCTGATGCGCTGGGCTGCGGCCTTCACCCTGCTTTATATCGGCCTTTCCGTAGCCGGCTGGGCGCCCGCCCTGGCCGGTCTGGACCGCGCCGGCAGCGCCGTGCTCAAGCGCCTGCCCTTGCATGGCGGTGCCCGGATCAGTTCGGCCAGCCCGTTCCTTGCCGGTTTCGTGTGGGGGTTCTTGCCCTGCGGGATGGTCTATGCGGCGCTGTTTTACGCCATGCTGTCGGGCTCGCCTCTGACCGGTGGGCTGATCATGGCCGGTTTCGGTCTTGGAACTCTGCCTGCTGTCCTGGCATCCGCCATGGGCGCGCGCCAATTACTGGCCTGGTCGCACGATACGCGCATGAGAAGCCTGGTCGGATTGTCGATTGTCGTGCTGGCCTTCGCGTCTGCCGCCTTGCCATGGCGGGCCATCGCCGCGCTGTGCGGCTTTCCCGTCGAGTAACGCACGGCCTTGTGAATTCTTTCGTACAGACCCGTGAGCACCGGGGCTTTAGTCTGCTCGCCAATCGCAACACATGGATTGGAGGAGCCAATGGCTCTGAGCGCGCTTTTGGTTTCACTCTGGCTGACATCCAGCCTCGCCGGTGAGGACGAGGAAATGATGCTGGGGCAGGTCACCCCGTATGAGAGCGCAATTCTGGTTGAGAATGCCGGCCAGCTCTTCGGTCTGCAGCTGACCTCGCGCCGTAACCGGGTGTGCCAGGTTCGCATCTATGCCCGGGGCGAGGTGCCGCGCACGGCCCAGTATTGTTCCGGTCGCGTGGTCGCCCGGCTGGTTCGCCAGTCAGCCAATGCGGTTTTGCCGGATGGACAATACGCGCAAGGCGTCAGCGCCTGCCTCAACCGGCACGGCAAGATCGCAGCGGTCAGGCTGCACCCGCAAGACGGCGCGGCGGTGACAGCCCGGGTTCATGACTGTGATGGCGACTATGAGACCGTCACCTGTGACGCTGGTTGGGCGGTCCAGGGACTGAACCTTTATTTTGATGGCGCCGCCGGAGGGCGCGGCAATAAACAGCTGGCCGGCATCCGGCCGCTCTGCGCACCGGTCCCGGCGCTCTAGGCCATCCGCTCTTGCGCTTGGCGAGAACTGCTCCACACTCCCTGCAGAGATTTGGGGAGATCTGACATGCGTAATTTCATCCTGGCGGCAATGAGTGCCGCGCTCCCGACCGCGCCGCAGGCACTTGGCCAGGACCGGCCGGACTGGGCCCTGGTCGTCCATGGCGGTGCCGGTGTGATCGAACGCGGTGCCATGACGCCGGAAACCGAGGCGGCCTATCGTGCCTCCATGCAGGCCGCGCTCGACCGGGGCGAGACGGTTCTGGAAGCAGGCGGCAGCGCTTTGGATGCCATCGAGGCGGTGATCCAGGGAATGGAAGATGATCCCCTCTATAATGCCGGACGCGGTGCCGTATTCACGGCCGCGGGCCGCAATGAACTGGATGCGTCGATCATGGACGGGGCCACGCTCAATGCCGGCGCTGTCGCCGGCGTGACCCAGGTCCGCCACCCGATCACCCTGGCCCGTGCGGTGATGGAGGAAAGCCGCCACGTCATGCTGCAGGGCGAGGGCGCCGAGACCTTTGCCGTGGAACAGGGCCTGGAAATGGTTGCTCCCGCGCATTTCTTCACCGAGCGTCGCTGGGCCTCGCTGGAGCGCACACTCGATCGTCTGGGGCTGGATATCCCGCCGCGCCCGGAAGGCGCACCGGACCCGGAGCCCGTCGATCACGGCATGCTTGACCGGGATGCGCGTGAACACCGGTTCGGCACGGTTGGCGTGGTGGCCCTTGATCGCGCAGGCAACATCGCCGCAGGAACCTCGACCGGCGGCACCACCGCCAAGCGCTGGGGCCGGGTCGGCGACAGCCCGATCCTGGGGGCCGGAACCTATGCCAGCAATGAGTCCTGTGGCGTGTCTGCGACGGGAACGGGCGAGTTCTTCATCCGCCTGACCGTGGCCAGCCGGATTTGTGCGCTGGTGGAGTTCCAGGGGCTGTCCCTGCAGGCAGCAGCTGACCAGGTCATCCAGGACGAGCTCACCGCTCTGGAGGGCGATGGCGGCATTGTTGCGCTCACCCCGCAGGGCGATATCGCCTGGTCCTTCAACACGCCGGGCATGTATCGCGCCAGCCTGACGGCCGGCGGCAAACCGGTTGTGTCGATCTATGGTGACGAGGACTGATCAGGCGAGGCGGGACGGGACGCCCTTTTCGAAAAAGGCTGCGTCCCGTTTCATTTCCGCAATGATGTGATCGAAGGCGGCGCGGATGCGGCCGCTTTTGCGCACGGTCTCGTGGGCGACGACCCAGAGGTCGAGTGAAGTCTCGAAATCCGGCAGCAATCGCTTCAGCCCGTCATGCTGGGCAGCGAGGCGGTGCGAGGTGACACCGATACCGAAACCCGCTTCCAGACCTTTGACATGGCTGGCCGGGCTGTTGGCCTTGAAGGCAATATGCTTGGGCAGGACGGGACTGCCCTGTTCCGTGCGCGGCCAACCGAAATAATCGCCCTGGCTCCAGGCGACGCAGGCATGATCTGCGAGATCCTCGACACACGCTGGTTCGCCCTTGCGCTCGATGTATTCCTGCGATGCGTAAAGCCCGGCGCCGACCGTGGCACCGCGACGGCCGACCAGGCTTTGCTGCGTGCCCGGCCCATTCCAGCGCAAGGCGATATCGGCTTCGCGGTCGGCCAGGTTGGCCGGGTGGTTCTTGATCGCGATCTCGATCCCGATTCCGGGGTTGTCGCGCTGGAAGCCGGCGAGGGCGCCGGGCAGCCAGTCCGCACCGATACCCTCGGAGGCCGAGACCACCACCAGGCCGGACAGGCTCTGGTCCTGGGCAATTGCAGCGCGATGAATGGCGGAGGCCTCGTCGCGCATGCGCTGGGCATGAGAGGTAATCTTCTGACCCAGCGGGGTCAGTTTGGACTGTCCGTTCTCGCGCTCGAACAGCGGTTCTGCCAGTCGGGCCTCCAGCGCCTGCAGGCGTCGGGACACGGTCGGCTGGCTCACACCCAGCTCTTGAGCGGCGGCGGTGAGGCTCCCGGTTTCGGCAACCGTGAGACACACGAGATAGTCTGACCAATCATCCATACAAATATGAATACAGAGAATAGCAAAATCGTCAATTCCATTCACATAACTTCGTTCTAAAACTAAATGCTGTTCACTTTGGTTTATCCCCCCAGGAGGGCGTTATGCTCCGTTCCATCATTCTTGCCGGTCTCGTTGCAGCTGGCTCCGCTTCCGTTGCCCAGGCTCAAACGTGTGACGCCGAGCCGACCTTCGCCGCTCAGCGTGGCGCCGGCGGCCTGATCCGCGCACAATTGGGTGCCGTGTCTCGTGGTGAGTGGGCCCAGGCCATCCACTTCGGTGGTGAAGTTGCCGAATCCGGCGCCTCTCCGCGTCTCAAGGCCGTTGCCCTGAACAATACCTGCATCGCTTATGCCGAGAGCGGCGAGTTTGAAGCAGCAATCGCGGCCTGCAATGAGTCGCTCGAGCGTCGCGGCGGTAACTGGCACGCGCTGAACAACCGTGGCGCTGCTTACTGGCTCGCTGGCAATCGCGGTGCGGCTATTGCCGACTTCGCGGCTGCTGAAGAAGCCAAGTCCGGCGAAGAAGAAGTTGCTGCCAACATGGCGCTGGCCAGCTGCGCGTCCTAAACCCTTGCGCGCATAACCAGCCAAAAAGGCCGGGGCCCAACCCCCCGGCCTTTTTCTATGCCTGCTCGCCAATGGCAGAAACCATAAGCCAGGTAAGGGCTTGAAACCGGAGTGCGAGTGGGGGTATTGCTGTGTCATGATCGAAACCGAGTCCGATCTGGCACCCGATACGCTTTGCAAAGGCTATCGACGCTTCAAGTCCCGCCGCTTCGCGGTGGAGCACGATCTCTATGAGCAATTGTCCAAGGGGCAACAGCCGCACACGCTGGTGATTGCCTGTTCCGACAGCCGGGTCGATCCGGCGGTCATTTTCGACTGCGCTCCGGGCGAGCTTTTTGTCGTCCGCAATGTGGCCAATCTGACACCGGAATACTGCCCGGGCGGTGTGCATGGTGTGTCTGCGGCACTCGAATACGCGGTCAAGGTGCTCAAGGTGAAGGGTGTGGTGGTGCTCGGGCATCGTGAATGCGGCGGTGTCAGGGCCTGTGCGCACGGGCTCGACGACGCGCATAGTGAGTTTCTCGGCCCCTGGCTGGAAGTCATGCAGCCGGCGCGCGAGGAAGCGGTGCAATCGATCAATGGCGCGCCTGACACGCGATTGTGTGACCGGCTGGAGCTGGTCTCCATCCATCGCTCGGTCGAACGCCTGAAAGACTTCCCCTTCGTCGCCGAAGCGATCGAGAGCTATGGGCTGGAACTGCATGGCGCACGTTTCGGCATTGCCTCGGGCGAGCTGGAATGGATGCGCCCGGACGGCAGCTTTGAGACGCTTTCCGACAGACGCTGAGCTTGCCTCGCGGCGCGAGCGGCGTTAGCCAAGGCCTCCCGCCAACAGGAAGTGAGCAGACATGAAACTCGCATCTCTCAAGAACGGCCAGCGTGACGGCCGTCTCGTCGTTGTTTCCAAGGACCTGGCCTGGTTTGCCGATGCCTCGCGCATCGCTGCGACCATGCAAGCCGCACTGGACGACTGGGAGCGATGCGAGCCGGAATTGCGCTCGCTCTATGACGAGCTCAACCGCGAGACTATCCCGCGTGAGCGCTTCCATGAGCATGACGCCCTGTCTCCGCTGCCGCGTGCCTTCCAGTGGGCCGATGGCTCGGCCTACGTCAATCACGTCGAACTGGTGCGCAAGGCTCGCAATGCGGAAATGCCGGACAGTTTCTGGACTGACCCGCTGATGTACCAGGGCGGCTCCGACGCCTTCCTGGCGCCGCGTGATGATATCCCGCTTGGTGACGAGGCCTGGGGCTGTGACATGGAAGGCGAGGTGGCGGTGATCACCGGTGATGCGCCGATGGGGTGTTCGCTGGAAGAAGCGCGCGACTCAATCCGTCTGATCATGCTGGTCAATGACGTGTCTCTGCGCGGTCTCATTCCGGCGGAGCTGGGCAAGGGCTTCGGCTTTTTCCAGTCCAAGCCGCCGAGCGCCTTCTCGCCGGTCGCAGTGACGCCGGATGAGCTTGGCGATGCCTGGGCCGACAACAAGGTCCACCTGCCGCTGATCGTGCACTACAATAACGAGCCCTTCGGCGCTGCCGAGTGCGGTATCGATATGACGTTCGACTTCGCCCAGCTGGTCGCCCACCTGGCCAAGACCCGCCCGGTCACCGCGGGGACAATCGTTGGCTCTGGCACCATCTCCAACAAGCTCGACGGCGGTCCGGGCAAGCCGATCTCAGAGGGCGGTGTCGGCTATTCCTGCATCGCGGAGATCCGCATGATCGAGACCATCGCCGACGGCAAGCCGTCGACCTCCTTCATGAAATTCGGCGACACGGTGAAGATCCAGATGAAGGACAAGGCCGGCAAGTCGATCTTCGGCGCGATCGAGCAAACCGTTGTGAAATATGGCCGCGAATGAGGAGATGCCAATCGGGGGCGGTGATAGGGCCCCGCCGCCGATACTCTACAAGTATCTCGCATCGAACCGTTCAGACGTTGCGGTCAATCAATGCATGAGGGCTACACCATTCAACGAGTTTAGCGATGTGATGGATTCGCATCACGTGCTCGAGGGGGCGGTGTTGGATGGAACCAATGTAATTGGCAGCCGTCACGTTTCGGTAGATGTGGGCTCCCCAGAGGAGTTTGGATCGCACTCACGACGCAAAGCACTCAACGAGCTAGAGTCCTTCATTGAGCGCTCTTCGACAGATTATCCCGGATATAAAGTCCGTTCCATCAACATGGTCGGCGGCTTTTCTGAAGACCGCGCGATGGCACTTATGCGCAACGAGGTAGCTCGAACTACCTTCAATCGCTTACGCGGAGACCCATTGCTACTTTGTCTAACCACTAATCCCACAAGTCGTTTGATGTGGGATTTTTACGCTAGCGGTGGTCGTGGGTTTGTACTGGGCTTCCGATCTGGATCTGATTTTCTTCAGCCGCCCGTAGCCTCTGAGGTGAGCGAAGTTATGTACAGTGAAGCACCGTCCCGAGGGCCGGCTGCTGTGGGCGATTGGCGCCGCTGGCTGATTAAGCACACTGACTATCAGTTTGAGCAAGAATGGCGGTGTCAATATTCGCAAGAACATACCCGCCAAGTCTCTGCAAGCATAGGTGAAATCAACGTTGTTGGGTTCAAAAAATCCGATGTTTGTGACGCGATTTTTGGGCCGAGGGCGTGTGAGGCTTTGATAGATGAGGTTCGAGGGGCTTTGGGTGACGGGCCCCGGTACAGACGCCTAACTGTTGATTTTCCAGAATTCGGAGTCGAAGACTTGTCGCAACGCGAACATTAATTCGCCAGGCCGCCATCCGGCCGCAGCGGATATTTCACGCCGTCGAATTTCTCGAAGGTCTCGTCGATCTGGGGATGGCCAACCGGGCCGTTCTCGGCGTCCGGCAGCAGGTTCTGTTCGGAGACGTAGGCGCCGTAATAGCTCGTCTCATTCTCTGCCAGCAGGTGGTAGAAGGGCTGGTCCTTGTGCGGGCGGATATCTTCCGGGATGGCCTCATACCATTCCTCGGTATTGGCAAATTCCGGATCGACATCGACCACCACGCCCCGGAACGGGAAGAGGCGGTGACGGACCACGTCGCCGAGGGCGAATTTGGCTTGCCGGATATCCATGAGCATACTCTGACACGTCCTTGTTAATTTTGCGTGCGGCGATTGGCCTTGTCTCCCCTGCGGGATAGCCCGGTCGCTGCTTTGCGCGGTGCAATTGTACTCGCACCTCTCTTTCCTCTCTGATTTGAGGAGAGTATCCTCACTTTCAAGACCATTTTCAGGCTGAACCGTGACGCGCCGCAGTTGATGTGCAGGCCGCGCCCGGACAGCGAGGACAAAATCATGGCGGAGCCATCCCCCCGCGAAGGCGGGGGCCGGGAATCCGCCGGACGCAGACGGAAGCGGCGGCGTCCGCCGCCTCCAGTGTACGGCGCGATCGATCTCGGCACCAATAATTGCCGGATGCTGCTGGCTCAAAAGAGCGGGTCCAGCTTCCGTGTGGTTGACGCATTCTCCCGTGTTGTGCGCCTCGGTGAGGGGTTGCATGCGACCGGCGCCCTGTCGGACGCGGCGATGGATCGTGCCGTCGAAGCGCTCAAAGTCTGTGCCGACAAGCTGGGCCGGCAAAACGTGGTCAAGCATCGCGCCATCGCCACCCAGGCCTGCCGGCATGCCTCCAATGGCGAGGACTTCCTTGAGCGTGTGCGGCTTGAAACCGGCATCGTCTTTGACCTGATCAGCCCGGAAGAAGAGGCGCGCCTGGCCGTGCATGGCTGTGTCGATCTGCTTGATCCGGACCGCGATGCGGCGCTGGTGATCGATATCGGCGGCGGCTCGACCGAGCTGTCCTGGGTCGACCTGGCCGAATGGCGCCGTCGCGGCGGACCGGAAAGCGGCGGGCGTCCGCCGATGAAGTCCTGGTCCTCCGCTCCGATCGGCGTGGTGACCCTGTCCGAGCGCTTCCCGGAACGTGAGGACCGTGAGGCCTGGTACAACGAGATGAAGGCTTTTGCTGCGCGGCTGCTGAAAACTCCGCGCGGGGCGCGCTCCATGCGCGATGTGTTCGAACAGGGGCGGGCACATCTCGTCGGGACCTCCGGCACGGTGACGTCCATGGCCGGCGTGCATCTCAACCTGCCGCGCTATGATCGCTCCAAGGTCGACGGGCTCTGGATGGGCTGTGATGAGGCGATTGCCGCCTGTGACCGGCTCAAATCGCTCGATGTTGCCGGGCGCGCCCAGGAGCCGACGATCGGTTCGGACCGCGCCGAGCTGGTGCTGGCGGGTTGTGCCATCTATGAAGCGGTGGCGGAGAAGTGGCCGGCGGAGCGCCTGCGTGTCGGCGATCGCGGGCTGCGCGAGGGCATGCTGCTCAATCTGATGCGCAAACCGAAGCGGCGCCGCAACCGGCGCAAGAACAATCCTACCGGTGTTGAGGGCCAAGAGGCATGAGCGAGGACGATAACAAGCCGGACGGCGAAGGCGAGGAGCCCAAGGGCGAGGAGCGCCGCCGCCGCCGCTCGGGTCCGGTCACCAAGGGCGGTGATAAGCGCGCGGCCAAGCAGTTCCGTACGCGGGTGAAGACCGCGCGCGGCCGCAAGCTGTCCTCAACCCGCTGGCTCGATCGCCAGCTCAATGATCCCTACGTCAAGAAAGCCCAGATGGAGGGCTATCGCTCGCGCGCGGCTTACAAGCTGATCGAGCTGGATGAGCGTTTCAAATTCCTGCGCAGCGGCCAGCGCGTCGTCGATCTCGGCTCCGCGCCGGGCGGCTGGGTTCAGGTGGCGCTGAAAAAGGGCGCCAGCGAAGTCGTCGGCATCGACCTGCTGGAGATCGACCCGATCGAGGGCGCAACCCTGTTCCAGAAGGACTTCACCGAGGACGACGCCCCCGACATGGTCAAATCCGCCATGGGCGGTCCGGCCGATGTCGTCCTGTCCGACCTGGCACCCTGGACCACCGGCCATAAGAACACCGACCATTTGCGCATTGTCGGCCTGGTCGAGATGGCCGCCGAGTTTGCCTATGACACGCTCAAACCCGGCGGCACTTTCGTGGCCAAAGTCTTCCAGGGCGGCACCTCCGGCGAACTCCTCGACCAGCTCAAGGGCCGTTTTGCCAAGTGTCGCCACTTCAAGCCCGATGCGAGCCGGTCGGAGAGCGCCGAGACGTTTCTGGTCGCGACCGGGTTTAAGGGTTAGCCCTAATCATCCGCCATGCCCCGGCTTGTCCGGGGCACCTCAATGTCAACCTTTGTTGGCGAGTTCCCCCGGACAAGCCGGGGGATGACGGTTGTTGAAAGACACCGAATAACACGTTCCCCCGATTGACCTTGAGCGCCTGTCTGATATAGCGGCCCCGCAAGAGAGAAGGAGGTCTCCGATGGAGATTCGTGAAGGTCTGACCTTCGACGACGTGCTCTTGCAGCCCGGCCCGTCCGAAGTTCTTCCCGCCACCGCAAATGTGTCGACGCGCATCGCTGAAGATGTGTCGCTGAATATCCCTATGCTGGCCGCTGCCATGGACACGGTGTCCGAGGCGCGCATGGCGATTGCCATGGCCCAGGCGGGCGGTATGGCGGTGATCCACCGCAATCTGACCATTGCCGAACAGGCCGAGGAAGTGCGTCGGGTAAAGCGCTTTGAAAGCGGCATGGTCGTCAATCCGGTCACCATCGCCCCGACGGCCACGCTGGCCGAGCTCAAGGCGCTGATGGCCGAGCATCGCATTTCCGGCATTCCGGTGGTTGAGGGCGCGACCAATTCCACGCCGGGCAAGCTGGTCGGTATCATCACCAATCGCGATGTCCGTTTTGCCGACGACCCCAATGAAAAGGTCGGCAATCTGATGACGCGCGACGTCGTCACCGTGCTTGAGGGCGCGACCCAGGACGAAGCCCGCGCCAAGCTGCACAAGCACCGGATCGAGCGCGTGCTGGTGGTCGACAAGCAGGATCGCTGTATCGGTCTGATCACCGTCAAGGACATGGACAAGTCCGAACAGTATCCCAGCGCCGCCAAGGACAATCAGGGCCGTCTGCGCTGCGCTGCAGCGACGACGGTGGGTGATAGCGGTTTCGAGCGCGCCGAAGCGCTGATCGATGCCGGTGTCGACGTGGTTGTCATCGATACCGCCCATGGTCAGAGCCAGTCCGTGCTCGACCAGGTTACGCGGGTGAAGAAGTCCACCAATGCTGCGCGGATCGTGGCCGGCAATGTTGCCACCTATGACGGCGCCAAGGCGCTGATCGAGGCGGGCGCGGATTGCGTCAAGGTCGGGATCGGGCCGGGCTCGATCTGTACCACGCGCATCGTCGCCGGTGTCGGTGTGCCGCAATTGACCGCGATCATGGAAGCGCGCCGCGCCGCTGAAGGCACCGGCGCCCACATTATCGCCGATGGCGGGATCAAATTCTCTGGTGACATGGCCAAGGCCATGGCCGCGGGCGCGCACGCTGTCATGGTCGGCTCGTTGCTCGCCGGCACGGAAGAAGCGCCGGGCGAGGTCTTCCTCTATCAGGGCCGGTCGTACAAATCCTACCGCGGCATGGGCTCTCTGGGCGCCATGGCAGCCGGATCGGCCGACCGGTACTTCCAGAAGGATACCGAGCGCATGAAGCTGGTGCCGGAAGGCATTGAGGGTCAGGTGCCGTTCAAGGGCCCGGTCGGCCCGATCCTGCACCAGATGGTCGGCGGCCTGCGCGCGGCCATGGGCTATACCGGCTCGGAAACCATCACCGATCTGCATGAGCGGGCGCAATTTGTTCGCATCACCAATGCCGGTCTGCGCGAAAGCCATGTGCACGACGTCAAGATTACGCGCGAGGCGCCGAACTATCCGACGACGAGCTAAATCTGCGTATCGCAGCCAGACGCTGATGTGTCTGGCTGCACATCGCTGCGCCGACTAGCGTCCGCGCCTTCGTCCAGTATCAGGAGAATGTGCCATGCCGTCCGCGCTTTTGACGCCTGTTTTCGTCTACATCGCCTTTTGTTTCGTAATCATCGCCCTGATGGCCGTCACCCGTGTACGCGCCATCGCCTCCGGCGAATTGCGCGGGCGCCAGGTCAAGCTGGGTGAGCGTAACTGGCCCGAGGGCGCGCAGCGCGTCTCCAACGTGGCGCAAAACCAGTGGGAAACGCCGCTATTGTTCTGGGCCGCCGTGTCACTGGCCCTGATCCTTGAGGTGGATGCGCCGCTGCTGGTCGGCTTCGCCTGGCTGTTCGTGGCGGCTCGCATCGTTCACGGCATCATCTATATCAGCGTCAACCACATCCTCTCGCGCTTCTTGAGCTTTGGCGTCAGCCTGGTGGCAATGGCCGGGATGTGGGTGGTGATCGCTCTGGAGACCTTGAACGCATGATGCCTGAACAACCCGCCATCGAGACCGGCAAGGACCTGTTGTTTCTGCTCACCGGCCCCTGGGTCAATGAGGAGGGCGCCCACCGCCTGTGTGCGGATTGCTGCACGCTGGAAGGGGCGTTGCAGGTCAATCCGCACTGGGCCGAGGCGATCAGCCTCGTGCGGGTGGATTATCCGCGTCCGCGGCCTGAAATCATCGCGCTCTTGGACGAAAACAACCAGAATGCGCCGACCCTGATCCTGGCTGAGGGGACGCAGGCACATCAGCCGGTCGAAACGGTCAATGGCAAGCGCATCATGACCGATCCGGAAGCGATCTGCCGTCAACTGGCCGCCGTTTATGGCGGCGCTGCCCCGGCCTAGAGCAGTCAAACCTCCTCGCCCTTGATGGGCGAGGTGTCCCGGATGAAATCCGGGACGGAGTGGGTGCGCCGCCAAAGGCGGCCCGGAGAACCTAATTCCTGGCGGCTTTGCCGCCGCACCCTATCCGGCCCAACGCGTTGCGCTGGTCCACCCCGGAACAAGCCCGGGGCAGGCCTTTCCCATCAAGGGAAAGGAGAGGAGAGAGACAGATGAGAGATGGCGGACGTATCGCAGCAGCGATCGAGATCCTGGAGACGCTGGAAAGCCGGCATCAGCCGGTCAAGGATGCCGTTCGGGACTGGGGCAAGGCGCATCGCTTTGCCGGGTCCGGTGATCGCGCCTGGATTGGCGGTCTGGTGCTCGACGCCCTGCGCCACAAACTCTCCGTCTCCCATGCGATGCAAGATGGCAGCGCCCGGTCGCTGGCTCTGGGCACCGCCGGTCGCGTCTGGGGCATGAGCGCGGACGAGATCGACGAAATTTTCGAGGGGGACGAGCATGCGCCGGAGAAACTCAGCGAGGCCGAGCGCGACGGGCTGGCCCGGGACATTTCCGACGCCCCCATGCATGTCCGTGGCGACTTCCCGGAATGGCTGGAAGAGAGCCTGGTCCGGGCCTTCGGTGAGGCCGCTGCAGAAGAGGGGCGGCTGCTCTCTTCGCGCGCTCCGGTCGATCTACGGGTGAATGAAGTTAAGACCGAGTTTGAGCGTGCCGCCAAAGAGGTGAAGTCCAAACTTAAAGCAGTACATGAATCCGATCTGACCAAGCTGGGTCTGCGAATTCCGCTGCGTGACCCGCGCGCCAAGTCGGCCGCGGCCGAGAGTATTCCGGCCTATGGCAAGGGCTGGGTCGAGGTCCAGGACATTGGCTCCCAGCTCGCGGCCCTGGCCGCGGCCCCGAAAATGGGGTCCCAGGTGCTTGATTATTGTGCCGGAGCCGGCGGCAAGACGCTGGCGCTCTCGGCCCTGCTTCACAATACCGGTCAGGTCCATGCCTGGGATCTGGACTGGCGCCGCCTGCGCGCGATCTGGCCGCGTCTGAAACGCGCCGATACGCGCAATGTCCAAGTCCATGATGATAAGGAAAACGAGGCGTTAGACTCGCTTGTTGAAGCGATGGATGTAGTGTTTTGCGACGCGCCGTGCACCGGAACCGGGACCTGGCGCCGCCGCCCGGACGCCAAATGGCGGCTCAAGCCGACGGCGCTGGAAAAGCGCATGTCAGAGCAGGACACCGTGCTTGAACGGGCCCAGCGCTATGTGAAGCCG
Organism: Maricaulis sp.; assembly: GCF_030149425.1. Taxonomy (GTDB): domain Bacteria; phylum Pseudomonadota; class Alphaproteobacteria; order Caulobacterales; family Maricaulaceae; genus Maricaulis. The sequence continues at coordinate 1,715 of NZ_JASBRQ010000076.1, read as the reverse complement.
GGCGGCCGTCTCGTCTATGTCACCTGCTCGGTTTTGCCGGAAGAAAACGGCGACCGTGTCGCGGCCTTCCTGGAAAAGACCGAAGCCTTCAAACCGGTGCCGGCGATCGACGCGCTCAAGGCGTCCGGGGGGCTGGCTGAGGGGGCGGAAGACAAGCTCGAGGCCTGCGTCACCGATCTCGGCGCCCTGCAGCTCTCACCGGGACGCACGGATACGGACGGGTTCTATATCTGCGTACTGGAGCGGGTGTGATCCAGAGCACGGCCTGACGGCGGGCATGCGTTGTATAAGGCAACATGCCCATAATCTCGGTCTTTTTCGGCATCACGATCCGCATGTATTTTGGCGACCATCCGCCACCCCATATACACGCGAGCTATCAGGGCCAGGCAGCTCTGATCGATATTGGCTCTGGCCGTATTATCCGGGGTAGACTGACGAGTAGGGCTCTCAAACTGGTTCAGGAATGGCTGATCGGCCACAAGCCTGCTATTCTTGAGAACTGGGCTCGAGCGGAGGCGTTGGAGCCGCTGGAACGAATTCCCGGGCTCGATGATGACGGATAGTTTGACGACAATCACCCGTGTCAGTGTGAGCAGCGCTTCGACGCTGACCGTTCAATTCAGTGATGGCGCGACCGGCGAGGTGGACTTGAGTGCGCTGATTGCGCGTGCGACCCCGATGACCGCGCCACTCAGCGACCCGTCTTTCTTCGCGCGGGTATTTCTAGAGCAAGGTGCACCGACATGGCCAAACGGTTTTGATCTTGCGCCTTGGGCGATCTACGAGGACCTCAAGCGCGCGGGGCGCCTGCACCAGCCGGGGCGTTCAGCCTAGCGCGCAAACTCTAGCGCAAAACTCACCGGCACATCGGTATTGATGCTGTCCAGCCCGGCCAGTTCGCGCAGCGTGTTGATACCGTCGACTAGGCCGAGATCAGCCGCTTCAACCGTAATTGGTTCGACCGTGCTGACCCTGACCAGGTCCTCGCTCACGCGCGTGACCTCGACCTCGGCCCGCAGGTCGATGCTCTGGCCGACCATGTCGAGCTGGAAGGGCAGGCTGGCCGTACGGCTGGCGCCATTGGCGAGGCTCATGAACTGGCGCATCTCCAGCTGACCCGAAGCGGTCGCGAGCGGGTACTGGGCCGTCTGGAAGAGATGTTCGGCCATGCGTTCATTGCGGATATCGATGAAGCTCTCATGCGTGGCCAGGGCGATGTCGATACTGAACGCCCCGTCGGCAGAAATTTCGCCGGACAGGCCCGGGATTTCGTGTTCTTCCTCGATATCGCCCAGCTTGGTCGAGATGAAGCTGAGCTGTGACGCGTCGGTCTCAATCGTCCAGGCCGATGCCGGTGCGTCCTCGGCGGCCTGGGAGCAGGCGGCAACGAGGCTCAAAGTGGCGAGGGCAGGGATCAAAAGCGTACGCATGACATCTCTCCAATGGCTGGGGCGGAGCATAGGCTGGGGCGGCGCGAAGTCCAGCAATGCCGGGGATCAGCAAACAGCACTGGAAATCCGCTCTGACTCGCGCTATCGGGCCCCATGACGACGCCAATTCACGAAAAACTCCTCATCATCGACTTCGGCAGCCAGGTGACCCAGCTCATCGCCCGGCGCGTCCGCGAGAGCGGCGTTTACTGCGAAGTCCATCCCTATAACCGCGCCGACAAGGCCTTTATCGACGGCTATGATCCCAAGGCGATCATCCTG
>NZ_JASBRQ010000075.1 GCF_030149425.1 Maricaulis sp. | reverse complement strand
CATTATTGTCGCGCACAACGATCTGTACGATGGCTCTCTCTCCATTGGTAAGGACGAGAGGTTCATCCCCTCGTCGCTGGTTCGCCAGAGGCGCGGCAAATAGCAGAGCTGCGACGCTGTGTCCACAGGCTTAAAGCACTGATCCGGGATGACCGCGGCCGCCAACTGCACTAGAAACACAGCATGACCGAGACATCTGCCGACGCCCAATCCTTTTACCATAGCACACGCACGGCCCTGCTGCAGGCGGCTCTGCCGCATGCTGCCTTTGACGGCTGGGGCGAAGGACTGCTGGAATTGGCCATCGAAGACAGCTCTGTTGATGCGCATGAGGCACACCTCGCCTTCCCGCGCGGTGAGCTGGACCTCGTCGTCTTCTGGTCGGAAGAACTCGATTCGCAGGCGCGGACCGTGCTCGAGGCCGCCGAACTGCCGGCGATGAAAATCCGCGAGCGCGTCACCACCGGTGTCTGGGCCCGGCTCGAAGCCATGGACGGGCAGGAAGAAGCCGCCCTGCAGGCCCGCACCCGCCTTCTGCGCCCCGATGCCGGCCATGAGGCCAGTCGCCTGGTCTGGGCCACGGCCGACATGATCTGGCGGGCCATCGGCGATCCCTCGACGGATTTCAATTACTATTCAAAACGCACCATCCTGTCCGGCGTTTATGCCTCGACCCTGTCGATCTGGCTGCATGACACCGATCCGGAAAAGGCCAAGACCCGCGAATTTCTCGATCGTCGCATCGAGAATGTGATGCAGTTCGAAAAGACCAAGCGGCAGGTTCAAAAAGTCACCGACAATCTGCCCGGTCTCGGACCGCTACTCGGCCGCCTGCGCTATGGTTTCGGCCCGCGTTTCTGACGCCCGGTTAATCCCTACTAATTTTGTGCGTTATGCCGCCGCGCGGCACCGCGCCACCGTGAACCCGTCCGCGTGATCGCTTATATTGTGTGCACATAATCCGAAGCGTCAGGAGGACGCCATGCACACGCAAGACAGAGACCTCACCCTACACCACAAACCGCAAGGCCTGGGCGACAGGATCGCGCTGGGCTTTGTCAAAATGCTGCGCTTCTTCGCCGACACGTTTTTCGCCAAGCGCTATGGCCACCGGGCCGTCGTTCTGGAAACCGTCGCAGCCGTTCCCGGCATGGTTGGAGGCCTCTTGCAGCACCTCAAGGCCATCCGCCACATCCGCGATGACCAAGGCTGGATCCGCACCTTGCTGGATGAGGCGGAAAACGAGCGCATGCACCTGATGACCTTTATCGAAATCGCCAAGCCGACCCTGTTCGAACGGGCAGTAGTGATGATCACCCAGGCGATTTTCTATAACTGCTACTTCTTCCTCTACCTCTTCGCGCCGCGCACCGCCCATCGCGTCGTGGGTTATTTCGAGGAAGAAGCCGTGATCAGCTACACCCAGTATCTCGCCGAGATCGATGCCGGCCGGCATGAGAATGTCGCCGCGCCGCAGATCGCCATCGATTATTGGAAACTGCCCGCTGATGCCCGCCTGCGCGACGTTGTGATTGCGGTGCGCGCAGACGAAGCCGAACACCGCGACGTCAATCACGGCTTCGCCGATCAGCTGAGCAACAAACCGAGAGCCGCGGCCGCCGCCTAGGCCGGGTCGCGATAATCGCCGGACGGCAGCCAGATAACGACCTCGCCATCAGCCGGAACGTCCAGCTCATACTGGTAGAATTGCCGAACCGAGTGGATTTCCGGCTGGTAGCGGGTTTCGGTGAAACGGAGCCGGTAAATCACCCGCCGGATCTGGTTATGGAAGCGCACCATGCGGGCATGGTCGCGGAAATCCCGGGCAATACAGCGCACGATACGGCCCGTGGGGCCCATGGCTTCGCACTGGGCCAGCTCTTCCAACACCCCCTCCGGTGTCACGAATTGTGACCGCAAACGTGGCAGGAGCCGGCGCTGAAGCCGGCCGAGCTCTTCGCGCAGGGCCTGACGCTGATCTTCCTGCGCCTCACTCAGACGGTGCGAGCCCGCAGCGTCGATCACCGCAGCCCAGTCATCAAGCTGGAACACCGCCGCCCGGATGGCCTCGAAGCCAGAATGCGCTTCCCGGTAAGGATAGTCCGCAATCCCGGCCCGGGCCGCAGCAACGGCCTCCATATAGGCTTGCGCACTCGCTGCCATTCGCTCGGTGACGCCGGCATCATCGCTGATTGAACCCGTACGAGTGCGCTCAAGCAGATTGTCCAGCTCCGGCCGGGCGGTTTCGACCTGTGGCGGCGCCTCCGCGTCCCGATCCGAAGCGGGCAGGTCCTCGCATCCGGCCAATGCCAGAAAACCGCTCGCCGCGGCCAGCCACACAGATCGCATGATCGCCCCCTAGCCCCAGCGCGGAGAGTGGAAATAAGCCTGTTCGGCAGGCACTTCGACGAGTTCGCGCTCCGGCCAGCGCAGGGCCGTCAGCTGGCCGCCAAAACAGCAACCAGTGTCGATACAGATCACATTATTCTGCTCGCGCACATCCCGCTCGGCGACATGACCGTGCACAACCGTGCGCTTGCCGCTGTACTCCGCCGCCCAATTGCGCCGGATCGGCAGATTGTATTGGTCGCGGTGCTTGGCGACATCACCGAACAGGGCAAAGGCCCGCTCCTGTCCGCTCGACTTGCCGTGGAACTTCTTCGCCAACCCGGCATGGGCCACCAGCAGCGCTCCATTATCCAGGATCAGATGGGTCGGCAGGTAGTAGAGGAAATTGCGCACTTCCAGCTTGAAGGCGTCCGGTTCGATTTCGAACTGGGTGATGGTCTCTTCAATCCCATGGGTGAGATGAACGTGGTGACCATCGAGCCAGCGGCGGAACTTGTCGTCATGATTACCCATCACCGTATAGGCCTTGCCGGCCTTGGTCATACCCATCACCAGGCGCAGCACATCCGGCGAGCGCGGCCCCCGGTCGACCAGATCGCCAAGGAAAACCGGCTTGCGCCCTTGGGGGTGTGAGACCGTGTAGTCGCGCTTGCCGCGTGGCCCGTCTTCGCCCAGCCGGTAGCCGAGTTTTTTCAGCAGGGCTTCCGCCTCGCCGGCACAGCCATGAATATCGCCAATCAGGTCAAACGGGCCGGTATCATCGCTAAAGGCATGCGGGGAGGGACGCTTCATACCCGCCTTATGCCAGAGGCCCGAGCCGATTGACATGGCCCATCTTACGGCCGTCCCGGGTTTGGCGCTTGCCATAAAAATGCAGCCGGACGCCGGGCTCGGCGCTCAAACTGGGCCAGGCATCGGCATCATGACCGATAAGATTGGTCATCACGGCGGAGGAATGCGGCGCTGCGTCACCCAGCGGCCAGCCGGCGACAGCGCGCATGTGCTGCTCGAACTGCGAGCAGGCGCAAGCGTCCTGGGTCCAGTGACCGGTATTGTGCACGCGCGGGGCGATTTCATTGACCAGCAGCTCGCCGGTCTCCAGCTCGAACAGTTCCACCGCAAACACGCCGACATGGTCGAGACCGCCGCCCAAGGCCTCGGCAATCTCCAGCGCCCTGGCCTGGGTCTTTCCCGTCAGGCGCGGCGCCGGGGCCGTGGTGGTCTTCAAAATCCCGTCGCCATGCACATTCTCGCCCATCGGATAGGCTTTCACTGTGCCATCAAGCCCGCGCGCGGCCACCACGGAGAGCTCACGGACGAATTTCGCCGCGCCTTCCAATATGGCCGGCTGTTCGCCAATAGCGCTCCAGGCGGTCTCGATATCATTATGGGTGCGGATCCAGGCCTGACCCTTGCCGTCATAGCCAAAGCGACGCGTCTTCAGCAGCGCCGGCAGGCCAATCATGGCGACCGCTTCATGCAGCTCAGTCAGGTCTGATACCGGCGCGAAGGGCACGGTGGGGATGCCCGCCTCATTGATGAAGCTCTTTTCAACCACCCGGTCCTGGGTCAGTTCGAGCGAGCGCGCACCGGGGCGCAGCGAGGAAACGCGCGACGCGATCGCCACCGTCTCGACCGGGACATTCTCAAACTCGAAAGTGACCGCATCGCAGCGCGCGGCAAAGCCCTCGACAGCACCGGCATCGGTCCAAGGCGCAGCCCAGGCACGGGTCGCGACACGGGCGGCCGGGCACTCCGGCTCCGGGTCGAAAACATGGACGTCAAAGCCGAGCTCGGCGCCCGCAGTGGTGAGCATGCGGCCAAGCTGCCCCCCGCCGAGAATGCCGATTGTGGATCCGGGCTCAAGCGGGGCATGGCTCATGGAAGATCAGTCCTCAACCGTTTCCTTGATGCTCTCGGTCTGCGCGGCGCGCCAGGCATCGAGGCGGTCCGCCAGTCCGGCATCGGCCAGGGACAGGATGGACGCGGCCAGCAGCCCGGCATTCTTGGCTCCGGCATCACCGATGGCCAATGTGCCGACGGGAATACCGCCCGGCATCTGCACGATGGAGAGCAGGCTGTCCTGACCGGAGAGCGCCTTGGATTTCACCGGAACGCCCAGCACGGGCAGGCTCGTCATGGACGCAATCATGCCCGGCAGGTGAGCCGCGCCACCAGCGCCGGCGATAATGACCTGGACGCCGTTTTCGCGGGCGCTCTTGGCAAAATCATACATGCGATCGGGGGTACGGTGAGCAGAGACGACCTTGGCCTCATAGTCGACACCCAGGGCATCGAGGGCCTCGGCGGCCTTTTTCATCGTGGGCCAATCCGAGCGCGACCCCATGACAATGGCGACGCGCGGTGCGGACGAAGATGCGGTGAGATCGCTCATGGAGCTTCCCGGTAACCAAAGGAAGCGCGGCACCATAGCCACAGCCGCCAGACGGTCAAGTTGCTTTTGGCGTTTGGGGTTTCGGGGTGAGTTTGAAGATTTCTTAACCGAGTCCGATGAGCCTGAGTTGAGAATCATAAGGCCACGGGATTACCCATGCGCATCGGACCGCTCAATTCGCCTGCCTCAGTCAGCCGCACCAGCAAATCGCAAGGTGCGGGAAAATCGGAGTCTGCGAGCGAGGCCGCGCCGTCCCGCGACAGCGCCTCGATCATGGGCGTGCCGGAAGCGGAACTGACCCCGAATGTGCAACGCGCCCTGCTCTCGCTGATGGGCGAGGTCGACCAGCTGCGCAAGGAAACCGAACGCCTGCGCGGCCGCGTGCGGGAACTTGAATCACTGGCCGATCATGACGTCATGCTGCCGGTGCTCAACCGCCGCGCCTTCCTGCGCGAAGTCGGCCGGGCCCTAGCCCTGGCGGAACGCCACAATGCCCCGTCGGCGCTGGTCTATATCGATCTGAATGGATTCAAGGCGATCAACGACACCTATGGCCATGCTGCCGGCGACGCCGCCCTGCATCATGTCTCCGCCCTGCTGACCGCCCATGTTCGCGAAACCGACGCCGTCGGCCGCCTCGGCGGCGACGAGTTTGGCGTGGTTTTGACCCTGACCGGTCCGGAAGGGGCCGAGAACAAGGCCCGCGAGCTGACCGATCTGATCGCAGAAACGCCGTTCGAATACGCCGGACGCGAGCTGAATGTCGGAGCGGCCTGGGGGGCGTACTCGCTCAATCCGGGGCATTCCCCCGATGAAGCCCTGGCGCAGGCCGATGCAGCCATGTACGCGCGCAAACAGGAGCAAAAGCAGGCCGAGACCGCCCGCAAAAAGGCCTGAGATCCGGTCGAAAACCCGCGGGGAACAAACCGAAAGCCCGCCGGAAAAGAACCAAAATCGCGCGCAGATCACACGCCCTAGGCGATAATATCCGGCGTCATCTGGTCGGTGATTTTCGCCATTTCGTCCTTGAGACGCAGTTTCTCTTTCTTGAGCCGGGCGAATTTGAGCTGATCGATAACGCCGTTTTCGGCCAGGGCATCGACCTCAGCATTCAGCGCCTCATGCTCTACGCGCAGACCTTCCAGCCGGGTGCGCAATTCCGTCTGGTCGAGGGATTCTCCGTCCATTCAGACCGATCTCTTGCTAGCGTTTACGTTCATCCAGCCGCTATCACACAAAGTGCTGGCTGGACCGGGGGGCGTTTCGAAGTCTACTCGCATTCGCCCGGCAAATAAACGCTTTACCCGCCAGACGGTTTCATCGCCGCAGCGGGACGACGGCCGCCTTCCACGTCCTCGCCCCAGCGGCGCGTTCCGTCCCAGTCCAGCCCGAAAAGATCGAGCGCCCGGCCAACGGACTGGTCGACGATATCGTCGAGAGATTTCGGATTGGTATAGAAGGCCGGCAGCGGCGGACAGATGATCGCCCCCATCTCGGTCAGCGTTTCCATGGTCCGGATGTGGCCGAGATGATAGGGCGTCTCGCGGACCATCAAGACCAGACGACGGCGCTCCTTCAGCACCACATCAGCGGCCCGGGTCAGCAGGCTCGAGGTCACCCCGGTGGCGATTTCCGACATCGTCCGCACCGAGCATGGCGCGATCAGCATGCCCCGCGTCTTGAACGACCCGGACGCGATCGAAGCGCCGACATCGGGCATTTTGTAGCAGAAATCGCTCAGTCCCCGGAAGGTCCGGATATCCATGTCGGTCTCGTAACCGAGGGTCATTTCCGCCGCCTTAGAAGCGACGAGATGGCTTTCCACACCAAGCGTTTTCAGGGCTTCCAAGGCGCGCACGCCGTAGATGATTCCCGAGGCGCCGGACACGCCAATTATGAGCCGATCAGTATTCATTTAATCCTAACCGCGAAACGTTTCGTGACTAGACATAGGGCGCAAGCGTGCTTCAATCACCTTGTCCACTGCAGTAAAGGAGACGACTCCATGCCTATCGAAGCCCGCATCCGTGAGCTCGACGCACGTCACACGCGTCTTGATGCCCAGCTTGACGAGGTGGCCAAGCACCCCTCTGCGGACTCGCTTGAAATGGCAAACCTTAAAAAGGAGAAGCTCCGAATTAAAGAGCAGATCGAGGCCCTACGAACTGAATCGCTACGAAGTCCGGTAGGATGACGGAATCGTCATGGCGATATGACAGGAGGGCGGCTTTCGGGCCGCCCTTTTTGATGGTTACATGATGCAGCGAATAACGGAGAACTTCATGCGTCTGTCGGCCCTGGCCGCCCTTATCAGTGCTTTGATCTTCACGGGAACGCCGGCTCCGGCGCAACAACCGGACCGGATGTGCGCCGATGCCTTTGAAGCCATGGAAAGCAATGACGACGAGGCCGTCGTCACCGCGCTGGAAGCCTGCCTCGCAACCGAAGCACTCGATCCGCAGCAAGAAGTCATGGTCTATGCCGAGCTGGCCAGTGCGCTGGGCCGACTGGACCGCCCGGAGGACGCCCTGCGCGCCTTCAGCTTTGCCTTTGCCATTGCCGATACGCAGAACGCCGAGATCACCCATCCGATGATTTATCGCAATCGCGGGATTGCCTATGCCGCGATCAGTGATTTCGACCGGGCCCTGGCTGATCTCCGGCGCGCCCGGCGCGAGCAACCCGATGATGCCCTTTTGTTGACCAATCTGGGCTATGTCTATGGGCAGCTCGAGCGTCATGCAGAAGCGGTTGAAGCCTTCGACCAGCTGATCCGCGTGGCCCCGGACTGGTCCGGTTCATGGCTGAACCGGTCCAGCGCCTTTCTCGATCTCGACATGTATGCCCGCGCCGTCTCTGACGCGCGCCGCGCAGTGGAACTGGAGCCGGACAGCGGCTCGGCCCTGAACATGCTGTGCTGGACGCTGATCCAGGACGGGCGTGCCGAAACCGCCCTGCCGATTTGCGAACAGGCTGTCGCCACCGAGCCGGAGACCGGCTCCATCGTTCACTCGCTGGCCACCGCTCTGGAAGCGACCGGTGACACACGCCGGGCCTACCGCCTCTTTGCCGAGGCCCACGCGCTCGCTCCGGACGACCCGGAAATCACCACCGACTACGAGCGGACGCGCAATGGCAACGGGCACCGGCCTTGAGCTGAGCGGCACCTTATGCCAATGGACAGCGCTGTAATTTCGGGCGGCCCAGGCCCGGCTTGAGAAGGATGATGCTTGATGGCTTCCAGTGATCGCGTCGCAATCATTACCGGCGGTGCCAACGGGATCGGCAAGGCCTGCGCCCGCCGCCTCAGCGAGGACGGCTGCCAGGTTGTTATCGCCGACGTCGACGCGCAGGCGGGCCAGGACCTCGCCGATGAGCTCGGCGCCGAGAAAGGCAAGGCCCTGTTCGTTCAGTGCGATGTGTCCGACCGCCTGGCCGTGAACAACCTCTTGTCCGAAACCCGGGCCAGCTTTGATCGCCTCGACATCCTCGTGAATAATGCCGGTATCGTCGCCGGCGGTGATATTCTCAGCCTTTCCGAGGCCGATTTCGATCGCGTGATGGGCGTGAACCTCAAAGGCGCCTTCCTGGTAGCCCGCGAGGCCGCGCGGCAAATGGTCGACCAGATCGAAGAGGAAGGCGAGCGCTCGGAGAATGCGCGCCGCCGCTATGCGATCATCAACATGTCCTCGGTTAACGCCGTCATGGCGATCCCGGACCAGTTGGCCTATTGCGCTACCAAGGGGGCCATCCAGCAGATGACCAAGTCCATGGCCCTTGCCCTGGCGCCGCACGGCATCCGCGTCAACGCGATCGGGCCCGGCAGCATCAATACCGATGTGCTCAAATCGGTGAATGACAATCCCGAAGCGCTCGACCGCATCATGTCGCGAACACCGCTCAAGCGGATCGGCGACCCGGACGAGGTTGCCGCGATCGCGTCTTTCCTCGCCTCGCGAGACGCCAGCTACATCACCGGCGAAACGATCTATGCCGATGGCGGGCGGATGGCGCTCAACTACACCGTCTGACCGGACACAAAAAGGCCGCCCCCGAGGGAGCGGCCTTTGATCTTGGCATTGACTGCCGAACTAGTTGTCGTCGCTGGACGAGCTGGAACCGCCAAACAGGGTTTCCAGGTCGATATCACCGGACGGCATGTCATCGGCTTCCGGTTGCAGATCTTCAGCCGGCTTAAGCGTATCGGCCAGCATTTCCGGATTTTCTTCCTCGATCTTGCGGCGGCGGGCCGAGGCCTTTTTGACCTGCTCGTCGAGATCAATCTGGGTGCAAAGCCCCAGAGATACCGGGTCGGTCGGCTTGATATTGGCCGCATTCCAGTGCGTGCGCTCGCGCACCGCCTGGATCGTGGTCTTGGTCGTACCGATCAGCTTGGAAATCTGCGCATCGGACAATTCCGGGTGATTGCGGACCAGCCAGGCAATCGCATCGGGACGGTTCTGACGGCGCGACAGCGGCGTATAGCGCGGTCCACGGCGCTTGGCCGGCTGATGCAGGTCAGAATATTTCGGCTTCACAACCGTCATCCGGTAAGAGTGATCACCTTCCGCTTTTTCGATCTCCTCGCGGGTCAGCTGACCATTGGAGATCGGGTCGGCGCCGCGCACGCCCACAGCGACATCGCCATCAGCAATGCCTTTGACTTCCAGCGGGTGCAGGCCGCAGAAGTCCGCGATCTGGTCAAAGGTCAGCGAAGTGTTGTCGACCAGCCAGACAGCGGTGGCTTTCGGCATCAGGATTTCGGTCATGCCTTGAAACTCCTGTGAAAAATAAAAAAAGCCCGACACGGCGGCCGGGCTTGGGCTTCCGACGTTCCGCCCGCGACGATCACAAAGCAGGAACGATTTGTGTCGCTTATAGCCCTATCTGCGCCGCCTGCCTAGCACGCCAAGTGTGATCTTATCACGGAATAAGCAGGATTTTGCCGGCCTGGGCTCCCTGATCGAGACGCTCATGGGCTGAGCGCACATCATCAAGGTCGAAACGGCTATCGATAATGGGCCTCAGCTTGCCGGTCTCGATCCAGGGCCAGACCACGTCACGAATGCGCCTGGCGAGCCGCGCCTTCTCGGCATCGGGCCGTGCCCGAAGGGTGGATCCGGTCAGGGTCAGTTTTTTCAGCATGACCAGCATGAGATCGACCTCGACCCGGCTGCCGGACAGGAAAGCGATCGAGACCATGCGGCCGCGTTCGCGCATGACATTGATATTCTTCTGAACATACTCGCCACCGACCATGTCGAGCACGACGTCGGCACCGCCAGCCTCGCGCACCCGCTGCTCGAAATCGTCCAGCTTGTAGTTAATCGCCAGATCGGCACCGAGCGACCGACAAAGCTCACAGCGCTCCTCGGACCCGGCGGTGGCAATCACTGTGGCCCCGGCTGCCTTCGCCATCTGGATCGCGGTCGTGCCTATACCGCTTGCCCCGCCGTGAACCAGAAATGTTTCACCTTGCAACAAGCCTCCCGCTTCGAACACATTGGCCCAGACGGTGAAGGCCGTTTCAGGCAAGCCCGCTGCATCTTCCAGCTCGATCGATTGCGGTGCGGCCAGCACCGAGCCTTGAGGCGCGATCACATAGTCTGAATAGCCGCCTCCTGACACCAGCGCACAGACAGCATCTCCCTCGCGCCAGAACTCAACGCCGCTACCAATCGCCTCGATATGCCCCGAGCACTCCAGACCAAGACCTTTGGGTGAGCCCGGGGGGGCCGGATAAAAGCCCAAACGCTCGATCTGATCCGGCCGATTGATCCCGCAAGCGACCGTCCGGATCAGCACTTCGCCGGATTTCAGGGGTCGCAGCTTCTCATTCTCGACAGTCAAAACCTCTGGTCCGCCAGGCGGTTGTGCAGTGACAATGCGATGCGTGACACGATCGGGCATGGGCGTGATCTCTTGTTTTGTCTATGCTGGGCGCGTGTGCGCAGATGGAGGGCTCAATGATTGATGATGACATGGACCTGGCAGCGGGAAAACGCAATGTCATTACCCCGGGTGAAGATCTCGACGCGTTCTCGCTCGATGATCTGGCCGAGCGGCGCGATATCCTGCTGGCGGAAATCGCCCGGATCGATACGATAACTGAAAAAAAGAAGGCGGGTCGCAGCGCTGCGGACGCCGTGTTCAAGATTTAATCAAGGTATTGGGGGATTCTGGCCTCGGGCTTGCAGTGATTCGAGCAAACTACGCAGGACAGATGGACGCGTTATGAC
>NZ_JASBRQ010000067.1 GCF_030149425.1 Maricaulis sp. | reverse complement strand
GCTGCAGGCCTTCAAACAGGGCAGGCAGGGAAGCGGTTTCTTCGGTCATGATCAATCAACGCATGGAGAAACGGGGCCGACCCCGGACGAGGTCCATTGGGGTGTAGCAAGGATGATGCCGTTCGGATCGGCGATATCTGTGTCAGTAATTGACGCGTGCGCCGCGAATCCGGCCTGCCACAACGTCAATGAAAGAGAGGTCTCTGAACGAGTTGTCCTAGCCTTGCCATGGGCATCGCCCAGCGTCAAGCGGGCAAGGGCCCCGGCCTGCTATTTCAGCGCCACAACCGCGATCAGCACGATCAGGATGGCGAGGACAAAGGGGACCTCATTGAGGATGCGATAATGCCGGTGCGGCCAGTCATTTGTGCCGGCCTGGAAGTGTTTGAACCGTATCGCATAAAGATGATGCACGCCGGTCATGACCGAAATCAGGACAAATTTCGCAATCCACGCCCAGTCCAGAAAGATCGACCAGCCACCGGCACGCTCGGCATTGGCCCAGACCAGAAGCAAACCGAAGATCCAGCTGGCAATCATCGCCGGGTTCATGATCAGCTTGAGCAGGCGGCGCTCCTGATCTTTCACCGTGCGGTCAAACTCGCCGCCCGGCTCCGCCATCGCGTGATAGACATATAGCCGCGGCAGATAGAGCAGGCCGGCCATCCAGGCGATCACGGAGAGGATGTGGAGGGCGCGGAGCCAGTCATATGCGGCGGCGAGAAGCATGATTTCAGTGTCTTATCACAGCTTGCAGGGACAAGCGGTATGTTTCAGCGGGCAAATCCGCGCGCCCGTGTCCGGCGCCAGACCCGGCTCACGCGCCAGGGCACCGTCAACGGCATTGGCCAGGGCTTCGATAAAGGCCGGTTCGACGCCCAGGGCCGGAACCCGGAGATAAGTCTTGATGCCATGCTCCTCGGCGAGCTCGGCATATTCCTCGTCCAGCTCGACCAGGGTCTCGATGTGCTCGGAGACAAAGGCAATCGGGGTCAGGATGATATTCTTCCCGTCCTGGGAGGCTTTCTCGATCGCCTCTTCCGTCGAGGGACCGATCCATTTCAGAGGACCCACCCGGCTTTGATAACAGATCTGGGTATCCGGCAGTTCCGGAAGCAATTCAGCAACGGCCGCAGAGGTTTGCTCCACCTGCCATTGATAAGGGTCACCGGCCTTGACGATTTTCTCCGGCAGGCCGTGTGCTGAAAAGAGGATACGGCAGTTTTCCGGCGATCCACTCTCCTGCCATTTACGGCGGATCAGCTCGGCATGGGCGCGAATAAAGCTCGCTTCCGTCGGATAGCAGCACACGGTCCGGGTTTCCGGTCCGCCCGCCTTGCGCCAAGCGCCCAGCGAGGATCCGGTCGTCGTGGTCGAGAGCTGCGGATAGAGCGGCAGCAGCACGGTTTCATCCGGTGCCCAGGCTTTGACCTCCTGCGCCACATCCTCGGTGAAGGGATGCCAGTAGCGCATGGCGGGCCAGATCTTGATCTCGTAATCGCCCGAGCGCTTCTCAAGTTCAGCCTGCAGCGCTGCAATCTGCTTTTCCGTTTCCGGCATGAGCGGCGATCCGCCACCCATTTTGGCGTAGTTCTCCTTGTCCTCTTTCTCGCGCAGGGTCGAGATCATCCAGGCCAGGAATTGCCGGATCGGACCGGGCGCCTGAATAATGGCCGGATCTCGAAACAGGTTACGCAGGAAGGGCTTAACCGCTTCCGGCTTGTCCGGTCCGCCAAGATTGAACAGGACGATGGCGAGTTTTTTCTGCGGCACGAGAAGGCGCTCCGATCAGGCCCGGCTACGGATCCGGGCAAGCATGGCTTCAACATGGGCGACAGGCACGTCTGGCGTGATCCCGTGACCCAGATTGAAGATATGTGGCCGGTCTGCCCAACTATCCAGCAGGCGATCCACCTCGGAATTCAGGACCGCACCACCCGAGCGCAAGGCGGCCGGATCGAGATGGCCCTGAACCGGCAGGTCGGCCGGCAGTGCCTTGTGCATCCATTCCGGCTGCACAGCTGTATCGAGCGCCAGAGCCGTGATCCCGGTTTCTTCCGCATAGCGCGGATAGAGCGTTCCGGCACCGCGCGGGAAGCCGATGATCGGAACGGTCACCCCGGCAGCGCGAACGCCCTCAACAATACGGCGTGTCGGGCGGATGATGACGCGTTCAAACAGCGGTTCAGGCAAACCTTCCGCCCAGCTGTCGAAAATCTTCAGCACATCGGCGCCGGCCTCGGCCTGCATGACGAGATATTCGATTGTCGCATCGGCGATCTTGTCGAGCATGGCGTCGAAATGATCAGCCTGGTCCCAAGCGGCAACACGGGTCTTGAACCGGTCCTTGGAACCGCCGCCCTCGACCATGTAGGTCGCAACCGTCCAGGGTGCACCGGCAAAGCCGATCAGGGTGGTATGACCCGGTAGTTCCGGCTTCACCCGCCGAAGGGTCTCTGCGATCGGTGCAAGCACCTTTCTCGATTGCCCTTCCGTCAGCTGATCGACATCGGCAACGTCGAAAGCATCAAGCTTGGGTCCTTCACCGGTCACGAACCAGACCTTGCGGCCCAGAGCGATCGGGATCAGCAATATGTCGGCGAACATGATCGCTGCATCAAAGCCGAACCGGCGGATCGGCTGAAGCGTGACTTCCGCTGCCAGGTCAGGGGAGAAGCAGAAATCGATGAAGTTCTTGGCCTTGGCCCGCACTTCCCGATATTCGGCGAGATAACGACCAGCCTGGCGCATCATCCAGACTGGAGGCGGGTCACGGCGCTCGCCATTCAGGACCGCGAGAAGCGGCTTTTCGATAGCATCACTCATACCGGTCTGATTAGGGCTGTTATCAGCCCAATTCAATGCGGCGTTTTCATATCTCTAAATAAGAATGAAGAAAGAGTCGGAGTCGTTGTGCCGTGAGTTTCGGGGGAAGATGGCTTTCCCTCAGAGCGCGGATAATTCGACGGTAGGACCGAGCTCTGGACAATTCCAGACAGGACAATCCGGACAACTCAATTACTCTCATTAAAACAATAGTTTATGTGACCATAGAATGTGGAAAAACTGAGCAAAACTTGCGCAGTCCCGTCCACAGATTTTTCTGTTCACAGGCTTGTACACATTGCCCCGAACTGTGGAAGACTCTGTGGATGAGGTTGGGTAGCACCCGGTCATACCCACAGGCGGATTTTCCGCTTGCGGTGATTGAGGAAAATTCCCCAACTTATTAACAAATGGTAAACACGTTCAGGCCGCTGCGATGACCGACGCTGAAACCCCGCTTTTCGAGACCAATTTCCATATTCACATGGTGTCCGACTCGACGGGCGAGACCTTGATGGAAGTCATGCGCGCCTCGGTGGCCCAGTTCGAGGGCGCCAATCCGCTGGAACATCTATACGCCCTGGTCCGTTCCACCCGCCAGCTGACGCATGTGCTCGAGGAGATTGAGGCCTATCCGGGTATCGTCATGTATACCATCGTCAATCCGGATCTGCGGCGGCAATTGGAAACCCGGTGCATGGAATTGGGAACGCCGGCGATTGCCGTGCTTGATCCCATGCTCGCCACGCTCAGTGCCTATCTCGGCCGGCCGGTCGCGAGCCGCGCCGGTGCCCAGCGTTCGCTCGATGCCGAATACTTCCGCCGCATCGAGGCGCTGAACTACACCATGGCGCATGATGATGGTCAGGGAGAGGATTTTGAAAGCGCGGATATCCTGTTGCTGGGTGTCAGCCGGACCTCGAAAACCCCGACCTCCATCTATCTGGCCCATCGCGGCTATCGCGCCGCCAATATTCCACTGGTGCAGAGCGTACCGCTGCCGGAACAGGTCTATTCCCTGAAAAACCCGCTCGTTGTCGGCCTTACCGCATCGCCGGAGCGTATCGTCCAGATCCGCCGTAACCGGCTTTTGAGCCTGAATGAGGATCGCGATACCGACTATGTCGACGATTTTTCCGTGCGCGAGGAGGTGCTGCATGCCAAGCGCCTGTTTGCCAAGCATGGCTGGGCATCGATTGATGTGACCCGGCGTTCTGTGGAAGAAACCGCGGCGAAAATCATCAACCTTCTCAACGACAAGCGGAGCAAGGGCGCGTGACCGATTTTGTTCTCGCCTCCGGCAGCGCGATCCGGCGGCAGGTTCTCGAACAGGCCAATGTGCCGTTCCGGGTGCATAAATCCGGTGTCGATGAAGATGTGCTCAAGCGCGAGCATGCCGACCTGTCGCCGCGTGACATGGCTGCCCTCCTTGCCCGCGCCAAGGCACAAGATGTGTCAGGTCAGATTCCGGAAGCATTTGTCCTCGGCGCTGATCAGACCATGGAACTCGATGGTCAGCTGCTGGACAAATTGCCCGAGCGATCGCTTGCCCGCGACCGCCTGATCGCGATGCGCGGCAAGGTTCATTACCTTCATTCCGGCCTGTCGATCTGCCAGGGTGGTCAGGAAATCTGGACACACCAGCAGACATCGACCCTGCATGTGCGTGATTTCTCCGATGAATTTCTCGACTTCTACCTCGATACAGCCGGCTTTGAACTAACCGGAAGCGTTGGCGCCTATGCCTATGAGGGCCTCGGTTCGCAATTGTTCGAAAAGGTCGAGGCGGATTATTTCGCCGTCCTCGGCCTGCCGCTCATTCCGCTCATGGATGTTCTGCGTGAGAAAAAGGTGATCCTGTCATGAAGCCTACCGGTGCTGCCATGATGGCCGGCGTGATCGGCCAGCCTATCGCTCACTCGCTATCGCCGCTTATGATGGCCCACTGGATTGAAGCGGCCGGGCTGAATGCGCTTTACGGGCCTTATATCGCCTCACCGCACATGTTTGCGCCGGTCGCCCTGGCGCTGCAACGCTCGGGCCTTTCCGGTCTCAATGTGACCTTGCCCCACAAGGAACAAGCACTTGTTATCGCGCATAGAATATCTGACCGGGCGGATGCGATCGGTGCTGCCAACCTGCTGACATTTGCCGATGGTGAAGTGCATGCCGATAATACAGATGCGCCTGGATTTATCGGCTCGCTAAAAGCCTCCGGCGGTGATCCGGCCGGGCAGCGTGTCCTGGTCCTGGGTGCTGGCGGCGCGGCCCGGTCGATCGTTTACGGTCTGGTTGAAGCCGGGGCCTCCTCCATCATTATCGCCAATCGCAACCGGGACCGGGCCAAAGCATTGCGCGACCGCATCGCACCGGCTGCGGAAATCACCGGCTGGGATGGCCGGGAGGAAGTCGTGAGCGATGTCGATATCGTCGTCAACGCCACCTCATTGGGACTGACGGGCCAGCCGGTTCTCGATATGGATTTTACCAAGGCTTCCAAACCCTTGATCGTGGCCGACAGTGTCTATTCGCCGCTGAAAACCGCCTTCCTGCGCACGGCAGAAGAGGCGGGCCACAAGACGGTGGACGGGCTGGGCATGCTGATCGAGCAGGGCAAGCCGAGTTTTGAAGCCTTCTTCGGCCAGCCGGCGCCAGATGTGGATGTACGCACGCCCTTGATGGCCGCCCTGGGTGAAACCCCATGATCATTATCGGCCTCACTGGTTCGATCGGCATGGGCAAGTCGGCGACGGCGAAGCTGTTCATCGCTGAAGGCGTTCCGGTGTTCGACAGTGATGCCTGTGTGCACGAGCTTTACGCGCCCGGTGGTGCGGCGGTGGAACCCATTGCCCAAGCCTTTCCCGGCACGGTGATTGATGGCGCCGTTGACCGCACCCACCTCAGCGCGGCCCTGCGTGAGGACCCGTCCGGTTTTGAACGGCTCGAGAAAATCGTGCACCCGCTGGTGTCAAAGGCGCGAGAGAGTTTCAGCAAGTCGGCGGCCGAAAGCGGTTCGGACATGGTGGTTTATGATGTGCCGCTCCTGTTCGAGACCGGCGGAGACAAGATGGTGGATGCGGTTGTCGTCGTTCACGCCCCGGATGCGGTGCGCCGCGAGCGGGTGCTGGAGCGACCTGGTATGACTGCCGATAAGCTTGATGCGATCATTGCCCGGCAAATGCCCGACGCCGACAAGCTGGCGCGGGCGGATTATGCGATCGAGACGTCGCAGGGCCTTGAGGATGCACGCGAACAAGTGCGTTCTGTGATCAGGGCAATCCGAGAAAAACAGGCTTAGACGATGCGCGAAATCGTTTTCGATACCGAGACCACGGGGCTGGATCCCAATACGGGTGACCGCATCACCGAGCTGGGCTGTGTCGAGGTCATCGACTGTATTCCCACCGGCCGGACCTATCATGCCTATGTTAATCCGGAGCGTTCAACGCCCAAGGAAGTCGTTGAAATTACGGGACTGACGGACGAATTTCTCGCCGACAAACCGGTCTTCGCCGAACATGCGGACGCTTTCCTGGAATTTGTCGGAGATGGCGTTCTGGTCGCCCACAATGCGGGTTTCGACCGGGGTTTCATCAATATGGAGTTGGCCCGGCTGGGCAAGCCGATCTATCCCGATGACCGCTTCAAGGACACAGCCGCGATCGCGCGGGCCATGTTCCCCGGGTCCTATGTATCTCTGGACGCCCTGTGTAAGCGTTTCGATATTTCGCTGGAAACCCGCGACAAGCACGGCGCCCTGATCGATGCCCTGCTCCTGGCCGAGGTCTATCTGGAACTGACCGGCGGGCGCACGCGGGCGCTCGACCTGTCCGGTCGCGGCGAAGCGGGTGGCGCCGGTGCCGTTGTTGAGTTTCCAGCCCGTCCGGCGCGTCCCAAAACGCTCGACAGCCGGGTCCAGAACGAAGAACGCGCCGCCCATAAAGCCTTCATTGAAGAGCTGGGCGACGCGTCCGTCTGGTCTCAATTGAGCGTAGAGCTCTGAAGCTTAGTTGGCAGCAGCCGGATCGCCATTGCCGTTCGGCTCATTGCCACCGGTCGCTGCGGCACGCTTGGCCAGCTGCGCGCGGTACAGGCCGGCAAAGTCGACCGGATCCAGCATCAGCGGCGGGAAACCACCATCGCGGGTGATGTCACCGAGGATGCGGCGCGCGAACGGGAAGATCATGCGGGGGCATTCGATCAGCAGGAAGGGCTCGCGATCCGCGTCGGAGATGTTGGCCATCTCGAACAGACCGGAATAGCTCAGCTCGGCGATGAAGACGACATCGCCGCCTTCGCCGCGTTCGGCCTTGGCGGAGAAGTTCAGGGTGACTTCATAGATGCCCTGGGAGATGGTGCGAGCCTGAACATCGATCCCCATGTCGATATTCGGCGCGGAGCCACCGGCGCGCAGGCTGTCCGGAGCACCCGGGTTTTCAAAGGAAAGATCCTTGATGTATTGCGTCAGGATGCGAAGCGCCGGGCCTTGCGGGGCCTGCGGCTGTTCCGGCGTAGCGGGTGCGTCGGTCATAATTGTCCCCCGATGGGCTTTGCTGCGGAGCCGGCGACACGTCCGCCCCGCTAAAAAATCGAGCGGTGGCGTTAGCATGAGGGCTCGACTGCGGCAAGATAACCGCCTGTCATTGGAAAAGCTGACGTTGGGCCTAATTGCGCCTATATCTAGGGAATACATGGAATCGAACCGGCCGCCCGGTCTCCGGGTGCTCCGCCAAGCTGCGGCAAAACTGATATGACCGAACTCTTCAGCCTTCTCGTTTTCGCCGGTGTGGCGGTGTTTTTCGCGATCAAGCTCTACGGCGTGCTCGGACGGAGCGAAGGCCATATGGAGCCGCCCAAGGCGCCGGAGCCGAAATCGCGCGCCAATGGCGCCGGCGACCGGCTTCCCCCGGTCCGTCCGGCCTTTGAGGGTCCGGCAGCCGCTGGCCTTGAAGCCATTGCCCAGGCCGATCGCAGCTTCTCGCCGGACGGCTTCCTTGACGGTGCCGGTCAGGCCTATCGCATGATTATCGAAGGCTTTGCCCGCGGCGATAAGGACATGCTGCGCACCCTGCTCGCTGACAAGGTGTTTGACCGCTACGCCGCGGTGATTGATGAGCGCCGGGCCAAGGGTGAAACCGCCAAGACCGAGGTCGACCGCATCATTACGACCGATATCGTCGATGCGTCGGCTGATGACGGTGTGGCCCGGCTCAAGGTGAAGTTTGAAGCGGATATTGCCAGCGAAGTGACCGGCTCTGACGGCCAGACCGTTTCCGGCGATCTCGGGCAACTCGCCCGCGTGGCCGAATACTGGACCTTCGAGCGCCGTCTCGACAGTGCGGATCCTAACTGGGTGCTCGCCAGTGTCGCTGTGGCCTAAGTTTCTCGCCGCCGCCGGCGTTCTCACCCTGGCCGCCTGTCAGGCTCCTCCCGAGCCTGAACCGGTTGAACCTCCGAGCGAACCTGAGGCGGTTCTGCCGACGGCGCTTGATCTGATTCCGGCGCATTGGGACGCGCTGCCCGGCTGGTCCAGCAATGATCCCCGCGCCGCCTTGTCGGCCTTTGTGAGATCCTGTGCCCGCTGGGATGGGCGCTCCCCGGACGATTGGCTCAATCCACAAGCGCAATGGGCCGGACGCGTTGGTGAATGGCGAACGGCGTGTGCGGCGGCCCTGATGACAGCACCGGAGGCTGAGGCGGCGCGCGGGTTTTTCCAGAGCCAGTTCACACCGATCCGTCTGGCCGCGTTGGAACCGGAAAGCGAGACCCGTGAGGAGCGCGGTCTGCTCACCGGCTATTACGAGCCCTATGTAGACGTCTCTGAAACCCCGACGGCACGTTTCAGCCAGCCCTTGCGCCGCCGGCCTGGCGATCTCGTGACCGTGGACCTGGGCCTGTTCGAAGAAGATCTGGCAGGACGCCGCATTGTCGGTGAGGTCCGCGACGGACGGCTTGTGCTCTACAAGGAACGCTCGGAGATCGAAGAAGAGGATGCCGGAGAAGTCTTTGCCTGGGGTGAGCCGATTGAGGTGTTCTTCCTGCAAATTCAGGGCTCTGGCCGTATCGTCTATCCCGATGGCCGGCAGGAACGCGCCGCCTTTTCCGCCCATAACGGACAGCCTTATCGCTCAATCGGTCGTGAGCTGATCCGGCGGGGTGAGCTTGAGGTTCACGCTGCCTCCAAACAGGGCATTGAAGCCTGGCTTGAGGAAAATGGTCCGGACGCCACGGCTGAGCTGTTCGGCGTCAATCCGCGCTATGTCTTCTTCCAGACCCAGGATCTCACCGATCCTGAATTGGGACCGGCCGGTTCGTCCGGCGTCGCGCTCACACCCATGGCCTCGATCGCGGTTGATACCCGCCATCATGCGCATGGGGTACCGGTATGGATGAGCGCGGACTTGCCCGAACTTGAAGGCTGGTCCGGACTGGTGATTGCCCAGGATTCCGGTGGCGCCATCAATGGCCCGCTGCGCGGAGACTTTTTCTGGGGCTGGGGAGAAACCGCTGAGCGCCGCGCTGGAACCACCCGGGTTCAGGCACAATGGACCGCTTTCCTGCCAACGGCCGTGGCCCAGCGCCTTATCGACGCCACCCCGCCGGCCTGAGCCATGGGCCGCAAGCGTGATCTTCAGCCGGAAGAAAAGGCGATCTGGCGCAAGGTCGCCCGTTCCGTGACACCGCTCGATGCGGCCAAGGCGCGTTCGCTCAATGATGAGCCGGTGGAATCTGCTCGGGAAAACAAGGCTGTGGCCAAGAAAAAGCCGGCCAAACCGGCTGCAGCGAAGCCGAAATCCAAGCCGAAGCCAAAAAAGCACCGCGCCTCGGTCGATGTGCATCATCAGCCGCGGCACCATCAGGCTCCGGTCCCGGTTGATCGCTCAACAGAAAAGCGGGTCCGGCGCGGCAAGCTCGACATCGATGCCCGGCTCGACCTGCATGGCCTGACCCAGGAGCAGGCGCTTTCGACCCTGACCCATTTCCTCGCCATGGCCTGGAAGGACGGCTATCGCAATGTATTGGTGATCACCGGCAAGGGCGCGATGAGCCGCACGAAAGAGCGCGATCACGAGCCTTGGGAGTTTCCTGATGAACCCGGAGTTCTTCGCCGGAAGCTACCGGAATGGTTGGGAAAACCAAATTTGCGTCAGTATGTGTCAGGGTATTCAAGTGCGCACACAAGACATGGTGGCGCCGGCGCGTTTTATGTGACCTTGAGAGTGAAGTAGCGCGGATGGGCTGCAATGCCTTGCTTGGCTTTTGAGCCGCGCTTGGCCGGTGCCGGCCCGCTCCCCCGCCCATCCACCCGGGCGATTATCGGCAAGGTGGATGGGCGGGCGAACGGTCCTTGAAGTCAAACACCGAGGGCTGCGGCTCCGGGCCAAACGCCCTTGGGCAGACTCAATCGGGTGGTTGGGCCGGGGGCGCGGGCCGGCCCGGAATGCGGCGGCTCAACAGTCATACCGGGTATGACCGCCAATCCGCCGCCAGATAGTCAGAGAATAAACTTGCTCAGATCGGCATTCTTGGCCAGTTCGCCGACATTTTCGCGAACATAATCGGCCGTGATTTCAATCGCTTCACCGGCGCGATCGGAAGCGGTGAAGGAAATCTCCTCGACCAGTTTTTCCATGATCGTCTGCAGGCGGCGGGCACCGATATTCTCGACCGAGGCGTTCACCTCTGCCGCCAGTTCGGCAATCGCGTCGATGGCGTCATCGGTGAAGTTCAACGTGACATCTTCGGTACCGATGAGGGCGGTGTACTGGCGTACCAGATTGGCTTCCGGCTCGGTCAGAATGCGCTTGAAATCATCCTGGGTCAGGGCGGACAGCTCGACCCGGATCGGCAGGCGGCCTTGTAGCTCCGGCAGCATGTCGGAGGGTTTGGCGACATGGAAAGCGCCCGAGGCGATGAACAGGATATGGTCGGTCTTGATCGCGCCGTGCTTGGTGGTGACCGTCGTGCCCTCGATCAGCGGCAGCAGGTCGCGCTGCACGCCTTCACGGGACACATCGGCGCCGCGGGCCTCGGAGCGAGCCGCGATCTTGTCGATCTCGTCAAGGAAGACGATGCCTTCATTCTCCGCCAGCTTGATGGCCTCGGCCGTGATCTGGCTGTCATCGAGCAGCTTGTCAGCCTCTTCGGCGACCAGCGGCTCGTAAGCATCCTTGACTTTCATGCGGCGGGTCTTGGTCTGCTGCGGGAAGCCTTTGCCGAAGATATCACCCAGATTGAGGACGCCGGCGCCGCCCTGCATGCCCGGAATATCGAGCATTTGCAGCGGTGAGCCGCTGGCTTCGGCGAGCTGGATCTCGACGTCCTTGTCGTTGAGCTCACCAGTGCGCAGGCGTTTGCGGAAGGAGTCGCGAGTGGATTCACCGGCGCCGGGGCCCACCAGGGCATCGAGCACACGCTCTTCGGCATGCGCCTCGGCCTGGGCCTTGACCTCTTCGCGCTTGCGTTCGCGCACGAGGTGGATGGCAACCTCGACTAGGTCGCGGGCGATCTGATCAATGTCACGGCCGACATAGCCGACCTCGGTGAACTTGGTCGCTTCGATCTTGATGAAGGGGGCCTTGGCGAGCTTGGCCAGGCGGCGCGAGATCTCGGTCTTGCCGACACCGGTCGGTCCGATCATGAGGATGTTTTTCGGCGTCACTTCCTCGGCGAGATCTGCGTCGAGCTGTTTGCGGCGCCAGCGATTGCGCAGGGCCAGGGCTACGGCTTTCTTGGCATCAGCCTGGCCGACGATGAAACGGTCGAGTTCGGAGACAATTTCGCGCGGAGAAAAATCGGTCATGATCGCTCTTGTTTGTATCACTTCGCCTGTCATGTAATCAGGCAGACCCGCTAGGACCAGTCCTGAAAGGCAGAATGCTCATGAGCCAGACCCCGCCGCGCTTCCACCTCGCCTTCCCGGTTGATGATCTTGAAGCGGCCCGCGCCTTCTATACCGGCCTGGTTGGCTGCCGGATCGGCCGGTCCTCGGATCGCTGGATCGATTTTGACATGTTCGGCCACCAGGTCGTCGCCCATCTCTCGCCCGAGGAATGCAGTGACAGCCAGACGGCCGGCGTCGATGGCAAGTCTGTTCCGGTCCGCCATTTCGGTCTGGTTCTGGACTGGGAGGCGTGGGAAAGCCTTGGCGAACGTTTCAAGGCGGCCGGCACGGATTTCGTCGTTGAACCCTATATCCGCTTTGCCGGTCAGCCCGGTGAGCAGGGCACGTTCTTTGTCCGCGATCCGGCTGGTAATGCCCTGGAATTCAAGACCTTCCGCGATATCGAAACGCAGTTATTCGCGACCTAGCCGGCCACGATCTGCACCTTGCCACCCCGTTGAGATCAAAGCGTGTATATAGTCGGCAGAACACGTCAAAATCCAGTTTTGCTGCCGATCTCATGCTCCGAACAATCCTGCCTGCTCTTTTCTTCTTCTTCTCCGGCCCGGCCTTGGCCTTGCCCGAAGCGGTCGAAGCCGAAGAGGCGATCCGCCAGTCCATCGCCCAGCCGCATGCACCGCTGGCGCCGATGTGGGTCGAGATGAATGTGTGCGGGGCCGGGGCCGATGGTGCGCGGGGCTTTCTCAACTCCATGCCCGAGTATCGTGATCGGGGTTCATTGAATGTGGAACTGGTGCCGGAGGTGCGGGCCCAACTCGCGGTGCGGCTGGGCGGGGACCCGCTAGAGTTTCTGCGTGGCTATCGGGTTCGGGTGTTCGGTGCGGTACGCCAGGTCCGTATCAACCTCTTGCGCGATGGCCAGCCCTCCGGCCGGTATTATTTCCAGACCCAGATGCGGCTGGGCTCGGCGATCCTGCTGGAGATCATCCAGATCGATGGCGAACCGGCGCAAGCCGAATGTGGCCCGCTGGTCAGTTAGGGGTTTTCAGGGTCGCCCGCACAAACCCCTCCGCCAGCGCACGCAAAGCGGACCGGACGGGGGCTGCGGTCAAACCGGAACCACACACAGATCGCGCGCAATTCGCGCCGGTTTAGCCCTCTTCCAGGATCTCGATCGTCAGGTTTTCATTGGTGTAGACGCAGATCTTGGCCGCGATTTCCATCGCCTTCCGGGCGATGAGCTCCGGGTCGGCTTCATAGTCATAGAGCGCGCGGGCCGCTGACAGAGCGTAGTTTCCGCCCGAGCCGACGGCGACGACTCCGTCTTCCGGTTCAAGCACATCGCCCGCCCCGGTGAGCAGGAAGGTTGCCGATTTGTCGGCCACGACCAGCATCGCATCCAGACGCCGCAGATAGCGGTCCGTACGCCAGTCCTTGGCCAGTTCGACACAGGCGCGAGCGAGTTGGGCCGGGTATTGCTCCAGCTTGCCTTCCAGGCGCTCGAACAGGGCAAACGCATCCGCCGTGGCTCCGGCAAAGCCGGCAACGACCTGGCCGCCAGCCAGGCGACGAACCTTTTTTGCGTTGCCTTTCATGACCGTAGGGCCGATCGAGACCTGTCCGTCACCGGCCAGAACGAGCTTTCCGCCCTTGCGTACGGCAAGTATTGTCGTGCCGCGCCAGTTCGATGCATCGGTGCTGGAAGAGGTCATGGGCCGGGCTCCGTTTCACGTGAAACCCAGCATTTGGCCGTGATGGCCGGATCAATCAAGGGGTTGGGCCAGTGAGGGTGGCCTAGATGCCGACCGCGGTATCGCCAAAATCGTCATCATCGCTGGCGGCGTCCTGGGCGAATTCAACAAAGCTCGTCAAGGGCATGGGGCGTCCGAACAGGAAGCCCTGGGCCAGGGTCGCCCCGAGATCGCGCAGCATGGTCATCTGTTCCGCTGTTTCTACGCCCTCGGCGACCGTTTCCAGCTTCAGCGAATTGGCCAGGGCCAAAATAGTCTCGACAACAATGCGCGAGTGATCATTGGTCGCCATGTCGCGGACAAAGCTCTGGTCGATCTTGAACACGTCAAACGGCATGCGTGTCAGATAGGACAGCGAGGAGTGCCCGGTGCCGAAATCATCGATGGCGAAGCTGACACCGCGATCACGCAGCGGCTGAACCTGCTCAATCACCCGCTCCGGGTTTTCCATGGCAATGGATTCCGTGAGCTCGAGCTCGAGCAGTTCCGGGGGCAGGTTGGCGTCTTCCAGCGCATCATTGACCGAGGCGGAGAAGCCTTCGCGCTCGAACTGCATGGCCGAGACATTGACCGCAACCGGGATATCAAGACCGAGCGCGCGCCATTCCGCGGCGTCGCGGCAGGCCTTGCGCAATACCCAGTCACCGATCTCGCCGATCAGGCCGCATTCCTCGGCGGCCTCGATAAAGGCTCCGGGCGATAACAGGCCGGCCGTCGGATGTTGCCAGCGCACCAGGGCCTCAGCACCGGCCACGCCGCCATCCTTCATGAACAGCTTGGGCTGGTAGTAAACGACGAGCTGGTCTTTCTGCACGGCATCGCGGAGCTCATTTTCCAGCACCAGGCGCTCGAAAGCGGACTGGTTCATGGTCGGCTCGAAGAATTGTGCCGCAGACCCGCCGGCCCGC
The DNA here is from genome assembly GCF_030149425.1 of Maricaulis sp. Classification (GTDB taxonomy): domain Bacteria; phylum Pseudomonadota; class Alphaproteobacteria; order Caulobacterales; family Maricaulaceae; genus Maricaulis. The sequence goes on along the minus strand of NZ_JASBRQ010000067.1, from coordinate 22,347 downwards.
TTGGCATGCGCCATGGCAAGGTCGGCATGGCGCATCAGGGTTTCCGGATCAGCGCCGTCCTGCGGGAAGACAGCGACCCCGATCGAGGCCCCGAGGAAAACCTGGTGGCCACTGATCTCGAACGGCAGGCGCACCGCATCAACGAGCTTGTTGGCGACGCGGGCCGCATCGGAACTGTCCGTGATTTTCGGCAGCAGAACAGTGAATTCGTCGCCACCCAGACGCGCGACCATGGACGGGTCGGTGAGATTGTCAGCAGCCATGTCACAGCCACGTGCGACTTCGGTCAGGCGGCGGCCGACCATCTCCAGCAGGCGATCGCCTTCCCCGATACCCAGACTGTCATTGACGCGCTTGAAACGGTCGAGATCGATGAACAGAACGGCGCCGGACCCGCCTTCTTCCAGTGAGCGGCGTGCCACGCGCTCGGTTTCCTTGCGGAAGCGCTCGCGATTGGGCAGTTCGGTGACCATGTCGACATAGGCCAGGCGGTGAATCCGCTTCAGATTGCCGTCGAGACGCGCAAACATGCGGTTGAACGCATTGGCCAGCACTTCAAGCTCATCGCCGGTATCGATCCGGATCCGCATGTCCAGAGTCTTCGAAGACGCCAGACGGGCAGCATCCGTGAGGGTTTTGATCGGGCGCAGGGCGCGGCCGACGAGCAGTGCTGCCATCGGCAGGAAGATGCCGAGCGCGAACAGGGCGAGGAGCGCCTGGCGCTGGATCATGGCATTCCGGGACGCCACAAGTTCGTGCAATTCCTGCTTGGCATAAACGATGCCCGCAAGGCGGCGGGCCTCGGTGTAGACCGGGACGGCGACCTGCAGCGTAATGCCGTCGAGCTGATAGCGCAGATCTCCGGCGCCAAGAGAGACGACAGCGAGGTTAGCGGCACGCAATCCACCCTTGGTGCGGTCGTCCGTATAGGCCTCGCCGAGCACTTCGCGATGATTATTGATGACGTAGAGTTCGGTGAAATTGCCGGAGTCGAGAAGGTTCTGGAGGTAAGCTTCGACAGCTGTATCGTCGCGGACGGTGATTGGATTCACCAGTCGCGTTGCGGCCGCCTGTAGCGTCGCAATCGACCGCTCGATCACAAGATTGCGCGTTTCCCGTTGCGCAGACATGCTCTCGAGCGTCATCAGCATGGAGGTGGTCGCGAAGATCAACATGCCGGTGAGAATAGTGAACTTCATCACCAGCGAACGCATGACCCGCGACACCGCTTTGCGGATGGGTGCCATCTTTACCCCGTTTTGCAGCCCCCAAGCTGCGTTTGGTCCACCAAGAACGGGGCGCGCTCATGCGTCTTTTGCCCCTTTACGAGGAGCAAAGTGACATCAACCACTTGAGGTGTGGTTAATGCTGCAGATTTTTTTCGATAAATTTGAGTTGAGCCGTTTACCGGCGGTTTACTCAAACTCGATGCCGGCCTGCTCTGCCAGGGCTTTCAGACCGGTCTCGGGGCGTGCGCCGAAGTGCGAGATGACCTCGGCGGCGGCGATAGCCCCCATACGGCCCGCTTCGTCCAGCGAGCGTTTCTGGGCCAGGCCGAGCAGGAAGCCGGCAGCGAAGAGGTCACCGGCACCCGTGGTATCAACAAGCTCGGCCACCGGAGCGGCCGGTACTTCCGCCGTTTCATCGCCGGAGACAATCATCGCGCCCTTTTCAGACCGGGTGACCGCGGCGATCTCGACCTCTTTGCGCACTCGCGCGATGGCGCTGTCGAAATCAGTCTCGTAGAGGGCGCAGATCTCGGCCTCATTGGCGAGCAGGATGTCGATATGGTTGGCGACCAGATGCTGGAAAGCCGGGCGGTGACGCTCGACACAGAACAGGTCAGACAGCGTCAGCGCGGTACGGCGGTTGGAGGCGGCAGCCAGTTCGGCGGCGCGGACATAACCGCGCTTGGCTTCCTCGCGATCGAAAAGATAGCCTTCCAGGTAGACAATCTCGGCAGCGCGCAATTGCTCAGCGCCGTGTTCGACATCCTCCTCGGTCACCAGAGCGGCGGCGCCGAGGAAGGTCGACATGGAGCGCTGGGCGTCCGGCGTCACATTGATCAGGCAGCGTGCCGAAGCCGGCCCGTCCGTCAGCGGCGGCGTATCGAAATCAACGCCGATTGCGCGGATATCATGGGTGAAGATCTCGCCGAGCTGGTCATTTGCGACCTTGCCGATATAGGCGGCGCGACCGCCGAGCGAAGCGATGCCGGCAACCGTATTGGCTGCGGAGCCGCCGGAGGCTTCCTTGCCCGGTGCCATGGCGGCGTAGAGTTCCTTGGCACGATCCTCGTCGATCAGGGTCATGGCCGCCTTGGCGATGCCCTGGGCTTCCAGAAACTCATCGGTTGCCGGGGAAAGAACGTCGACAATGGCGTTACCGACGGCAAGCACGTCGTAGGAAGCGTTAGACATGGGATAATCCTGCATGAAGAGGCGGCGGAAGGTCGGGCCGACACCTAGAGCGCATGACAAAAGAGTTCAAGACTTGCTGCCATAAACCAGTCCGTTTAGGCAGAGCGCGATATCGGGAGCGCCGCCTATGAACATCGCCTTTCTCACCGCCAGCTGCATGCTCAAAGACCATCCGGATGCCCGGTCGGATTATTGGGAGCATGATCTGGAAATCGCCGAGCTGGGTCCGGCTTGCGCAGCGGCCGGCCTGCCACTGGATGTGCGGATCTGGGATGACCCGGACTTTGATCCGTCTGTCTATGATGCGGTGATCATCGGCACGACCTGGGACTATATGGACCAGGCCGACGTCTATGATGCCGTGCTTGAGCGATGTGCCCGGCAGTCCCGCTTGCTCAACCCGCTCGACACCGTGCGCTGGAATATGCGCAAGACCTATCTCAAGGATCTCGCCGCCTCGGGGGCGAAAACCATCCCGACGGTCTGGGGGGAGCGCGCCGATGCAGACACGATCGCGGCGGCTTTTGATCAGATCGGCGCGGATGAGGTCGTTGTGAAGCCGGTTCTGGGCGCGGGTGCCTGGCGCCAGGCGCGTTTGCAGCGCGGCGCCGCCCTTCCGCCCGCCGATGAACTGCCGCTGGCCGAATGCATGATCCAGCCTTTCCTGCCGGCTGTGGTGGAAGAGGGCGAATATTCCTTCCTCTTCTTCAATCGGCAATTCTCTCACTGTGCCCTGAAGCGGGCCAAGGCGGGCGATTACCGCATTCAGTCCAGCTATGGCGGTCATGAGGCGACGCATACACCGGCACCGGGCGACATCGCCCGGGCTCGCGCTGTGCTTGATCATATCGAGGGCGAATTGCTCTACGCCCGCGTGGACATGCTGCGGGGTCTCGATGGCGAGCTGGCCGTGATCGAGGTCGAGCTGATCGAGCCCTATCTCTATCCCGAACAGGGCAAAGGCATGGGTGAAGTGTTTGCCCAGGCGCTGAAGGACCTTCTGAGCCGGTAGTTTCTCGCGGCTTCGCCGCGTACCCACTCCGTCCCGGCGCTTCGCGCCGATCCACCTCGCCCATCAAGGGCGAGGAGGGCGTCTCGTTATTTCTCCTTCCCCTTGTTGGGGAAGGTGGCGCGCTGCATAGCAGCGGGACGGATGGGGTGTTCGCCGCAGGCGCGAAAACTCATTTCGGCGCCGGCGTCTTGTCCTTGAACTTGCACAAATCCTCGACCGGACAGCGCCAGCATTCCGGTTTGCGCGCCTTGCACAGATAGCGGCCGTGCAGGATCAGCCAGTGGTGTGCGCCCAGCTTGTATTCATCCGGTGTGATTTTCTCCAGCCGCGCTTCGACTTCATCGGGGTTCTTTCCCGGGGCCAGCTTGGTGCGGTTGGACACGCGGAAAATGTGCGTGTCGACAGCAATCGTGGGGACACCGAAGGCCTCATTGAGCACGACATTGGCCGTTTTGCGTCCAACACCCGGAAGGGTCTGCAAGGCCTCGCGGTCGGCCGGAACCTCGCCGCCATATTCCTCGATCAGGCGCTTGGACAGTGCGATGACATTCTTGGCCTTGTTGCGGAACAGGCCGATCGTCTTGATCCGGTCGCGCACATGATCCTCGCCCAGGGCCACCATCTTCTCAGGCGTATCAGCTTCCTGGAACAAGAGCTTGGTCGCCTTGTTGACCCCAACATCGGTGGCCTGAGCTGACAGGGCAACGGCAACCAGGAGCGTGTAGGGATTGGTGTAATCCAGCTCGGTCTTCGGCGCGGGCCGGTCCTGGGCCAGCCGGGCAAAGAGGTCATGCGCGACCTCCCGGTTAAGGCCCGGGGTGGCGCGTTTCTTCTTGCGTTTCGGGGCAGGCGTCTTGGCGGTATCAGTCATGATCTCAGACAAAGCAGAGCGCGGCGTCAGTGTCATCCCGTTTCCTGCGACCTTCTGTCATTGGCCGGCCGGATCATGCGGTCTAGATTTTCCGCCGATGCGCACAATCGTGGAAACCTGGCCGGCGGAAGCCGAGGCCGTCGAACCGCATGGCGGGCCGCTCTTCATGGATGCGGAATTGGCGCCGAACCGGTCGCTGCGCAATCCGGCTTTCATCGCGCTGATGATTGCCGTCGCCATCGTGTCCTTTGTCGCCGGGGTGATTTTCATCACAATCGGCGCCTGGCCGGTAACGCCCTTCTTCGGTCTCGATGCGCTTCTGGTCTGGCTGGCCTTCCGCATTTCCTATCGCGATGGCCGGGCCCGCGAATGGGTCAAGGTCGATGCTCGCGATATCGAGGTGACGCGGCGTCATGCGACCGGGCATATCCGGCGCTTCCGCATGCCGACAGCCTGGGCCGCCTTGCGCATTCTCAACCCGAAGCAACACCACGCCCAGGTCGCCCTGACCTTGCACGGTAAATCGCTGGTCCTGGGCTCTTTTCTCAGCCCGCCGGAACGCGAGGCGTTCGGCGCGGCCCTGAAAGACGCGCTCGCCCATGCGAAGCAGACCCCTTTGGCGCAAGAACCGGGTGGTTCGTTGCATTAAGCGCGCCTAGTCTGGCGCCATGAACGCTCCGATTTACACGCTTGATGAAGCCAGCCGCGATTATCCGCGCGTCACTGAAGTGCTCGACTATGTCGGTGAGAACTGGCGCGATCACCCCAATCTTGACGCGCTGGCGACACTTGCGGGCCTGTCACCGCACCACTTCCAGCGGGTCTTCAGCCGCTGGGTTGGTCTGTCGCCGAAGAAATATGTCAATGCACTCGCCCATGGCGCAGCGCGGGAGGCGATCGCCGACGGGGCCAGCGTGATGGACGCCAGTTTCGAGGCCGGCCTGTCCGGGCCCGGACGCCTGCATGACCTCTTCATAGCCCATGAAGCTGTTACACCCGGCGATGCACGCCGGCGCGGTCAGGGCTTGTCTTTCCGCTGGGGCGTGGCTCCGACCCTGTTCGGGCCGGGTGTGTTTCTGATCGCACCGCGGGGTTTGTCAGCGCTGGCCTTTGCTGATCCGGACGAGGCCTCGGCCTTCGCCGATCTTGAGGCGCGATATCCGGCGGCCGAATTTGTCCGGGATGATGGGCTGGCCCGCGAATGGGCCGACCGTATCTTTGTTGACCCGGGCGACAAGCCGATCCCGTTGGCACTGTACGGCACGCCGTGGCAGCGCCAGGTCTGGCGCGCCCTGCTGGCGATCCCGGCCGGGGCGACGACGACCTACAAATCTGTTGCGGAACAGGTCTGTACCGCCAAGGCCTCGCGCGCGGTCGGTGCGGCGGTTGGCGCCAATCCGATCTCCTGGCTAATTCCCTGCCACCGCGTGCTGGCGGGCAATGGCAAGTTGACCGGTTATCACTGGGGTGTGGAACGCAAGCGCGCCATGCTCGCCTATGAGGCGGCCAGACGCTAAATAGGGGGTATGTACGACCCGCTTTACTACGCCGCCGCCATCCTCACCGCCGTTGCCGCCCTGCTTCTGGCGCGCTGGTATTTCGGCCGTCGCCAGATCGCGACGGAAGCCCGTGAGGACTGGGAGGTACGTCAGGAACGCTCGCCGGGAACGATCAAGGGGGTCGACCAGGAGACGTTCGAGGGCATTTTCATCGCCGCTCATGAACCGCGCTGGTCACTCTATGCGGCCGGGACGCTGTTCGGTGTGATCATCATCTCCCCCATCGCCGGGGTTTTCCTGATGTGGGTCTGGCCGCTCTTCACCTCCATGCTGGATGGCGGGCCTTGGTATGATGTCGGCTACTATCCCTGGATGTTCTACATGTTCTTCGGCATGGTCGCGCTCTGGGCCGGGGTCGGGTTTGTCGCGTCCCGGCTTTTCTATGCCCGTCGTCCTGAAGAATTCCGCGCTGCCCTGGCCCGCGCCCGCGGCGAGCCGCTGGACGATGTCGTCATCCCCCGTGCGCGCCCGGCCTGGGCCCGCCGTGTGCGGCCTGATCCGAAACCGGATACGGACACTGCCAACGAGAAGGCGAGCGAATAGATGCAATATCTTCACACCATGATCCGCGTCAGCGATGTCGAGGCGAGCCTGCGCTTTTTCTGTGACGGGCTGGGGCTGAAGGAAATCTCGCGTTTCGACAGCGAGCCGGGCCGTTTCACCCTGATTTTTCTGGCCACGGACGAGGATATCGCCCGCTCCGGCTATGAAGGCGGCAAGATCCCCGATGGCTTGCCTGCTATCGAACTGACCCATAACTGGGACCCGGAAGAGTACACGGGCGGCCGTAATTTCGGTCACCTCGCCTACCGGGTCGAGAATATCTACGAAACCTGCGCCCACCTCGACGGCATGGGCTACACCATCCACCGCCCGCCGCGCGATGGCCGCATGGCCTTCGTCAAATCGCCGGACGGGATTTCCGTCGAGCTCCTGCAGCGCGGCGACAGCCTGGAAGCGGCTGAGCCCTGGGCGTCGATGGAGAATAGCGGGAGCTGGTAGGCTTTACCCGGCCGCGCCCTCATCGCGCGCCTGCAGATCGGCGAAGCGCTTGCCCGGTTCGTCCTCGAAGCTTTCCGCCAGCACGGTCAGGCGTTCGATGCGGTCGGCGCGGAAATAGCGGAAATCATCGCGCAGCTCACACCAGGCCGTAAGCAGCCAGACGCGGCCGAAACAGGTCAGCGCCAGCGGCCGGATGATGCGGGTGGTCTGCTCGTCTTGCAGCGAATTATAGCGGATGCGCAGCTTGCGTTTGTCGGTGATGGAATTGCGCACCGGGGCGAAGGCTTCCGGGCGGACGCTTTCATCGAGCAGCGAGGCGAATAGCGGGGCCGAGCGCAGGCGTTCCTTGTGGGTGTCCGGCAGGGCGTGTTCGATCTTGGCCAGGGCCTCACCGGCCGCTGCTGCCAGGTCGCGGTCGGCCGTGGCGCGGACGAAACGGGCGCCAAGCGCGAGGGCGTCGAGTTGTTCGAAGGAGAAGTTAAGCGGCGGCAGGTCAAAGCCGGGCCGCAGGACGTAGCCGACACCGGCCTCGCCATCAATCGGCGCACCGGATTCCACAAGGTGGGCAATATCGCGATAAACCGTGCGCTCGGAGACCTCGAACCTGGCGCCCATTTCCTGGGCCGTGACGGCACCGGGCGCGGCTTCGCGCAGCGCCTGCACGATCCGGATCAAACGTTCCGCACGCCTCATGACATCTCCTGCCTTCTTACCCTGACACGGATATGTCAGTGTTCGCCCAGACAGGCAAGTTGAGGCGATATCAGCCGGCGATCACATTCTGCATCGAATACGCCCCGGCCGAGCGGCCCGCACCGCCATTGGCCATCCAGCGCGCCGCCTCCAGCGCACCCTTGGCGAAGATGGCGCGGTCATAGGCCTTGTGCGAAATGGTCAATTCTTCGAGCTCGGCGATGAAGCGCACGGCATGCTCGCCAACGATCGAGCCGCCGCGATTGACCGAGAAGCCGATGGTCCCCAGCTCGCGCGGACCGGTGGAGCCGCGACGGGACCAGACCCCGGCTTCCTCCAGGGTGACGCCGCGCTTCTTGGCCGCCGCCCGCCCCAGCATGACCGCTGTGCCTGACGGGGCGTCGGTTTTCATGCGGTGATGGGTTTCATTGATCTCGATATCCCAGTCCCGGGCCGGCAAGGCCGCCGCCTGGGCGACCAGGCTTTCGGCGAGGGCGACACCGAGCGAAAAATTGCCGGCCTTGAGCAGGGGGATCTGCTTGGCGGCCGCTTCCAGACGCTCTTCCTGGTCAGCGGTCAGACCGGTCACGCCGGTAATCAGCGCTGGCCCGCCGCGTGCGGCCAGTCTCTGCGCCGCAGCAACGGTCATTGAGGGCAGGCTGGCATCGATGACGATGTCGGCGTCGGCGATAGCGGCTTCCAGCTCGGTTTCCGCGACAACACCCAGCCGGGTGCGGTCCAGAAGCTCGCCGAGATCATGTCCGGCCCGCTGTGAATCGGCGCGCACAACCGCACCGGTCAGCGCGCAATCCGCACTGTCTATAATCGCCTTGCAGATGGCCTGGCCCAGCCGGCCGGTCGGTCCGAGCACGGCGATATTGACCCGGTCATTCATCAGCTTCCCCCCGCAATCATGAAATCGGCGATTTTTTCGAACAGATAGGACCCGGCGATCGGAACAACCGGGATCAGGATGTAAAAAGCAAACCGGGTCGTGACCCCTGGCGAAAGAGGCCATTCCGGCCGTTGTTCGATCCAGATTTCATAATCGGTCAGGCCTGCCAATGCGCTGGCTGCGTCCGGGTCGCCGGTGAGCGCGCGTTCACGCTGTTCCGACATGGCGTTATGGATGCGGTCCAGTTCAGCGGCTTTGGCGCGTCTTATGCGGTCGTGGACCGGCCGTACAGCGCTGGTGAAGACCGACACCGCCCCGATAATGGCAAAGCCGACACCGATCAGGCCGGACCAGAGTTGATTGGCATCGACGAGGAAAAGCAGAAGAATGGCCGCCATGACCATCCAGGACAGGGCGGCGCGCAAACCGATTGAGCCATAAACGCTGAGCCGGTCGAGATGGAAAAGATCGACCTCGACATGATCGCGGATCAGCTGTTTCAGCGCCCCGCCTTCGCGGGCAACATCGTAGCCGGCGCGAAATCCCACGGCGAAGAGCGGTGGCGAAATCAGCACGAACCACAGCCCGACCGATCCAAGATAGAGGTGAGGTGGAGCCTGCTGCAGCAGCATGATCAGGGCGTTTTGCCCGAGCCCGGCGATGACGCCGAGTAACGCCATGAGCCGGTACATGCCGCGCGTGGAGACCGGCAGGCGGCCATCGCCGAAAGCCAGGGCCTGTTGCCGCCCGTCCGGGGCCACGGTCTGCGCTACTTGGGGGGCAAACCGGGCCCAATAGCGGCGGCCATTTTCGGTCAGGGCCGGCCCGGCTGTGAAAATCAGGGAGAGGACGAAGGCAATCCAGGCGACATCGGGCAGGCCACGGCTGCCATCGCTTCGGGTTTCGATCAGCGGCGGCTGCTGGGTCAGCGTCGAGATCAACGCATAGGACCCGGCCGCGAGCAGGAAAAGCGTCAGCGTCGTGCCCCAGAAACCGAGCGGTGACAGGCGATAGATCGCCAGTTCAAAAGGCTCGAAGCGGTCTTCGTTTTCGCTGGTTTCAGGGCGCGCGCTCATGGCGCCGGACACTAGGCCGGTCCGGGCCGGCTTGTCACCTGTTTCGCGAGACTTGAGGCTTACGCGCTGGGGCGTCCGTCATCGGTGGTGACGTCATCCCAAAACTGGCGGACCTTGTTGAAAAAGCCGTCGGAATCCGGATTGCACCCCTCGCCGGAGAGATCGCAGAATTCCTTCAGAAGCTCTTTCTGGCGGTCCGTGAGATTGCGCGGCGTTTCAACAAACAGCTCAACAATCATATCGCCACGGGCGCCGCCGCGCAGACGGGGCATGCCCTTGCCGCGCAGGCGCATCCGGCGCCCGGTCTGAGCCCCTTCAGGGATTTTCATCTCCGCCTTGCCGCCCTCAATCGTCGGCACTTCGATGGAACAGCCCAGAGCGGCCTGCACCATGGAGGAAGGGGCCCGGCAATACAGGTTCGGGCCATCACGCTCGAACAATTCGTGCGGGTTCACGGAGATAAAGATGTAGAGATCACCGCGCGGACCGCCACGCGCACCGGCTTCGCCTTCACCGGCGAGGCGGATACGCGTGCCGTCTTCCACGCCGGCCGGGATCTGGACCTGCAGGGTGCGGTTCTTGCGCACCCGGCCGACCCCGTCACACTCCTGACAGGGGGTTTTCACATACTGGCCGCGACCGCCGCATTGCGGACAGGTCTGCTCCATGGTGAAGAAGCCCTGGGAACGCCGGATCCGCCCGGCACCGGAACAGGTCGGGCAGGTTTCCAGCTCGGTGCCCGGCTCATTGCCCTGACCGTCACAGCGTTCGCATTCCATCGCCGTGGGCACGTCAATCGTCGTGTCCTTACCGTGGAAAGCGTCTTCCAGATTGATTTCCAGATCATAGCGCAAGTCAGCGCCGCGGGCCGGGCCGTTGGAACTGCGGCGGCGTCCGCCCATTCCACCCATGCCGAAGACCTGCTCGAAAATGTCGGCGAACTCGGCCGCCCCGGCACCGCCAAACGGACCCTGGCCGCCGCCGCCACCCATTCCGCCCTGTTCGAAGGCGGCGTGACCCATGCGGTCATAGGCAGCGCGCTTGTCACCATCGGACAGCACCGCATAGGCCTCACCGACTTCCTTGAACTTGGCTTCGGCTTCCGGATTGTCCGGGTTCTGGTCCGGGTGGTATTTCATCGCCAGCTTGCGATAGGCGGTTTTCAGCGTTTTTTCGTCCGCGCCGCGGTCCACGCCCAGCACTTCGTAATAATCGCGCTTGCTCATCGTCTACTCACCATCGCGCAGTACCAGGACCGCGTTCTGCCGCATCTGGCTGGCGACTTGATAGCCGCGCTCGAGGCACAGACCCGGGGCTCCATCCGTGATGGCAGCTCCCGCATGCAGCGTTTCCAGCAATATGGTTCGCGGCCATTTTTGGCGCGGCCACATGTCGAAGAAGGCGGTGAGGACGGGTTCCTCGAAGCCTTCAATATCCATTTTCATGATGTCGACGGCGTCGACACCGGCATTCTCCAGCACCATGGAGAGCGGTTTCATCGGGATTGTCCCCGTAGTGCTGTCTGCGTCGATACGAACCTCGCCGCGATTAGTATCGTCCTGGAGCATGTCGACCAGGCCCTCTTCGGCGCCGAGCGCGAAGGGGGCGACGGTGACGCTCTGCGCGCCGGATGCGGCCAGATTGAACTCCAGCCGGCGGCGGTTTTCCATGTCCGGCTCGACCGCGACCACTTTGACGGTGCGGTCCAACGACTTGGCGTCTGCGAGAACGGAGAGGGTGTAAAGCCCGGCATTGGCGCCCGCATCAACGAAAACGATGTCGCGGCCTGCCGGCGCCTGTGCAATCGCCTCGCGGATGGCTGCGCGCTCGCCGCTATCCCAGGTTTTCGAGCCGACAAACGCGCGCTTTTCACAGCGATTATCCCGCATGTGAACGCGGGCATGCTGACCCGGAAAGACCTCGACATCGGCGATATTGCGACCACCGGACATCAGGATGCGGCGCACGACCGATTCCGCGCTCCGGCGCAGCCGGTCAGAGGGCAGTTTCATCGCGGCCCGGCGCAACCACTCCTGAAAGGGTGGCAGTGAAAATGCACCATAAGGTGCCGTCACCGGATCCAGATCGCTCATAACTGTCCCCTAAAGTCCGTCCGGCCGGGCATACACCCGGCCGGATTGATCAGACCTTAAGCGTCTTTCTTGGCGTCGTCCTTGTCGTCGACTTCGGAGAATTCCGCGTCGACCACTTCGTCGTCGGCTGCCGAGTTGCTCGTCTCGCCTTCCGCACCGGCTTCCGCCTGTTGTGCAGCATACATGGCTTCGCCGAGTTTCATGGTTGCCTGGACCAGCGCCTGGGTCTTTTGCTGGATGGCTTCGAGGTCTTCGCCATCCTTGACCTCTTTGAGTTCGTTCAGAGCCGTTTCGATGGCTTCCTTGTCAGCCGCCGGAACCTTGTCACCAAACTCTTCGAGCTGTTTTTCGGTCTGGTGAACCATGGCTTCCGCACCGTTATGGGCTTCTACCAGCTCGCGCTTCTTCTTGTCTTCGTCAGCATGGCTTTCAGCGTCCTGGACCATGGCGTCGATGTCCTCATCGGACAGGCCGCCAGAGGCCTGGATACGGATCGCTTGTTCCTTGCCGGTCGCCTTATCCTTGGCGGACACGTTGACGATACCGTTGGCGTCGATGTCGAAGGTCACCTCGACCTGCGGCATGCCGCGCGGTGCCGGCGGGATGCCGACCAGATCAAACTGACCCAGCAGCTTGTTGTCCGCCGCCATTTCGCGCTCACCCTGGGAGACCCGGATGGTCACGGCCGTCTGATTGTCGTCAGCGGTCGAGAAGACCTGGGACTTCTTGGTCGGGATCGTCGTATTGCGCTCGATCAGGCGGGTGAAGACGCCGCCGAGGGTTTCGATACCCAGGGAAAGCGGGGTCACGTCGAGCAGGAGGACGTCTTTGACATCACCCTGCAGAACGCCAGCCTGGATGGCGGCACCCATGGCGACCACTTCATCCGGATTCACGCCCTTGTGCGGGTCCTTGCCGAAGAAGGACTTCACGGCTTCCTGGACTTTCGGCATGCGGGTCATGCCGCCAACGAGGACCACGTCATCAATGTCGGACGGCGACAGGCCGGCATCCTTGAGCGCCTTCGTGCAGGGCTCGAGGGTACGCTTGACCAGATCGTCGACCAGAGCTTCCAGCTTGTCGCGGGAGAGCTTGATATTGTGGTGTTTCGGGCCAGACGCGTCCGCGGTGATGAAGGGCAGGTTGACTTCGTAAGCGCTCGCCGAGGAGAGCTCTTTCTTGGCCTTTTCCGCTTCTTCCTTCAGGCGCTGCAGGGCCAGCTTGTCCTGGCGCAGATCAATGCCGTTTTCCTTTTTGAACTCGTCCGCGAGATATTCGACGATCCGCAGGTCGAAATCCTCACCGCCGAGGAAGGTGTCACCATTGGTGGCCTTCACTTCAAAAACGCCGTCGCCGATTTCCAGAACGGAAACGTCAAAGGTACCGCCGCCGAGGTCGAAGACAGCGATCGTCTTGCCGTCATTCTTCTCCAGACCATAAGCCAGGGCAGCCGCGGTCGGCTCGTTGATGATGCGCAGGACTTCCAGGCCGGCAATCTTGCCGGCGTCCTTGGTGGCCTGACGCTGGGCATCGTCGAAATAGGCCGGAACCGTGATCACCGCTTGGGTGACGTCAGAACCGAGATAGCTTTCAGCCGTTTCCTTCATCTTCTGCAGGATGAAGGCGGAGATTTCCGACGGGGCGTATTTCTTGTCACGGCCCTGGACCCAGGCAGCATTATTGTCCGACGACACGATCTTGTAAGGGACCATGTCGATGTCTTTTTTGACCGTCGGATCGTCCATATTGCGGCCGATCAGGCGTTTGATGGCGAAGAAGGTTTGGTCCGGGTTGGTGACCGCCTGGCGCTTGGCCGGCTGGCCGATCAGGCGCTCGCCATCTTCCGCGAATGCGACCACGGACGGGGTGGTCCGGGCGCCTTCGGAGTTCTCGATGACTTTGGGCTGATCGCCGTCCATGACTGCGACACAGGAGTTGGTGGTACCCAGGTCGATGCCGATGACCTTACTCATAATTCTCGTCTCCGTTTCATTCAGCGAGACTGCCGCCAATTCCAGGCCTTGCACGCAAGCGCCCGCATAACCGGTAGGACAGCCCCCTTCGGGATCGTCAGTGCTGATCCGGTGATGCCGACACCGGACGTGGTTCATAGATGGCGGGAATGACCCCGCGCTTGGTAGGCGATTTAGGGAGGGAGAAAGTCTTGCGCAAGGGCGCGTTCATCAATGCGTCAGCTCTAGAGCAGTCATATGCTATTCTCTAGGCAATAGAGCGGGGAGGCTGAAATGAAGATCCGGGCCTGGATTGCTGTAGCAGCGAGTTTGACTCTGGCGGCTGGCGCCGCCGCCCAGGACAATTCCGGAAACGGAAATTCCGGTTCGAACAATGGCGCCGGCGGTGGCGATGAATTGCCGACCGAGCTCCGGCAGCAAATGGAACAACGGTTCCGGTCCGACCCGGACAATGTGCGGGTTCACTCGGACTCGGCCGCCTCGACCATGAGCGATCAGCTCAACGCTAGAGCCTATACCGATGATGCCGATGTCGTCCTGGGCCGCGATGCAAGTCAAGGAAACAACAACGAGAACCGGCTTCTGGCCCATGAGTTGACCCATGTCCTGCAGCAGGGCGGACAACAGTCACGCGCCGAGGAGACCGTGCCGGAAGAGGTTGAACGTGAAAGCGGGCGCAGCGACGGACGTGGCAGTCGCCGCCGCGGTGAGAGCCGGGATCGCAAGCCGGATCGATAACGGGTGGGCGGGGCCACACGGCCGGGCTATATCGCGGACATGTCCGACGCTTTCACCATGCCTGGCGGTTTCCGCCTGTTACCCGGTTATTTTGACCGCGCGGCCCAGCAGGCTCTGATTGACCTCGTGGTCACGGCCAGCCGCTCTGCACCCTTCTGGCGTCCGGCCATGCCGCGCACGGGCCAGCCGCTTTCGGTACAGATGACCAATTTCGGTCCGCTGGGCTGGGTGACCGACAAGGCCAAGGGATATCGCTATGAAGCGTGCCATCCGGAGACCGGCCAGCCGTGGGCGCCCATGCCTGACACTCTCCTGACGCTATGGCGCGAAGTCTCTGATTATCCTGCTGAACCGGAAGCCTGTCTGGTCAATTGGTATGCCCCTACCAGCAAGATGGGCATGCATATCGACTGGGATGAGGAGGCCACCGACGCGGCTGTTGTCTCGGTCTCGCTTGGCGACAAGGCCCGTTTCCGGCTTGGCGGACCCAAGCGAGGCGGCAAGACGGCGTCCATGGTGCTCAGTTCCGGCGATGTTGTCGTGCTCGGCGGCGCGTCACGGCGTTGCTATCACGGTGTCGACCGGATTTATCCGGGCAGCTCGACCTTACTCTCCGACGAGCACTTCCCCGGCGGCGGCCGCATCAATCTGACCATGCGCCGGGTGACTATTCCGGGCTGAGCGTCTGCTGGAACAGCGCGCTCATATCATACATCTCGTCCAGATAGCGGGAGCGCCAGGCGGGATCGAGATGTTCGAGGATCTCCGCCTCTGCCGACCCGAGCGCATAAAAGGCCACCCGGCCCTGCCGGGGTAGATCGACAGCTTCGAGGCCGCGGATCATCCGGGCATTCTGGGCTGCAGCGAACCCGGCCAGCCGGGCGCTGTCCTCTGCTCCGGCTCGCGCGATGGCCAGTTCGCTCCAGCGCGCCACGCCTTCTTTCCAGCTCTGGAAGTCGTAATAGCGGGCATCGGCGGGATCGATGGAGGCGAGGAAAGCCTGTCTTTCCCGGACAAAGTCCTGCGCTGCCGCCTCAAACCCGGGCTCACCGCGCTGTTGCACGGCCATTAGCGCCAGGTCGGCAAGCTGCCGGACCGCTGCGGCTGTATCCGCATCCTCATAGGGAAAGGCGTAGTTGATCTGCCACATGCCGGTCTGGTCGCCACCATGCAGGTCAAGCGCCATGGCGCGGGCGAAACTGTCCGGCTGGCTGTCCTGGTATTGGTGAACGCGCTCATGCAGCAGGGTCACCATCCAGTCGTCGGGCGTGCGCCCGGTCCCTTCCGGCGTGCCGACGACGATTGACGGTGTTCCGTCGACCGCCGGGAAACTGGCGAGGAAATTGGGTGGGAAATTGCGGTCACGGCGGGCCAGCGCGCAGCCGGTCACGTCGTCGCGCTGCAGCCGCGTGAAACCCTCGGCCGGCCCGTCATGACAGAGCAGGAATTCAGTCTCGCCATCGATGAGAATGATCGTTCCCGGAGCATCGGCATAGCCTGTCCAGACCGTTTCGCCATGCTGGACCGCGATATTGCGCGCCTCGGCAATGAGTGCGGTAAGATCCGGTCGTGGCTGTTCGTCCTGAGCCAGGGTTACAGCCGCGCCGGCGGCCAGAATAAATTTGATCATGAGCATCTCCCCTTCCGCGGAGACACTAGGTGGCGCGAAACAGCCGGTTGATGTCGGAAGGCTTAAAGACCGGTAAGGCTCAACCGATCGCCCAGCGCACCCCGACCCCGCCGATCACGAGCACAAAGACCGGCAGCATCACCTTCACTACGCTCAGGGCCCAGCTTTCCGGCAGGAAGAAAATATCGCGCGCCCAGCCTTCCGTCGTGCCGGTCAGGTGTTTGGCCCACGTCTGCAGGATGCAGGTTCCACGGTTGAGCACGAGGCCGACAAAGACCAGGACCGGTCCGAGCAGGGCGGTCAGCGCGATCTGCTCGCCTTGCCCGGTAAGGGCATAGGCACTCATGGGTAACAGCGTGGCAATGCAATAGGCGAGAATGACGGTGTGGACGAACCGTAGCCAGAACAGGGTATTGCCCATGGGTCAGATGGTATCCTGCGGCGCCCGGGCCGGGCTGGTGAGGGTTTCGGAGACGAAGTTCAGCTCGGTCATGGGGACCGATCGGCCATCCTCCTGGACAATCCGCACATGCTTGCGCTGAAGCTTGCGCGGCTCGGCCACACCGCAGGAATGGGCGATCATCTCGACATGTTCTTTGATCGTCCGCGCATAGTCGGCAACCATGTCGGATTTCTCTCGCACAACCAGACCGCGTTGCAGGCTTTTCTTGTGCGTGGTGATGCCGGTCGGGCAGGTGTTTTCATGACATTTAAGGGCCTGAATACAGCCGAGGGAGAACATGAAACCGCGCCCGCACTGGACAAAATCAGCACCGGAAGCCAGCGCCCAGGCCACCGCACCGGGGATCAGAAGCTTGCCGGAGGCAATGATGCGAATGCGTTGTTTCAGGCCGTATGTGCGCAGAATTTCCGCCACCATGGGCAGGCTTTCACGGATCGTAAGGCCGACATTATCCATCAGCGCCATCGGGGCGGCCCCGGTCCCGCCATCCCCGCTGTCTACGGTAAAGAAATCTGGCGCGCTTTCCTCACCACGGCGCTGAATTTCCTGGCACAATTCCTCCAGCCAGCCATAGGCGCCGACGACAAACTTCATGCCGACCGGCTTGCCTGACACCTCCCGGATGCGGGCGATCATGTCCAGAAGGTCCGCTACACTGTCGATATCCGGGTGCCGGTTCGGCGAAATGGCCGCCTTGCCGACGGTGATCCCACGGATTTTGGCGATTTCCTTATTGACCTTGGCCGCGGGCAAAATCCCGCCTTTTCCGGGCTTTGCGCCTTGGGAGAGCTTGAGCTCGAACATTCTCACCTGCGGCAGTTCGGCAATTTCGCGCAGGGATTTCTCGCTCAGCGAGCCATCTTCATTGCGCACACCAAATTTGGCCGTGCCGATCTGGAAGACGATGTCGCAACCGCCCTCGAGGTGATAGGATGACAAACCGCCCTCACCGGTATTGAGCCAGATATTCGCCTTGTTCGCCCCGCTCGACAGGGCCCGGACAGCCGGTTTCGACAGGGCCCCGTAGCTCATGCCTGAAATGTTGAAAAAGGAAGGCGCATCATAAGGTTGGCGTGCATTCGGGCCGATGCGCATGGGCTGGGTGGCGGCAGCGTCATCGTCCAGAACCGGGAAGGGGCAATTGACGAAAAGCGCAGTGCCGACGGGCGTCATCGGTTTGGTCGAGCCGAACGGGATGGTGCCGCCCTTGCCTTTTGCCGCGCGATAGACCCAGTCGCGTTCAGCCCGGTTAAACGGCAATTCCTCACGGTCGAGGGCGAAGAAATACTGCCGGAAGAATTCGCCCAGCGTTGTAAACAGTCCGCGGAAACGCCCCACAACTGGGTAGTTGCGCCGTACCGCATCGGCGGTCTGGGTCGTGTCTCGCGCATACATGAACAGCGCGATCAAACTGGCCACACCGATCGCCAGGATAAACAGCTGGGTCAGGATGGAGAGGGCGTCAAACGCCCATTGCGGCAGATTCAGCATGCGAACACCCCTCGCTGGAACGCTGCGCATCTTGGCGCAGCGCTTGCCCGATGGCGAGGGGTTTCACGGCCTTGTGTCAGGCCTTTAGATCAACGTTTCCACCAGTATCGCCGGAGGGCGTTTCGCCGCCTGCCGGTGAACCCGCCGATACTGCGACCATGGCGGCCCGCAGTGTGCGGCTGGAAATGACGAAACCGGTCTGCATGACCGCGGCGATCGTGCCGGCGGGCTGGTCCGAGGGGATCTGGGCGACGGCCTGGTGCAGGTTCGGGTCGAAGGCCGACCCCGGCTCCGGTGCAACCTGCTTAATGCCGTGGTTTTCCATCTTCGACAGCAGGGCCCGCTCGGTCATGGCGACGCCTTCCACCAGGTTCTTCAGCGGCTGAGAGGCCTCCGCCAGGCTTGCCTCATCGACCGCCGCGACAGCGCGAGACAGGTTATCGGCGACATCGAGCATGTCGCGTGCGAAACCCGTGACGGCATAGGCGCGGGTGTCGGCCTTTTCCTTTTCGGCCCGGCGGCGCGTGTTCTGCTCTTCGGCAACGGCGCGCAGAAGGCGGTCGCGCAAGTCGTCCAGCTCGGCTTCCAATTGCTCAACGGTCTTGCCTTCCGGAGCCGTATCCGTGGCTTCGGTCTCGACCGCTTCGGTTTCAGCTTCCGTTGCCGGGTTGTTATCGGCTTCGCTCATGGGTCTTCCTGCAATCTGTCTTTAGCGTCCGCCGTCGAGAATCTTCCCGACCACGCGCGCGGTATAGTCGACGAGGGGGATAACACGGGCATAGTTCAGACGCGTCGGTCCAATTACACCCAGAGCCCCAACAATTTCCTGTTCGCTGTTCATATAGGGAGCGACGATCACACTTGAACCCGACAGGCTGAACAAGGGATTTTCTGCCCCGATAAAGAGGCGGACGCCATCAGCGTCGCGCGCCTTGTCCATCAGGGCGATCAGCTCGCGCTTGCGCTCAATGTCGTCAAACAGCAGCCGGATGCGTTCCAGGTCCTCGGCCGCCTGGACATTTTCAAGCAGTTTGGCCTGGCCGCGGATGATCAGCGATTGCTCGCCTTCCGGCCCGCCCCAATCCGCCAAACCGCGCGTCACCAGCGACTGGGCGGCCTCATCCAGCTGGGTCTGATGGGCGGCCATCTCCTCTTCGATGGCACGACGAGCCTCCCCCAGCGTGCGGCCCTTGAGACGGGTCGAGAGGTAATTGCCCGCTTCCACCAGCGAGGCCGGCGGCAGGCCGTCTGGCGTTGTCATCAACCGGTTCTCGACATGCCCGTCAGCGAAAACCAGCACCGCCAGGGTTTCCACCGGCGAGATCGAAACGAACTCGATATGGCGCAGCGGCGCTTCCTGTTTCGGTGTCATTACCAGCCCGGCACCACCTGCGAGGCCGCTGAGCATGGCCGAGGCCTCACCGAGTAGGTCCTTTACCGGACGTCCGCTGGCTCCGACCTGGCCTTCAATGGCGCGGCGTTCATTGGCGCTGAGCTCGCCGATCTGCAACAGGCCGTCGACGAAGAGGCGCAGGCCCGAATGTGTCGGCAGGCGGCCTGCGCTCGAGTGCGGCGCGGTCAGCAGGCCAAGCTGGGCCAAGTCTGACATGGTATTGCGGATCGAGGCCGGCGACAGCGATAACCGGCCCGCTTGCGACAGCGTGCGGGAGCCCACCGGTTCGCCGGTTTCCAGATAGCTCTCCACGATCTCGCGAAAGATCGTGCGCATGCGGTTATCAAGCCCGGCGAGGGACGAGGTTGGCTCCAAGCTCATTGGCTCCAGATAGAAACGTTACGCTTTGGGATCAATATCGATCTATGACAGTTCAGAAGTCACAGCACGCTTAAGCAGTAAATTGCAATCGGAGATATTCGCAATACGCCTTTTGTTTTCAAATAAAACACTCGGCTAGTTTGGGTTGTATTTAGATTTCTCGGGACATAGGGTCGATTCACTTCGGGCGTGCAGTGATTGGCTTCGCCATTTTATCGTGGTGAGATTTTCGGACTCTGCTCGGCTGGAGGTGTTTCCGTTAACTCAGTCGAGAAGGTGTATTGATGAATTTGTCTACAAAAGCTCTTGCGGCAACTGCGATCGCTCTGATGTCATCCGCTGCGCTAGGCGGTGCCGCGCTGGCCAACCCCTCCTACACAGAGTGTGGCTGGTACAACTATGCATACAACGAGTGCACCACCTATACGTGGAACTATGAAACCCAGACTTGGGACACCGAGACGTATCTTGTGCTGCGCCAGGAAGATGACTTCATCCTCCCCGACTAGGCGGTGAGTTGATCTCCGAGGTCTTGCGGGCGGCCCAGATGTCATGGGTGCCGATCCGCGGCCTGGGAGGCGCCGATACCCGGTCCGGCCTTGCTGCCTATGCTAGCCCGGTCCGGGTACTCGCGACCGCATCGCGGTCGCTGGGCTTCATCTAATCCGTCAGGATCCTTCAGTTGCGCTTGGTCACAATCACCGCTACCAGCGGCGCTGACACTTCTGGAGAACCCTAGATGAGACCTTTCGGCCGCGCTCGTGATGCCCTGCGTGAAATCAGCCTGGAAACCGGTGTTTCCGTTTATGCGGAGGGCTCCTGTATGGCCCGTTTCGGCGGTACACACGTGCTGTGTACGGCGACGGTCGAGGAAAACGTGCCGCCGTGGATGCGCGGCAAGGGCAAGGGCTGGGTGACGGCGGAATATGGCATGCTGCCGCGCTCGACGCATTCGCGCATGCGCCGCGAGGCCGCCTCGGGCAAACAGTCCGGCCGGACTCAGGAAATCCAGCGCCTGATCGGCCGCTCGCTGCGCGCCGTGGTCGATATGGACGTCCTCGGCGAGCGCCAGATCACGCTCGACTGCGATGTGATCCAGGCCGATGGCGGTACCCGGACCGCAGCCATTACCGGGGCCTGGGTGGCCCTGAAAATGGCGACCAACTACCTGCTGGAAGAAGACGTCCTGAAGGCCGATCCGGTGTTTGGCCAGCTCGCGGCTGTGTCGTGCGGCGTTATCGACGGGGAAACCCGGCTCGACCTGGAGTATGAGGAAGATCACCGGGCCGAGGCTGACGCCAATTTCGTGCTGACGCCGAATGGCGGCATTGTCGAGATCCAGGCCACGGCCGAGGACAAGCCGATCCCGGAAGCGGCCTTCGGTGAATTGTTTGATCTCGCCCGGGCCGGCGTTGCGGACCTGGCGGAGGCCCAGCTCGCGGCCCTGAAAAGCAAATAGGCCGACACAAGATTGCGCGGCCTGCTCAACTGATTATGCTGTGATCTTGATCTGATCACCTGATCGGAGAAAAGGCAGACGGCGGGAGTGCGCTGGGGGGCTGAAAATGGCCTGCCCGGACTCTCTAGGGAAGGGGCGTTCCGCGCAGGCCCACTCCCGCCGTCTGTTCTGCCCGCATTCCTGCGGACAATCTGTTCGGCCTCGCGCGCCTATTCGGCGGCGTCGCGGCCTTCTTCCTCATCTTCGTCAAACGAGAGCAGGTCTCCCGGCTGACAATTCAGTTCCTTGCACAACGCCTCCAGGGTGGAGAAGCGTACGGCTTTGGCCTTGCCTGTCTTGAGGATGGACAGGTTCGCCATGGTGATGCCGACACGGTCGCACAATTCAGTCAGCGACATGCGGCGCTCTAGGAGCATGCGGTCCAGGGTGACGCGAATAGGCATGGGGCGTCTCCTAGATCGTCAATTTTTGTTCTTGGCGCATTTTCGCGCCTTCGCGGAAAATCTCCGCGAACAGGAGCAGGGCGCCTACGGCGATCCACGGTCCCAAAGCTATGTCCGGCGTAATCCCGAGCTCGGAGCCTCCGGCGACGGACCGGTCCATCAGGGTCAGCAGCATGGCGACAACGCCTTGGGTGACCTGGGCCAGGATCTGATAACCCGCAATCGCAAGAGCGATAATGCGCAGATGCCCGGCATTTTCCGGCACGAAAGGATCTCCATTGATCAAGGTCATGAAGATCCGGCGCAGCCGGTGGACGACAATCATCACCGCGGCGATCTCGGCGATCAGCAGCGGAAACCAAATTCCTTTTTCACGCAGCGCTTGCAGTAGAACTGACAGCGCATTGGGCTCGTAACCCATGAAATCCATCAGGAAGGCACCCGCGACGGCGAGCAGAACAAAGGCAGCTATGGCCAGGGCAATCCAGAGGAGTACCCAGATCACGTCCAGTGCGACCTTTATGGCCGAAACGACGGACGCATGTCCCAGTGCTTTCATTCCCTTCCCTTCCTTTCATCGATAAGGCCGGCCCAGTTAAGCGTCTAACGCGCCCTTGAGGCCAGCCCTACCGGGTATTCCAAATCACGCTGCAACCGGAGCAATAGCGTAGAACGCACCGGCGGCGACGGAAATCAGCAGCACCAGGTTGATCGCAACGGATGCGAACGAACGCGTACTGGATTTTTCGGGCCTG
>NZ_JASBRQ010000063.1 GCF_030149425.1 Maricaulis sp. | reverse complement strand
GAGGCCGAGGAGGAAGAGGCCGAGGAGGAAGAGGCCGAGGAGGAAGAGGCCGAGGAGGAAGAGGCCGAGGAGGAAGAGGCCGAGGAGGAAGAGGCCGAGGAGGAAGAGGCCGAGGAGGAATCCATGACCGGGTTCGGCCTTGCGGAGTTGTCCGAGGATGCCCTTGATGTCGACCTGTTTGAGCCGGAAACCGCTGAAGAAGCGCCAGAAGAAGAAGAAGGGGAAGAAGAGGGAGAAGAAGAGGACGGCACGACCGATGAGCCGGTAGAGGAGGACAACATGTTGGCCTCGGATCCCGATGATGGATTGGACGACGCAGACAATTTCGACACGTTCGAGATTGGTTTTGAAGAGGATGGCGACCGGTTCATCCTCAATGAATGGATCATTCTGACAGATGAAGTCGCACTGACGGGCCTGAGCCAGACCGGTTTTGACCTCCGCGACATCGAGCCTTTGGGTGAGCTGGAACGCGTTCTGATACGCGCCGTGTCTCCCGACGGAATGAGCCTGCCGGCTGCACAGGCGATTATTCTCGAAATTGCTCCTCAAGCCCTCATTGCTCACAACCATATTTACGGGACCGACCAGGCCGCCTCCTACGGGCGCATGCCACAGGATCTGCTCCGCTTCGGCCCCGCCAGCCTCACCGCCGCCCCCAAAATCGGCGTCATCGACACAGCGATCGCGCTTGATCATCCCTCCCTGAGCGCTGCCAGAATCCAGACCCAGGACTTTGTTACCTATCCCGGGCTTAACCGGCCGCAATCACACGGCACATCGATCGTCTCAATCCTCGTCGGCCAGGACGAAAACTATACCGGTCTGCTGCCCGGTGCCGAAGTGTTCGCCGCCTCGGCATTCTTCGACACCACTCGATCCGGAGACATGGCGACCACGTTCGGCCTCGTTCAGGCCATCGACTGGATGATGGAAAACCAGGTCCAGGTCATCAATTTCAGCCTCACCGGTCCGGAAAACCCGATCCTGCGGGAAGCCATCTCCCGCGCCCGCAACGCAGGCATCCATGCCGTCGCCGCGATCGGCAATGACGGCCCGGTCGCCCCCCCGCTCTACCCGGCCGCCTATGACGAGGTGATCGGCGTGACGGCGGTCAACCGGCGAATGCAGGTTTACCGGCTAGCAGGCCATGGTCAGCATGTTGATTTCGCGGCCCCGGGCGTGCTCATCACCCATGCCCGCGCCGGCGGCGCCTACACCACCTCCTCCGGCACCTCGCTGGCCGCCCCTTTCGTAAGTGCAGCCCTGGCGGTGCTGATCGAACTCGGCGTGGAGCCGGAAGCTGCCGTCGCGCAATTACAATCCGGCGCAGAGGATCTCGGCGCAGATGGTTTCGATACGATATTCGGACATGGCTTTATAAAGCTGCCGGACTAGCGGGGCCTTCAGACCAGACCCTGTCTCAAAAACCGCGTCTTCACATGCAGTATGATCACCGCGTTCAGCGTGAAGACCGCAGCGGCTCTAACTCACGGCAACAGAGCCGGCTCGAGTACCTATCGCTGGACCGGGGATCACCCCGACGCAGGTCCCCCATGCCTTACCAACAGTGTGGTGTTAGGTCTGGCCGTTCCTAGAAGAAGACAAAAAAGAGATACTTATGCGAAAGACCTCGCTGGCACGTGCCATTCTCTCCGCGACAAGCTTGGCCATGCTCGCGACAACTACCGCGGTTCAAGCCCAGGGCGTCGATCCGCTCGATGCTCGCATCGACAGCCGCGATGCCCACCGGTTTGTCGATGTGTTCGAGGCACACGCCGGTGCCCCCACTGCGCAGGCCTTGCAGGCCGGATATCTTGATGGCGCAGGACGCGGCGTTGAAATCTTCACACCGGGCCGGATCGGGAGCGCCGAACGGCTGGCAGAATTCATCGCCGCCAATCCGGAACAATACCGCCGAGCGATCGATGTCTGCCTGCCCTTGGCCGAGGCGTCAAATAATGATCTGCGCGCTATCTATCTGGGGCTGGCCGGACTGCTGCCCGAGTATGAGCTGCCAGAAATCCATGTCGTATTCGGGGCCGGCAATTCCGGCGGGACTGCGGGACCGGGAGCCCAGGTTCTAGGACTGGAAGTAATCTGCGCCGTCGCACAGACACCGGAAGATATCCGGGCAGCATACCGCATGTTCTTCGCTCATGAGACGATCCACACGCTCCAGACCCAGGACATGGCCGTGCTGGAGATCGACCCGCTCCTCGTGGCCAGTCTCTGGGAGGGTGTCCCGGACTACATCGCCAGCCTGGTCACTGGCCTGCCGCCCTCGCCGGAACGCGACAGCTGGGCCCACGAACGCGAGGCTGAGCTCTGGGCCGAATTCCAGATTGATCGCGCCGCTCTGATCGAGGCTGCAGCCAACGGGTTGGATATGCGCAGTCCGACCCCGGAAGCCATGGCACATGTCCAACGCTGGCTAGCCAATTATCGCAGCGCCCCGGACGGCTGGCCGCACGAGATGGGGTACTGGATCGGACGGCGCATCAGCGAGGCCTATGTCGCGCAGGCCGAGGACAAACACGCCGCGATCCGGGCCTTGCTTCACCTGGAAGATCCGGTCGGCATCCTGGAAGCCAGCGGGTATGCCGCCCGGTTCGAGCCGCCCTTCCAGTAGGCAATTGGCGGCATCAAGCAGAAACGGAGTATCCGCTATCACGGAGCGAGGAAGGTAACGATCTGAGGCGGGGCTTTGCGCCTGAGCGCAACATCCCTAGATTTGCGGCATGGATCACATCTCGTCGATGTTCGTTCGCAAATTGGCCCCGTTATTGGTGCCGGACACGCCCACGGGCAAGACGCGCGCTCAGGCCATGTTTGAGCGCGCCGGCCTGATGTACCAGCCAATCGGCGACCAGCCGCGCACCATACCCGCCGCTGATTTCTTCGACATTCTCGAAAACCTCGCTCAAGAAGAGCCCGACGGTCGATCACTTGGTGTGCGCCTCGGCGCGCGGATGCAATGCGACGATTACGGCCCCTTCGGGCTCGCATTTAAGGCGGCGCCGGATTTGCTGGGTTCATTCAATCGGGTCGAGCGCTTCGGAATGGTCGTTACCAGCGTCGCCAATTACCGCGTTGAGCCGCGTGGCAAGACCACATTTATGGCGATTGATCCAGGCGAGAACACGCGCCTCGGCCAGCGCATGACCAACGAACTCGCCGTGTCGGCGGGGACGGCCTTGTGTCGCGAAGTCAGCGCCAAGGCGTTCACTCCGGCCGCCGTCTTCTTTTCCCACGAGCGCCCGGCCAGTCTCGACGCTTATCAACGCCACTTCCGGTGCCCATTGCACTTCGGCACAGACCGCGACGGGTTTGAAGTGACGGAGGATGACCTACGCGTCGGCAATCGCCTTGGAGATGAGGGATTGTCGAAGTTTTTCGAGACCCATCTCGACAAAGAACTTGCGGAGTTTGTCGATGACAGCCGGCTTGATCAGAAGGTGTGTTCGGAGATCTCGCGGGCTCTCAGCGAGGGCGTACCGGCAATAAGTGATGTGGCTTCCCGGCTCGGTATGAGCGCGCGCACGCTACAGCGGCGGCTCTCCGACGATGGCCACGTCTATCAGGACCTGGTTGAACTTACGCGCCGTCGCCTCGCCGAGCGCTTGCTCCGGCAGACAGACTACGCCCTGGCTGAGATCGCCTTCCTCACAGGGTATTCCGAACAGAGCACGTTCACCCGCGCCTTCAAGCGCTTGAGCGGTCAGACACCTGCGAGCTACCGGCAAGTCACGGCCGGCCCCTAGGATTGGCGCCAGATGTCAAAGCACTGGCGCGCCATGCCAATACCGAAACCGGAATAGGCCGCTACCTCATCGCAGTCTTAATTGCGATGGAGAGTCAGCATGCAATCCCAGCCTATTCTCGTTACCGGAGCGACCGGCAAGACCGGCTCACGCATCATATCGCGGCTGAAAGGACGCGGGCACGAGGTTCGTCCGGGCTCGCGCTCGAGTGCCACGCCATTCGACTGGGATCGGCCTGACACTTGGTCCGGTCCGCTTGAAGGGGCGGGCGCCGTCTATATCTGCTTCCAGCCAGATTTTGCCTTCCCCGGCGCGCTTGAGACATTGTCCAGCTTCGCCGAAGCGGTCGCGGCGGCTGGCGTGAAGCGCGTGGTGATGTTGACGGGGCGCGGCGAACCCCATGCCCTGCAAGGTGAAGCCATCCTTCAGCGGATTTGCCCTAGCGCCACAATTTTGCGGTCATCCTGGTTTGCGCAGAACTTCTCTGAAGGCTCACTGCGCGATGCTGTGATGTCCGGTTTTGTGCCCATGCCGGGCGGCGACATTCGCGAGCCGATCATCGATTTGGATGACCTCGCCGACGTTGCTGCCGCCGCACTGACCGAGGACCGTCATGCGGGTCAGATTTACGAGCTAACCGGCCCGCGCCTCATGAGCTTCAACGAGATTGCGCAAGCTCTTTCCGAAGCGACGGGGCGCACGATCCAGCACCTTCCCATAACGTTCGAAGAATTCCACGCAGAGCTCGAAAGCGCGGCCGGACAGCAGTTCGCCGACATCGTCACAGCCATTGCCCGCGAAACCTTCGATGGCCGCAATGCGCATGTAACGGGTGGCGTTGAGCGCGCGATTGGCCGCCCCCCGCGTGACTTCGCAGACTTCGCCAAACGAGAAGCCGCCGCCGGCGCGTGGCGCACCCCAGACGCACCGGCGTCGCCCAACCTGTCAAACGAAAGGAAGCCCATCATGACCACGACCTGGTATCAAAAACTCATTCTCGGCATCGCGGGCCTAACCGCCCTTATGATTGGCGCCGCGATCAGCCTGGCTCCGAACGCATTCTATGCCAGCTACGGCATCGCCCTAGAGGCCAACCCCAACCTCTTGAGTGAGCTCCGCGCACCGGGTGCCAACCTCGCCGCTCTAGGCCTGTTGATGTTGGCCGGGATTGTGCGATCGGAGTGGTTCGCCGCGGCCAGGATGATCGCCATCGCGGTCTTCTTCGCTTTTGCGACCGGTCGGCTGATTAGCTGGAGCCTCGACGGTACGCCCGACATCAGCGTGCAGATTGCACTGGCCGTAGAGCTTGTGATCGGCACACTCGCGGCTCTGGCCTACAGCCGCGACCACCAAGGCCGCCGCAATTGCCGCCAAGCACCGAACACGGCCTGAAACGGCGCGCCTTTCGGCGACGTCAAAAGATACACCTCGGCCGCAAAGCGGTCGGGGTGTTTATGCAAACGGTGGCGAACATCTGCCCGAACCGGTTACGCCAGAGCCTAGATATTCTTATCTGGTACTGCCCGGTAGCCGGTACTCCGTCTGATCGAAGCGGATAGTGTGCTCGGTCCTGTTTGTGCCGAGGGCCAAAATCGAAGTAACCTCACCCCGAATAGGCCAGCCGGTTCTCAGGTCGTAGGTGATCGTTCCTGAGCGCGTTGCTTGCAGGGTTTCCATGAGCGCCAGCCCGGCGATGGCCTCTGGGTGTTCGAGAGAGCCATAGCGCCGGGTATAGTAGTCCCGGGACGTCTCCATGACACCGGAACCCGCGCTTTCGCGGGGGGATTGCTCAAACAGAATTACGACATACCCCTCGGCTCGATTTATCTCTTGAACCGATAGAGCGTTGAGCATTGCAAGATTGCCCTCTAAGGGTTCGATGTAGCGAAAACTGAATCCTGTCACACTGCCCGAGAGCGAGTATTCCCGCGCAGCCCCGACGAATAACAGATCGCTTTCCTCTAGAATTAAGCGCTCGGCAGTCCGGGAATTGATGTCTTCGAGAAACTGAAGGTCTTCTGAAAAGTTTTGAACAAACTGCCGGGCTCTTGCCGGATCGAGCTGCTGCTCTACGGCGTAGCGCTCTGCCCAATCCAGCAATCTCGTTCTCTGTAATCAGCCGAAACGGGCGAAATCTGAGTACTCTGTGACAGATAATCCAGTACCTGCACGGCTATGCAGGGTTTGATAGGAAACCCCTACAGAGTCAGCGACCAGAACAGGCCAAGTGGACCCCAATATCTCGTGCTCATTGGTACTCTGCGCATAGATTGTCGTGGTTCGAATCAGGATCTCGTCAGGACCAACCCGCAGTAGATCAAACGTGACAATTCCAGAATAAGCTCAATCCGCATCGGGTTGCCGGATGTACTCCTCTATTCTGTACCGTAAGCGCTGCCCTTCCTAAGCCTGTAATTCAGGCAGGACCACGGTGTCGGTCTGGACAGCACGCGCATGCGCCACTGAGCCAGACGCCAACATTACGGCGAAACACGTCGCCGATATCAGTGTTGCAAATCTCATCATCAAAATACCCAACGATTTTGGCGCTAAGACGCTTCCGATAACCCTCCTAAAGCCGGCGTCAAAAGACAAGCGGTAGAGGTAGGCGAAATGAACCCCAGTCACTCTGCCAGGCGAAAACAAAGCTGACTTCGCTCCGGGCTGCCAACGCTAAGCCACGCAATCGCCGCCGGAATTCCGAGGCTCGGGCGCGCGTTCGTATTTCAGGAAAATAATGGCGGCAGCGTCAGACTAGCGCGGAACGGTCTCGACAGACGCGGGACGCCTCGGATCAAGGTCGCGAACTGTTGTCGGGTGGGGCGGTTAATCGTGTCTGGCCCGGTTTGTTTAATGGATGTGAGCCCCGGTTTTTCCTTGGAGCCAAACCTGATTGCAGCAGGATCAGTCTGACAGCCCACCATCCGCCGTTTCAGGCTTGGGGCCAGTTTCGCCCCACACTGCCATTATGAGAGCATGCCGCCATCGACACGCAAGACTTGGCCAGTGATGCAGCCGGGCTTTTCCGAGGCGAGCCAAGCGACCGCGTTGGCTACATCTTGTTCCCTTGCCCAACGTCCCTCCAAGGGTATCAGGTGCTTCATCCTGGCCATGACCTGTGCCCGGTCTACACCCGCAGCAAATGCGGCGTCCCACATGCCACCATCAACCGGCCCAGGCACGACAGCATTTACTCGAACGCCGTAACGGCCGAGATCGATCGAAGTATTACGCGTGAAGGCGTTCACTGCTCGCTTGGAAGCTGCATACGCGGTCTGGCCGATGGTACCACCATATGCTGCGACGGCGCTGATATTCACGATTGAGCCCCACGTCTGGATCAGCGCCGGTGTAAGCGCGTGGGTCAACATCATCAGATTGCGGACGTTGATCGCCAGCATGCCGTCGACGGCTTTCTCGGTCAGACGTTTCACGGGCTCCTGCGAAATCGTCCCGGCATTATTGATCAGGAGATTGACCGTCGGCGAGATGTCCAGAGCCGCCTTGGTGACGTGTTCCCAGCTGTCCGGCCTCGAAAAATCCGGTCAAACAAAAGCGGCTTCATCCAGCAGGCTGTTCGCAAGCGCGCGCAAGCGCTCTTCACTCCGCGTCACCAGAATGATCCGAGCGCCATCCTCAGCGAGAGTTCGGGCGATGGCAGCGCCGATACCGCGGCTCGCGCCAGTTACAATCGCGGTTTTTCCGTTGGAATCATAGGTCACAATCAGTTGCCTGTTGTTCGGTGACTGGCCTCGCCGGTCTCATCCAACCTCGAAGATCGTGTAGACAGGATTGAAGCCGCACTGTTCGCCGATCCCAACCGCAATGACGTCATTCAGCCAATTGTATCTCTCGTCACCGCTTTCGAATTTCGCGATGGTCACCAGCGAATAGCTGCCGGGTTCCAGGGCCTCGCCCAGGGCAAGCTGGCTCATCACCCCCGTCGCCCCAATGAAGCGGCCCTGATAAGTGAGGTAGATCAACGCGCCGTCATCGGTCTGCAGGGTCAATCGAACGTCAATCATCATGGCTCCATCAGCGCGGATGCGGACCCAGTCCGCTCCGCCGGGAAGCACCACGCCGTGCAGTCGGTCACCCTCAAAAACGCCACCGGTTACCGGTGCGATTGTGCGTTGACCGGATGGGGTCATACCGATCCTCGCTGCCCCGGAAGCATCAACATCAAGCCGAAGCGTCATGAGGTGTTCGTGGGGAAGGTTTGGTTCAGAATCGCTCGTCATTCACTCTGCCGCAATGTAGGCGTCCAGGGTCCTGTGGAAGTGCCGAATACGGCTTTCTTGATATGTCGCCAGCGTTGCGCCGGGCTTGCGGCTGGTACGCAAACCCTTTTGAATGCGCATCAGATTATCTGTATCCTGATCCACAACCATTGCCGCCGATCCCATCGCCTCGACGGTCGACCATGGTTGCTCCTCGGTGAGCCATACAATGCCCGGCGGTGTTGGGTGCGACCCATCCTCGGCCTTGGGGAACAGGAAAAACATCTCCATGATCGAGCGCTCCGGGTCGTCTCCGTACGGGCGGAAACGATATCCAGCAGAGAGGCCAATGCCTCCAAACTGAACAAAATTCGGGAACACCGAATATTGGATAAGGTCCAGCGCAACAGCATCGGAAACTCCGGAAACGTCACGACCGGATGATTTCGAGATTTTCTTGCGCGCGATTTCGGCAAACCGTTCACGCGGCGTCTGACCGCTCACGACTGGCTCCGCAGATTTATAGAACGGCGTATCGCGCTCCATCAGTGTACGTGTTTTCTCCGGGTCGAAATTGGCGCCAAGCGAAGGGCTCGGCACACCCTGCGCACTGATCATCCGATTGATGTGACGCACCCCGGGCCAGGTATCGTATTGGGTGTTGCTGTCACCATAGTAGGGCAATGACTGAGGGTGGGCGAAAGGCACGTGGTATGCCTCGACGAAAGCTTCAGCACAAAGCTTCCAGTTACACGGCATGACCTTCGCGACATGGATGGCCTTGTAACGGTTCTCCAGATCGAAGCTCTCGAAATGTTCCGGTAGAATTTCGAGGTAGGAGAGCAAGTCCTCTGCCTCATGATCGAAATTGATGAATACAAACCCACCCCAGGTATCGACTCGCGCTTCAGGCAGGCTGAAATCTTTCCAGTCGATATGCTTGAAGTCCCAGGCACCGGGAACCTCTTTCAGCGTGCCGTCAAGATTCCAAGTGAAGCCATGGAACGGGCAGCGGAACTGCTTCACACAGCCGCCTTCTTTGCGGAGCATGGTTCCGCGGTGCAGGCAAGAATTCACAAAGGCACGGATGTCATCCTTTCCAACACCGGTCCGAACGACAATCAGTGAATCGTGAGCGATATTGTAGACAATGTGGTCGCCAACGTTTGGAATGTCTTCTAGACGGCACGCCCATTGCCACGCCTTGCGCCAAACTTTCTCGATCTCGAGGTCGTGAAACGCCTTGGAATAATATCGCTCGACGGGAATGTCGTCATTTCCCATATCGACCCGGGATTCCTCGCGCATATGGTCCGGCGGAGCGATCTTGTCATGTGAGTAGATGTCCTGAAGTGACGGGGTTGGACTACCGTCCGGCCCAGCCGGCCTATCGATATCTCTGTCCGTCATGATGTGCATACCTCGCGCAAATAGGCGGTTGCCACTCCAATCAACATACAGGATGGTTTGTATGTTAATTGGAGTCAATCAGGATAAGTTCAATGACACCTGCCACTGAACGGATACGCCCGACACAGGGTCAACGCACGGACGCGATGCGCGCGCGCCTACTGGAAGCGACTCTTGAAGTTATTGCAGAGGAAGGGTGGGCCAATGCGAGCACCCAGAAGATCTGTAAACGGGCGGGAGTTTCCCGTGGCGCACAGACGCATCACTTTCCAACCAAGGACAGATTGCTGATCGCTGCTGTTCAAGAAATTGTTGCCCGATATCAAAAGGATATTGATATCGCAACAAACAAGCCTAACCGGACAGACCAACACCTTGAAGACGTTTTCGACTTCCTCTGGGGGGCCTGCTTTGAAGGCAACCTTTTGATCTCCTGGATGGAGGTCATGGTCGCATCGCGCACGGACACGGTCCTTCGTTCGGCCGTGCGGGAAACCGATCAGACGGCAGTGACGGCCATGCGGGTTCTCGGAGACCCATACGGCCCCGGCGCTGCAGACCTCGTTGAGCTCACGGTCTATCTTCTCCGCGGGATGGTGGTTCAGGCCGGTGTACACCCGGATGACCAGAGCCGCAGAAATCTGTTTGAGGTCTGGAAAAAGATCGTCTGCTGACCAATCGCCAAGTGCACGACTCCGGTACGACAGGCAAGTTTTCCAATTTCCGGAAGAAAGTGGCGGTGCTGTCAGACGAAAACGGATCGGTCTCGAAAGACCGGGGTCGAGCCTAACTCAGGCCGCGAGTTGACGCCATTCGGCCAGGGCTTGAGTACGGTTTTCCTTGAATTCTTCACGGCGGTGGAAATGGCGTTCGAGATTGAAGTGGTTGTGGATGGAGGACTGGACGGCGGCGAACTTTTGAAGACTTCGCATCGACCTGAACCGCGTCATGGTTTTTTCTCGCCGCCGCAAGGGTTGATGTGAGTTTTCGGCCCTGTTGTTGAGCCACCTCCCGGTCTCCTGGCGATGGATCACACCAAGCTCGCGAAACGCGGACTTGTAGGACGGAAGTTTATCGGTGACGATCATCTCGGGTCGACCGTAACGCTTCATCGCATTGCGCAGAAACTTCAGCGCTGCCTTGCGATCTCGTCGTTTGGTGACGTACGCTTCGAGCACTTCCCCTTCGTGATCCACAGCGCGCCACAGGTAGTGAAGCTCACCGTTTATCTTCACGAAAACCTCGTCGAGATGCCAGGTCCAGTTTGAATAGTTCGTGTTCTGGACGCGCTGCTTCCGGATC
This sequence comes from Maricaulis sp., assembly GCF_030149425.1. Classification (GTDB taxonomy): domain Bacteria; phylum Pseudomonadota; class Alphaproteobacteria; order Caulobacterales; family Maricaulaceae; genus Maricaulis. The sequence goes on along the minus strand of NZ_JASBRQ010000063.1, from coordinate 26,390 downwards.
GACTTCGCGAAGAGTGGACCGAACCGGTTCCACCAAAATCGAACTGTCTCATGCGTTAGATCGATGCCACGTTCGTGAAGCAGGTCTTCGACGTTGCGCAGCGATAGCGGGAAGCGGATATACATCATCACCGCAAGACGAATGATCTCGGGCGATGTTTTGAAATACTTGAACGGGTTACGCATCTGCGGAGGCTACGAAACCACTACCTTGCGCTCAAGGCCAAGTTCCTCTGACACTGCCCTGGTCGGTAACCCCAATGGCCTTCACAGCCGCAGCGATGCTCTCGCCCTGGCTCTGGCGTACCTCAACCTCCCGCAAATGCGCGATGATCTCCTCGGCCTTGTAAGTCTTGCGGCCCATTTTCGAACTCCTCAGTTGGAGCCAAACCCTAACTCACAAAACGGGCCACTTTGCGGGGAGCAGTCCACCGAGCAATCACCGCAGCAAAAGCGCCAGTTGGCGGATTTGGATGTTTCATTGGCCTGGGCATGTGTCTAGGATGATTGGACATTAGAAATGTATTGATTGAGGTATCAGCTCAATGCGTAAAAAAGAGTGGCTTAGGCGTGCAATGTCGCCGGCGGATTGAAAGCGCCCGCTGAGAGAAGCCGCTGCGGCGTGGGAATCCGGCGCGACGCCTTAACAAGGTTCCGCGTTACCATGAAATCTTCTACCCGCGCACTCGCAGCATGTGCTTTCACGCTGCTCACCGCTTGCACGCACCCCGCACCCCAAATGGATGCGAGCCACTACTTGCAGGAACGGAACCGGTTCATGATTTTCTCTCGTCGCCGCAATGGCTGATGCGAGTTTTCAGCCCGGTTATTGAGCCACCTGCCGGTCTCCTGACGAGGGATCATACCAAGCTCGCGAAACGCGGACTCGTAGGACGGAAGTTAATCGGTGACGATCATCTCGGGTCGGCCGTAACGCTTCATCGCTTTGCGCAGAAACTTCAACGCTGCCTTGCGGTCCCGGCGTTTAGTAACGTACGCCTCAAGCACCTCGCCTTCGTGATCAACGGCCCGCCATAGATAGCGGGTTTCACCGTTGATCTTCACGAAAACCTCATCCAGATGCCAGGTCCAGGTCGAGGAATTCGCGTTCTGAACGCGCCCTTTTCGGATCGACCTCGCGAAGAGCGGACTGAACCGATTCCGCCAAAAGCGGACCGTCTCGTGGGTAATGTCGATGCCGCGTTCGTGGAGCAAATCTTCGACGTTCCGTAGCGAGAGTGGAAAGCGGACAAACATCATCACCGCGAGGCGGATGATCTCGTGCGACGTCTTGAAATATTTGAACGGGTTACGCATCCGCAGAGGCAACGAAACCTAGACTCCGGGCTCAAGGCCAAGTTCCTCTGACACCGCCGTTGCGCGCTTTCATGGGCGCTCCGATCTGGCCGGACAATTTCGCCGGAAAGGCGCTCGAAAGACCCGTAAAGGAGCTGATCGAGCAGTCCAGATCGTGCAGGAGGCCGTCCTCCAGCGAATAGATCCAGCCGTGCACGGTCAGCGACTGATGCCTGCGCCAGGCATCCTGGACTATGGGGTTGCACGCGACGGAACAGACCTGGCTGGCGACATTGGCTTCGCACAACGCGTCCAGCCGGCGGTCTTCGTCCCGTATGCGCAGAAGATGATCGGCAAACTCGTCAGCGGCATCGCGCACCGGTTGCAACCAGTGATCGACCAGGCCATGGCGGCAGTCATCAACCGCAGCCGCCACCCCGCCACAGCCATAATGTCCGCAAACGATGATGTGACGCACTTTCAGCGTCTCGACCGCGTATTGCAAAACGGCCAGAAAATTGGTGTCGCTGGGACAGGCGATATTGGCGACATTTAGGTGCACAAAGAGATCGCCGGGCTTCAATCCCAACACCTCATTGGCCGGGACACGGCTGTCGGAGCACCCGATCCAGAGATACTCCGGTGATTGCTGTCCGGCAATGCGGCTGAAGAAGTCGGAATCCTCCGCGATCTTAGACGCGGCCCATTCCTCATTGTTCCGCAACAGTGTCTCGATCATGGCGATGCCCCTCTCTGCAGCCGGAATGAAATGTGCCAGGCAATCAGATTGCCGGGCACACTGATGAGTTATCGCGAATAGGTCAGGCCAAGCCAGAACTTGTCCCGATCTGCCGGCCCGCTGTCCCCGCCGTCGAATATGGCGGCCTTGAACTGAAGCGAGACATTATCCGTCAGGCCGGAATTGACCACGAAATCGATCTCGGAACCCAGATCGCCACCACCGTTTTCGGAGTCGAAATCATGATAGATGATCGCCGTGTTCAGACTCTGGCCGATTGGAACTTCCGGGAAGGTATACCCCACCCGAATATAGATATCGCGGATACCGTCCGCCGGGGTCGTCAGGAAGGCATCGGCCCACCCCTGGAACTTGTGCAAAGTGGCGAGAGGCGTCATGAATCCAACGGTCCCGTTGCCGTTCAGCTGCTCCACGCCAAGGAGTGCATTGAGACCGTTCTGGCTGACACCGATTTCTGCCCGGAACATGGACAGATCGAAGCTGAGCGGATTGTCCGCATGATCGCTCTGGTGGGCGTATTCGATCAGATAGCGCCAGGACGGTTCGCCCTCGCCGCCAAATGTTCCCGTCCAGTTGACGCCATAGGTCGCATTAGAAATCACACCCGCATCCTCGACATCAGCCAGGATGGCAAAACCGGTCAGCGTTCCTGCGCCGGCATCATAGGCCGCCAGCAAGGCATGCGCGTTGAGGTCCAGCTCTCCGGCCGGGTGATCATCACCGAAGATGCGGTGCACGCGGTCCAGATAGGCATAGGTGACATTCAGCCCGTCAACCGGCTGGAGTCCAAAAACCGCCGCATCGAAAGTCTGCTCGTTCTGGCGGAAACCGACATTGCCCACATAGCGGGCATCACCGAGAATTATGCGTTGACGCCCAAGCATGGCGCTGTAGCCATCCGCATGTGTCCAGGAAATCTGGGCGCGATTGAGCTCGGTTGCCTCGGGGTCCGCAATCACCGGGTAACCGGCCAACCCGTTGGTCGTATCGTTGAAATCATCCACCAGATGCGTGACGTTTTCGCCCTCGATGAGGAAGCTGAAATTTTCAGACAAGGTCGCCTGAACCCCGAAACGGGTGCGCAGGGTCAGCGCTTCCGCCTCATTGGCGGCTCCATCCTGGTCCACGCTTTCGCCACGCAGGCGCATGTTGAGGATCCAATCCACGCCCTCTTCCGCCGCCGCGGACGCCGGGGCAGGCAGCAGAGCCACGCTTGCCGTGGCAGCCAGAAGTGCGGTTTTCAAGAAAGCTCGCGTTTTCATTTTTCCAAGTCCTTGTTGTGCCGGGGTCCCCCTGACACCGGCCGAATGTGATCTGTCACTGCACAAGCGGGGAGTTGGCCCCATGCAGCTCGACGCCCTCGATCTTCGCCTCGCCGACCACGAGCGACACGAACTGGGCAACGGCGCGACGCCAGCTGGCATCACGCAGGAAATCCTCGATAAGCGGCCGGGCTTCCTCAAACTCGGGAAGTTCCCCGACCCGTTTCCGGTCTAGGCGGATGATGTGGAAGCCGTACGGCGTTTCCACGGGTTCTTCCGTTAACTCACCAGCCGACAGGGCCAGCATTGCCGCCTCGAAGGCTGGCGTGGTCTCGCCGCGCGCCACCTGTCCCAGCCGCCCGCCATCCGCGGACGAGTTACAGGCCGACATTTCCCGCGCCAGCCGGTCGAAATGGTCCGGGTGGAGCTTGAGATGGGCGATCAGGGCCCGTGTGTCGGCCCGGACAGCATCATAGGCGATCGCGTCCTTGCTGTCCGCCTGCAAAAGGATATGGGCGGGCTCGTAGATGTCTGCAGGACGAAAACGTTCGCGATTATTCGCGAAATAGCGCCGGCAACTCTCCTCGTCTGGCTCGGGGACAGAGATCTCCTGTTCCGTCAGAGCTCGGATCAGGGCCTCGTCCGGATCCTCATGTTCGCCAACCTCGACCGACAACTCCCGTGCACGCGCGGCCTGGAGCAGGCTTTCGCGGATGACGAGCGCCTCGGCAGCAGCTTTCCAGGCCGCTTCCGGACTGTCAGAAGGATGGTGCTGGGCCTCCGCCGCAATCGCTTCCGGCTCGATCAGAGTGCCATTGACGCGCACATCGGGCGTGGCAACAGCCGTTTCGATGAGTGTGTGACCGCTCATTTGGGACCTCCTGGTACCGGCTTGCTGCGCACGACCTGGTAGCCCCGGCGGAAGATGTAGCGCGCGGGCGCGCTGAAAATGTGGACGAGGCGCGTGAACGGGAAGATCAGGAAGATGGTCAATCCCAGGAAGAGGTGCGCCTTGAAGATCCAGTGGGCGTGCTCGATATAGCTGGACGCTGCGAAATCCAGCGTGAAAATGCCCTGCGCCCAATTCATGAACGTCACCATTTCGTGGCCATCCAGATGGTTCATGGACACGAAGATCGTTCCCAGCCCCAGCAGAAGCTGGAGATAGAGAATGACCAGGATGGCGTTGTCGGAGAAGTTCGAGGTCGCCCGGATCCGTGCATCTGCCAGGCGGCGGTGCAGGAGCAGTGTCGCCCCGATCAAAGCCAGGACGCCGGCGACACCACCCGCGATGATCGCCAGCAATTGCTTGGCCCCGTGACTGATCCCCAGCGCGTCAAAGATCGCGATGGGGGTGAGAAGTCCGACCAAGTGACCAAAGAAGATCACCAGCACGCCGAGATGGAAGAGCACCGAGCCCATGACCAGCTGTTTGCGCCGCAAGAGCTGGCTGGACCCGGCCTTCCAGGAATAGGGTTCGCGGTCATAACGGATCATCGACCCGACCACGAGCACGGCCAGTGCGATATACGGATAGATGCCGAACAGCGCTGTGTTGAGAAACTCGCTCATGCCTGGCCTCCCTGGCGTTCCGGGGTGTCGACGGGCGCATTCATCTTGGCGACCATCTGGTCCGCGATCGGACATCCCTGTTCACCCGGACCGAAGGTCACAGGCTCTTCAGCCCAGGCCTCGTCGAGTGCTTCCAGGTCGTCCGGGTCCTCGTCTTCGGTGTGGATATCGGCGATACCGGCGGCTGCATTGGTCGCCGCGACCGACAGAAGCGCGCGGAAGACCGCCGCATAGATCGACTTGCGCTTGCGCATGCGATCCCGCAACGCCTCGAGCACATGACCCGGCTCGCCCAGCAGGGCTCGGGCTTCCTCCAGCGGTAGCGTGGACAGAAATTCCAGGAATAGCGGCAGATAGTCCGGCAATTCCTTCGCCGAGATCTCCAGCCCGTTGCGTGCATAAAGGTCCTGCAGGTCCACCATGGCCTGGCCGCGATCACGGCTTTCGCCATGCACGTGTTCAAACAGGTGCAGGGAAAGCGATTTCGACCGGTCGAACAGGGAGACATAGCGCTCCTGCAGGTCATAGAGATCGCCTGTTGCGAGCTGGTCGATCAGATGTCCGAGGCGGAGCTGTTGCCCGACCGGCAGCAGCCCTTCCTGTTCCAGCACACCCCGAAACTCGGGAGATGCCGCCTGGATCGCTTCTGTCGGATAACTCAGAAGTGCCGCGAATATCTTGAATGTCCGGGTCATCAGGCTTTCTCCATCGGGTTCATGGGTGCGCGGTTTTTCGACTTGCCAAACAGCGATCCGGTGGAAGACCCATCGGAACAGCCATTGCCGAAGCTGAAGCCACAATCCCCGCGCAGGTCGTAGGCGTTTTCAGCGTATTCACGGTGGCTGGACGGGATCACGAAACGATCCTCGTAATTGGCGATTGCCATGATGCGGTACATGTCCTCGATCAGGGCGGGGTTCAGCCCGACCTTCCCGGCCATGTCCGCCTTGATCTCACCGTCGATCGTCTTGGCGCGCATATAGGCCCGCATTGCGAGCATGCGCTCGAGCCCCAGTGCCACCGGCTCCTCGTCACCCGCCGTGAGCATGTTGGCGAGATAGCGCAGCGGGATCCGCAGGGAGCGGACGTCCGGCATCTCACTGTCGACGCCAATGGCACCGGCTTCGGCCGCGTTGGAAATCGGTGACAGCGGCGGGACGTACCAGACCATCGGCAGCGTCCGGTATTCCGGGTGGAGCGGGAAGGCGACCTTCCAGTCCATGGCCATTTTGTAGACCGGGCTTTCCTTGGCCGCTTCCAGCCAGGCCTCGGGGATGCCTTCTTTCCTGGCCGCCTCGATCACTTCGGGATCATTCGGGTCGAGGAACATGTTGAGCTGGGCCTCGTAAAGGTCCTTCTCGTCGGCTGCCGAAGCCGCTTCCTCGATACGGTCCGCGTCATAGAGAAGAACGCCGAGATAGCGGATCCGCCCGACGCAGGTTTCCGAACACACGGTCGGCTCACCCGCCTCGATGCGCGGATAACAGAAGACACATTTCTCCGACTTGCCGCTTTCCCAGTTGAAGTAGATCTTCTTGTAGGGGCAGGCCGAGACACACATGCGCCAGCCGCGACACTTCTCCTGGTCGATGAGAACGATGCCGTCCTCCTCGCGCTTGTAGATCGCGCCGGACGGACAGGAGGCAACACAGGCCGGATTGATGCAGTGCTCGCACAGGCGCGGCAGATACATCATGAAGGTGTTCTCGAACTCGCCGTAGATCTCTTTCTGGACACCCTCGAAATTGTAGTCCTGGGAGCGTTTGGAGAATTCACCCCCGAGAATTTCCTCCCAGTTCGGACCCCATTCGATCTTCTCCATGCGCTCGCCGGAAATCAACGAACGCGGACGTGCTGTCGGGAAAGCCTGGCTTTCCTTGGCGGTCTGGAGGTGTTCATAGTCGAAGGTGAAGGGCTCGTAGTAATCGTCGATCTCCGGCAGATCCGGATTGGCGAAAATCTTCGCCAGGATCCGCCATTTCGAGCCCATCTTGGGTCGCAGCGAGCCGTTGCCATTGCGGACCCAGCCACCATTCCAGCGCTTCTGGTTCTCCCAGTCCTTGGGATAACCGATGCCGGGCTTGGTCTCGACATTGTTGAACCAGGCGTATTCAACGCCTTCTCGATTGGTCCAGACATTCTTGCACGTCACCGAACAGGTGTGACAGCCGATACACTTGTCCAGATTAAGGACCATTCCAATTTGCGCACGGACCTTCATTCTGCGGCCTCCATCGCGTCAGCCGCCGGGCCTTCCAGCCAGTCGACCTTGTTGAGCTTGCGCACGATGACGAACTCGTCGCGGTTCGAACCGACCGTGCCGTAATAGTTGAAACCCCAGGATTGCTGCGCATAACCGCCGATCATGTGCGTCGGCTTGAGCGTTGCCCGGGTGACCGAGTTGTGGATACCGCCACGCTGACCGGTCGTCTGCGAGCCGGGTACGTTCACGATCTTTTCCTGGGCGTGATACATGAAGAGCGTGCCGTCCTTCATGCGCTGGGAAACCACCGCCCGCGCTACCAGAGCGCCGTTGGCATTATAGGCCTCGACCCAGTCATTATCCTCGATACCCGCCGCCTTGGCGTCGGTTTCGGAGAGCCAGACGATTGGCCCACCGCGCGACAGCGTCAGCATCAACAGGTTATCGGTATAGGTGGAGTGGATGCCCCATTTCTGGTGCGGCGTGATGAAGTTCAGCACCACCTGTTTCTCGCCATTCGGCTTGCTGTCGATAACCGGATTGACCGCCTTGGTATCGATCGGTGGTCGGTAGACACACAGCGCCTCACCAAAGGCCAGCATCCACTTGTGGTCCTGGTAGAGCTGCTGGCGACCCGTCAGCGTGCGCCACGGAATGCGCTCGTGCACATTGGTGTAGCCGGCATTGTAGCAGACATGCTCGCTCTCCAGGCCGGACCAGGTGGGCGAAGAGATGATCTTGCGCGGCTGACTGACCACGTCACGGAAGCGGATCTTCTCCTCTTCCTTGGGCATGGCCAGATGGGTGTGGTCGCGACCTGTCGTCTGGGACAGCGCGTCCCAGGCCTTCACCGCAACTTCGCCATTGGTCTCCGGGGCCAGGGTCAGGATGGTCTCTGCCGCATGGATGGCCGTCTCGATCTTCGGACGTCCCTGGGTCGGCCCGTCCTCATCGACAACACCGTTCAGCTTGCCGAGCAGATCGACTTCATGATCGGTATTCCATCCAATCCCCTTGCCGCCATTCCCCAGCTTGTTGAGGAGCGGGCCGAGCGACGTATATTTCTTGTAGAGGTTCGGATAGTCCCGTTCGACGACCGCAATGTTCGGCATGGTCTTGCCCGGGACCGGGTCGCATTCGCCCTTCTTCCAGTCTTTCACATCCATCGCCTGGGCCATCTCGCCGGGCGTATCGTGCAGGATCGGGGTGAGAACGACATCGGTTTCCACGCCAAGCTCTTCCGGAGCAATCTCCGAGAACTTCCGGGCGATCCCCTTGAAAATGTCCCAGTCGGAACGCGCTTCCCAGGCCGGGTCGACGGCCTTGGTCAGCGGGTGAATGAAGGGGTGCATGTCCGAGGTGTTAAGATCGTTTTTCTCATACCAGGTCGCCGTCGGAAGGACGATGTCGGAATAGACACAGGTCGTGGACATGCGGAAATCGATGGCGACCAGCAGGTCCAGCTTGCCCTCCGGAGCGTCAGCGACCCATTTGATCTCATCCGGACGCAGATCCTCGCCACATTCCTCGCCCAGCACGCCGTTATCAGCGCCGACCAGGTGTTTGAGGAAATATTCGTGACCCTTGCCGGACGAACCGAGCAGGTTCGAACGCCAGACGAACAGGTTTCGCGGCCAGTTCGCCGGATTGTCCGGATCGTGGCACGACATCTCCAGTTCGCCAGACTTCAGCTGGTCGACTACGAAATCCTTGGGATCGCGTCCCGCGGCGTCTGCCTCCTTGGACAGGGTCAGCGGGTTGGTCGTCAGTTGCGGCGCGGACGGCAGCCAGCCCATGCGTTCGGCGCGGGCGTTATAGTCGATCATCGAGCCGGACCAGTCCTTGTCGTCCGGCGCCGTCGGGGAGAGAATGTCCTTTACCGACAGAGTCTCGTAGCGCCACTGATCCGTATGGGCATACCAGCAGGACGTTGAGTTCTGCTGACGGGGCGGACGCGACCAGTCCAGCGCGAAGGCCAGCGGCTGCCAGCCGGTCTGGGGTCGCAGCTTTTCCTGCCCCACATAGTGCGCCCAGCCACCGCCGGACTGACCGATACAGCCACACATCACCAGCAGGTTGATCACCCCGCGGTAATTCATGTCCATGTGGTACCAGTGGTTCATGGCCGCGCCGATGATGATCATCGACTTGCCCTGGGTCTTCTCGGCATTGGTCGCGAATTCACGGGCGACAGCGATGATCTTGTCACGCGGCACACCGGTGATCTTCTCGGCCCAGGCCGGGGTGTAAGGCTCGATATCGTCATAGGACTGGGCCAGGTGCTCCCCGCCCAGGCCGCGATCCAGGCCGTAATTCGCACAGAACAGGTCGAACACGGTGGCAACCAGCGTCTCGCTTCCGTCCAGCGTGAGCTTCTTCACCGGAATCTTGCGCCACAGCACATCCGGATGGTCCGTGCCGTCGAAATGGTCGTGTTCCTGATTGCCGAAATAGGGGAAGCCGACATCAACGATGTCATCATGGTTCTCTTCCAAGATCAGCGAGAGCTCGAGATCAATGTCCTCACCCTTGCCGTCTTTCTGTTCGAGATTCCACTTGCCCTTTTCGCCCCAGCGGAACCCGATGGAGCCTTGCGGCGTGACGACCTGACCGGACTTGCGGTCAAAGGCGACCGTCTTCCATTCCGGATTGTTGTCCTGGTCCAGCGAGCCGTCAAAATCGGAGGCACGCACCAGACGGTCCGGCACATAGCGACCATCCTTCTCCACCAGTTTGACCAGCATCGGCATGTCGGTGTTTTCACGTGCATACTGCTCGAAATACGGCGTCTGCCGGTCGAGATGGTATTCGCGCAGGACGACATGCCCGAACGCCAGGGCCAGCGCGGCGTCCGTGCCCTGTTTCGGGTTCAGCCAGACATCCCCGAACTTGGACGCCTCGGAATAGTCCGGACAGATCACCGCGCTCTTGGCGCCCTTGTAGCGCGCCTCGGTATAGAAGTGCGCATCCGGGGTGCGCGTCTGAGGTACATTGGATCCCCAGATCAGCAGATAGCCGGCATTGTACCAGTCCGCAGATTCCGGAACATCAGTCTGTTCGCCCCAGGTCATCGGGCTGGCCGGTGGCAGGTCGCAATACCAGTCGTAGAACGACATGCAGACACCGCCGAGCAGCGACAGATACCGCGATCCCGCAGCATATGAGACCATGGACATGGCAGGAATGGGTGAGAATCCGAAGACACGGTCCGGACCATAGGTCTTGGCCGTATAGGCGTTCGCCGTGGCGATGATCTCTGTGACCTCGTCCCAGTCAGCCCGCACAAACCCGCCCGAGCCGCGCTTGCGGATGTAGGAATTGCGGGTCTCGGGGTCCTGCTGGATCGACCGCCAGGCCGCGATGGGGCTCAGCGTCTTTCGCGCCGCACGCCATGCCTTGAGCAGGCGCGAGCGGATGAGCGGGTATTTCACCCGGTTGCTCGAATACATGTACCAGGAATAGCTGGCACCGCGGGAACAGCCGCGCGGTTCGTGATTGGGCAGATCCGGCCGGGTACGCGGATAATCGGTTTGCTGGGTTTCCCAGGTCACCAGTCCGCCCTTGACGTAGATTTTCCAGCTACACGAGCCCGTGCAATTCGCGCCATGGGTCGAGCGCACGACCTTATCGTGCTGCCAGCGCTTGCGATAGGCGTCTTCCCAGCCGCGGCCCTCCTCGGTGGTCACGCCGTGTCCACCGGAGAAGTCTTCGCTTGAACGGGTGAAGAAGGTCAGTCGATCCAGAAGATGGCTCATACTTCTTGCTCCTATGGGTTTTTCACGTAGGCGCCGGGGCGCAGGTAGAACCACCAGTTGATGGCCACGCAGATCGCGTAGAAGACGGCAAAGCCGTAGAGGGCGTATTCCGGTGTGGTCGCCCGGATCTGTTCACCGAAGACCTGCGGGATGATGAAAGCGCCGTAGGCGGCCACCGCAGATGTCCAGCCCAGCACCGGCCCGGCCTGCTCGCGGTCAAACACAATGGCGATGGTGCGGAAGGTGGAGCCATTGCCGATCCCGGTCGCAGCAAACAGGACCAGGAAGAGCACCAGGAAGGGCGTGAAATACTGCTCCGGCGTGGCCGAGGCGTAGGCTTCGCGCATGAAATAGGCGACGCCCAGCGCCGCTGCGATCATCACGACAGAGATGATCTGGGTGACCAGGGCACCGCCGAAACGGTCCGCGATCTTGCCACCGATCGGACGGATCAGCGCGCCGATGAAGGGGCCGGTCCAGGCGAACATCAGGGCGGACGGGCCATTCGGGTTGGCCGTATCATGCGTCATCACGCCATCGACCATGATGTGCTGGAAACCGAAGATGACCTTGATGGCCAGCCCGATGGCCGCAGAGAAGCCGATGAACGATCCGAACGTCATCGTATAGATAATGGTCATCGCCCAGGTGTGCTTGTTGTTGAAGATCTTGTACTGGCGATCAAGGCTCTTCTTGATCGAGCCCGGAATGGATTTGAGCGCAAACACGGTTGCCGCAATGACCAGTGGCAGGACCAGCCACTTGCTGACACCCCAGCCCGAACCGCTCGCGGATTCAGGCAGCATCAGCCACAGGCCGGCGCTGGCTGTGACCAGACCGATCAGCAACATGCCCAGGATCTTGGCGAAAGCCGCAGGCGTTGAACCGATATCGGGGGAGACGTGCTCGTCGACAATATTGTTCATGCCCACCCACACTGCGATGACGAGCGGAACCAGGATGACGACCCAGATCAGGCCGGCATTGTGCAGGAAGGTTTCCGTTCCCGCTTCGATCTTGCCGATCAGCGTGCCGGAGGTGTTTTCCAGGATCATGGGCGCGCCGCCAAAGACACCGACCGTCATCACCAGCGGGATGAGGATCTGCATCGTGGTGACGCCGAAATTGCCGAGGCCGGCATTCATGCCCAGCGAATAGCCCTGGATCTTCTTGGGAAAGAAGAAGGAGATATTGGACATGGAGGAGGCGAAATTGCCGCCGCCGAAGCCCGACAACAGGGCCAGGATCTGGAAACTCCAGAGCGGTGTGTCAGGGTTTTGGAGCAGGATGCCTGTCCCCGCTGCAGGCAGGATCAGCAAGGCAGTGGTCAGGAAGATCGTATTGCGTCCCCCGGCCAGGCGAATGAGGAAGCTGGACGGGATGCGCAATGTGGCCCCGGTCAGGCCGGCAATGGCCGTCAGGGTAAACAGTTCGGATTGTTCAAAGGGAAATCCGAGATTGATCATCTGGACAGTGATGATCCCCCAATAGAGCCAGACGGCGAAGCCGCACAGCAATGCCGGGATCGAGATCCACAAATTCCGGTTGGCGATGGATTTCCCGGTATCTTCCCACTGTTGCGGGTCTTCCGGGTTCCAGTTTTTAAGGTCCTTGCCCATGAAAGGCTCCCTCTTGAAATTAGGAGGATCCGGGCTCCGCCCCACATTCCGGGGACAGGTTCAGGCTCTGGAGGGAGCCCGGATCAGGTTCAGCGCGTGGGATGTACAGGCGCGTCACCAAAGGCGGTGTCAGATTGATGATTGGCGTGTTGGGACGGCGCAGGATGCGGCGCGTCCGGGACGTCGCTGAGATCCTTGGCGTTGGCCAGTTCCGGGATACGGCGACGGTCCATGCGGACGATGGCCACGTGCATCCAGACCGTGGAGACCAGCACCAGAACGAACATCAGCATGAAACAGCTGGTCCAGACCCCGGTCACATCATTCATGACGCCGAACAGGATGGGCAGGATGAAACCGCCCAGGCCGCCGATCATGCCGACCAGGCCACCCACGGCACCGACATGGTGCGGGTAGTAGACCGGGATGTGCTTGTAGACAGCCGCCTTACCGAGAGACATCACAAAGCCAAGACCGCAGGCCATGGTCGCGAACAGCGGCACGCCGATACCAAAGCTGAACTCGATCGGGCCGTTAATGCCCTGCACGATATAGGTCGTGTCGGGATAGCTCAGGATGAACAGACAGACGAGCGAGACGATAAAGGTCAGATACATGACAAAGCGGGCGCCCCACTTGTCAGACATCCAGCCGCCGAGCGCGCGGAAGATGGATGCTGGCAGGGAGTAGGCCGCAGCCAGCATGCCGGCCGTCTGCAGATCCAGACCATAGGCGCCGACATAATAGCGGGGCAGCCAGGAGGCGAGCGCCACAAAGGCACCGAAGACGAAGAAATAGTAGGTCGCGAAGCGCCAGACCTGGACGTTCTTGAGAGGCTCGAGCTGCATCAGCGCAGACGGAGGTTTAGACCCCGTGCGACGCTGTTCGAGCAGGACCGGGTCATCCTTGGTGCACAGCCAGAAGATCAGCGCCATGACGACGAGCACGCCGGCATAGATCTGTGCGGTTTGCTGCCAGCCAAAGGCGACCACCAGGAAAGGTGCGCCGAAATTGGTCACCGCGGCGCCCATATTGCCGACACCGAAAATGCCCAGCGCGGTTCCCTGCGCCTTGGCCTCGTACCAGCGAGAGACATAGGCGATACCGATGATGAAGGACCCGCCCGCCAGGCCGACACCCAGCGCAGCCAACAGGAAGAGCGCGTAGCTGTCCGCCATGGACAGAAGGAACGCGGCGATGGCCGTTGTGATCATCTGGATCGGAAACATCATCCGGCCGCCATACTGCTCGGTCAGGACGCCGAGGAAGATGCGCGAGATGGAACCGGTCAGGACCGGTGTTGCCACCAGCAGACCGAACTGCGTTTCCGACAGTCCGAGATCCTGCTTAATCTGAACACCGATGATGGAGAAAATCGTCCAGACTGCAAAACAGACAGTAAAGGCCAAAGTACTCATTCCGAGTGCCTGGGTTTGCTGTCCGCGGGTGACGCCTTCGAGCGTGTGCATGTTAACCCCCCATTTCCAGCCCGAAATTGGGCCGATGAAGACAGGGAATGAATAGCCAGTTCGATTTCCATAAAAAATGTGTGTGCTTGTCGCGCGTCAAACAATCGCACCCACATCACGCCATTTAATTGTTCTGCATTGCGATCAAAACTTATGTTTTCCCGCCCATTACTTTAGATCAATTGGATGCTTGATCATTGTCAAGCCGCGCGCTAAATCCCTGCGGTACGGGGAGGAACACGGTGCGCAACGCAGACCGCCAGGCCATTCGAGATCTTCCGCTTTTTGCGGATGTCGACGAGCAACGCTTCGACGAGTTGCTCAATGCAGCCTATGTCCAGCGTATTCCCGCGCACGTGGACCTGATCCGAGAGGGCGAGCCGGCCGACTTTCTCTACGTTGTGATCGAGGGCAGCGTGGAACTGTTCTCCTCCAGCCATGGCCGGGATTCCTCCATGGCAATCGTGACCCCGATCTCAACCTTTATCCTGGCCGCGACCATCAAGGATGCCCCGTTCCTGATGTCCGCCCGCACAGTCGCACCCAGCAAGCTGCTGCTGATCCCGTCTGTGAATATTCGCGCCGTATTCGAGGCCGATACCCGTTTCGCGCGGGCCATCGTCACCGAGCTGGCCACCTGTTATCGCGGCGTCGTCAAGTCGATGAAGAATCTGAAGCTTCGCACGGCAGTGGAGCGCGTCGGCAATTACATCATTCGCCTGCAGGACAAGTCGGGCGGAGCAGATGTGGTCGAACTGCCCTATGGCAAGAAGATCCTGGCCTCCATTCTCGGAATGACGCCGGAAAACCTCTCGCGAGCCTTCGGAGCACTGCAGTCCCACGGCATTGTTGTGGATGGCCCCAGTATCGAGATCATCGACCGCACAGCGCTGGAAGCCTGCTGCAAACCCAATCCGCTGATCGATGACCCGCGCAGCTGAAGACCAGCTGACAGGGATCGTCCTGGCCGGCGGGCAATCATCACGCATGGGCGAGGACAAGGCTGCCCTGGTCTGGAAAGGTAGAACCCTGCTCGCGCGTGCAGAGGCGACCTTGATGGCCGCAGGCTGCTCATCGGTGCTGGTCAGCGGGCGGCCGGACCTGCCCAACGGCTTTGCCGACAGCCAGGCACAGGCCGGACCCGCCCACGCGCTGCTGGACGCCCTTGCCCACACCGAAGGCACCAACCGTGGTCTGCTGGTCATTCCGGTCGACATGCCGCTGTTACAACCGGACGACCTCATCCCACTGGCCAGCCGGAGCGCTGACCACGCCTGCGCCTGGCAGGACCACCCGCTACCGCTCTTCCTGCCGGCGACAGCGGTGTCGCAGCCTCGGGATGATGTCTGGTCGATCCGCAAGCTGATTGCTCGCCTCGGTGTCGACTGGCTGCAACCGGATGCGAGCCGTACGGCGCGATTGCGCAACATCAACACACCGGAAGATTTCGCCAGCCTTCCCTCTGCGGATTAGCAGACTGGAGCGAGCCCTCCCCTAGACATGCTCCCTGGACATGCGACGAGACGTCGCTTGGCGCCCGTCGAACAATTGATGTTTATCAAGACGAGGGCCATCCAATGCCCCGCGTGTTCAACGAAGGAGCGTCCGCATGGATCGCTCAATACAAACTCAGGCCTGCGCGCCACTGGTCGACACACTCGGCCGCCAGATCACCTATCTGCGCCTTTCGGTGACGGATCGCTGTGACTTGCGCTGCACCTATTGCATGAAGGCCCGGCCGCGTTTTCTGCCCAAGGCCGATATTCTCACCCACGAGGAACTCACCCAGCTGTGCGATGCCTTCATTCGCCGCGGCGTCAGCAAGATCCGCATAACGGGGGGTGAACCGCTGGTCCGGCGGGACATCATGCAGCTGGTGGACAATCTGTCCTGCCGGTTGGGCATGTCCTCGCTGCAGGAGATCTGCCTGACCACCAATGCGACCCAGCTGCCGCGCTATGCCGACAAGCTGGTCCGCGCGGGAGTTCGCCGGATCAACGTTTCGCTCGACACGCTGGACGAGCGCACCTTCGCCCGCCTGACCCGGCGAGGCGACCTCGCCACAACCCTGCGCGGCATCGACGCCGCTGACCGGGCGGGACTGAAGATCAAGATCAATGCGGTCGCCCTCAAGGGAGACAATGAACATCACCTACCGGATCTGATTGCCTGGGCCCACGGTCGCGGCTTCGACATCAGCCTGATCGAGATCATGCCGATGGGTGAGGTCGATGCGAAACGCACCGATCAGTTCCTTTCCCTCTCGACCGTCCGCGAGCGTCTGGGCGAACACTACACTCTGGTTGAGACGGCAGAGCGCACCGGTGGTCCGTCGCGCTATGTGCGTCTGGCAGAAACGGGCGGACGCGTCGGTTTCATCACGCCGATGTCGGAGAATTTCTGCGGCGACTGCAACCGTGTGCGCCTGACCTGTACCGGCCAGCTCTACATGTGCCTCGGTGGCGCGGGAAAGGTCGATCTGCGACAGGCCCTGCGCGAGGGCGGCCGCGAGGCGGTCGATGCCCAGCTGGACGAAGCCATGGCGTTCAAGCCCGAAGCACATGCATTTGATTTGTCGGCTAGGCCCGGCACGGCCATATCGCGTAGCATGGCGCATACAGGAGGCTGATCATGTCGCTCACCGTCAGATATTTCGCCGCCCTGCGCGAACGCATGGGCATGGCAGAGGAAACTGTCACCGCACCCGCGGCGACCGGCGAACAGCTCATCGACTGGTTGATCGAACGCGATGCCCTCGCCGAGATCCTGGCGCACCCGTCCACGCGGATCATCGTCAATGACGAAATCGTCCCGCGCGTACACGCGCTGAAGGCGGGCGACACTGTGGCCTTCTGCCCGCCGTTTTCCGGAGGTTAGGGTGAGCGTTACGGTCCGGGTTCAGACGGCGCGGTTTGATGCCGGTGCCCTGCTCAATGCGCTGAGCGGCCGCGACAGCGATTGTGGCGCCGTCGCCAGTTTTTCCGGCCAGGTTCGCGGGGGCCACGGCCTGCTTGCACTGGAACTCGAACACTATCCCGGGGTCACGGAGACCGCGCTCGAACGTATCGCCCGACACGCCGTCGGCCGCTGGGATTTGCGCCAGGCCACTATTATTCATCGCACGGGCCGCATGGAGATCGGCGAGGAAATCGTCTTTGTTGGCGCGACAGCCCCGCATCGGCGCGCCGCACTGGATGCGGTCAGTTTCATGATCGACGTCCTGAAAACCCAGGCGCCCTTCTGGAAAAAAGAATATGACGAGCAGGGTGAGCGCTGGGTCGAAGCCCGCGCCTCGGACGATGAGGCCGCCGCCCGATGGCTCACCCAAACAGAGGACATGCCCGCATGAACCAGCCTCCAGAACAGGTCGGCTTTGCCGTGATGACCGTCTCCGACACCCGTGATACCCGGACCGACAAGACCGGCCCATGGCTGCGGGAACAGATCACGGCGGAGGGACATGCCGTTATTGATCACGCGATTATTCACGACGAAGTCGAGCTCATCCAGGCCCGGCTGCGCGACTGGATCGCCAACGAAAGCATCCACGCCATCATCGCCACCGGCGGCACCGGCCTGACTGGCCGCGACGTCACACCGGAGGCCTTCAAGGCGCTCTATGACAAGGAAATGGAAGGCTTCAGTGCGGTGTTCCACCAGGTCAGCTTCCAGTCCGTCGGCGTCTCGACCATCCAGTCCCGGGCTACGGCTGGCATTGCAGGCGGGACGTATCTCTTCGCCATTCCCGGCTCGTCTGGGGGATGCAAGGATGCCTGGAACCATGTGCTCCGCGCCGAGTTTGACCGCACGCACAGACCCTGCAATCTGGTTGACCTTATTCCACGCCTGACGGAGCGCTGATCATGTCTGCCCAATCCGGATTGACCCACCAGGACAATGAGGGCCGCATCCGCATGGTCGATGTCGGCGCCAAGCCGGTATCGACCCGCACCGCGATCGCGCGCGCTCGCATCCATATGGCGCCCTGTGCTTTCCAGGCGATCCGCGAGGGCCAGGGCCCCAAGGGGGACGCCCTGCAAACGGCTGAACTCGCAGGCATCATGGCCGCCAAGCGAACCTCCGACCTGATCCCGCTCTGCCACCCCCTGCCGCTGACCAAGGCTCGGGTCAGCATCGAGCCCGTGGACGGCGAGACCGCTTTCGAGGTGCGCGCCCAGGTCCGCACCGACGGCAAGACGGGCGTGGAAATGGAAGCGCTGACGGCTGCGTCCGTCGCTGCACTCACGCTCTATGACATGGCCAAGGCGCTGGACAAGTCGATGACCATCTCGGCGATCCACTTGGTGGAAAAGACCGGTGGGCAGTCCGACAACTACCGGCGATAGGATGTGAAAGATGATTTCACTCGACGACGCTTTGGCGATCATCGCTGCAAATGCCCCCCCGCTTCCCAGTGAGAGTATCAGCATAGTAGACGCGCGCGACCGTATTCTGGCCACCGCACTCAAAGCAATGCGGACCCAGCCTCCTTTTGATGCTGCAGCCATGGACGGTTACGCTGCGCGATCGGTCGACCTAACAGGCGAGCCGGTGACACTCGCGATGACGGGTGAGGCAGCGGCCGGCCATGCTAGCAACCGGCCGATCGAAGAAGGTGAGTGCCAACGGGTTTCGACGGGGGCGGTTGTCCCAGACGGCGCCGATCAGGTGATCATCCAAGAAAATTGTAGGCGTATTGGCGACTCGATAACAACGGCACAGTCACCAGAGCCTGGAAAGCACATCCGTGCGGCCGGAGTCGACTTCGTAGCGGGATCTGAATTAGTCGACGCGGGCATGTCGTTAACACCCGCCGCTATCTCGCTCGCGGTCAGCGCGGGTATTCGCGTGGCTTCTGTGAGCAAACGGCCCCGAGTCGGCATCCTTTCAACCGGTGATGAACTAGTTGAACCTGGCGAGAACGCAGCGCCGGCGCAGATTATCAATTCGCTCGGCCCCGGGCTGTCAGCACTCGTAGAACAATGGGGCGGCAAACCGGTCTATCTCGGCATTGCGCGAGATAACGCTGGAGATGTTCGGGCCAAGCTAAAACATGCCGCAGATGTCGACCTGCTCGTTACAATCGGAGGCGCCTCAGTCGGCGACCATGACCATCTCCGGCGCGTTTTTGGTGAGATGAACGGCCAGTTATGGTTTGAAAAAATCGCCATCAAGCCGGGGAAACCAACTTGGTTCGGCGCACTTGACGACACACGGGTGCTTGGTCTGCCGGGCAATCCCGTATCCGCCATGGTTATGGCACAGCTCTGCCTGAAACCGCTTCTGAGTGGAATGTTGGGCCGCTCGACCTGCACATCATTCCACAGCGCTATATTGACCACGAACCTGCCACCTAATGGACCGCGCGAGAATATGATGCGTGCACGGCTGGACGAAGAAACGAAGACCATACGCCCGATTAGCTGTCAGGATTCATCCGCCATGTCCGCGCTAGTCTCCGCGAACGCGCTGATCCGTCGCTTACCGGATGCGGTTGAGGCGGCAGCCGGTGATCAAGTCTCGTATTTGTGCCTGGATGATATGTGATGCCGGTCCTGAGTCTGGCCGCGCTGTTTCTCGCAACGGCTCTGGCCTATTCCATGGTCGGCTTCGGTGGAGGGTCCACTTACACGGCTCTACTGGTTTTGGTCGACACGGATTATGAGACCCTCCCCGCGATTTCTCTGGCTTGTAACCTCACTGTCGTATCCGGTTCGACGGTCCGTTACGCGCAAGCTGGACTCGTGCGTTGGCGGCGGCTTGTTCCGCTCTGTGCTGCGTCAATTCCCTTGGCGTGGTGGGGTGGTCGCCTCGATGTGCCAGAACAAACCTTCATCACGATTCTCGGCCTTGCGCTTCTCGCATCAGCTATAGCCCTCGTCTTTCGCAATCCAGTACAAAATGGGTCTCCTCTCAGACTTCCAGTCTGGACAGAACCGCTTGTCGGGGGGAGCACCGGATTTCTCGCCGGTCTAGTTGGAATCGGAGGAGGAATCTTCCTTGCCCCCTTTTTGCATATTGCGCGCTGGGGGGCAGCCCGGGAAATTGCAGCCGCGGCCGCCTTCTTCATCCTCGTGAATTCACTGGCGGGCCTTGCGGGACAACTGCAGCGCTTGGCACGCGACCAGGCGCTCGACCAACTGATCACTTATTGGCCCTTGTTGTCGGCAGTATTAATCGGGGGTCAAATCGGCGTCTGGTTAGGCCGCGACAAGGCGTCGGACACTTGGTTGATCCGGTTGACGGCACTCTTGGTCCTCTTTGTCGCCTGTCGCTTGCTCTGGAAAGCTGCGAATTTTTAGCGATCCCCGGTTCGCTTAGCGCCCAACAGAACGGGAGTGTAGGCGAGTGCGAACACACCAAATGCGGCGCTCCAGAGGATTGCTGACACGCCAAGCAATCTCGGTTCGTTCGACAGGATCGCCGCGAGCACACGCAGCGCTGCCCCGACATGCACCAGTACAAACACCAGAGTCGTGGCCAGACCGGCAATCCGTTCGCGCCCGGTATGTCCGAGACTGGCGCGAGTCATGACCGCCAGCGTCATCCCGCCAATCACCCCGGCACCAATGGCATGAAGCCCCGCTGCTGCCGGCACCCGCTCAGGCCAGACAATGGCCCCCGCCATGATCGCCAGGGCAAGAAACATCCAAAAATATCCCGCGTGCAGTGACCACATCAGAGGCTCGCCCAAGGTCCGGTGACCCTGCCATCTCGAAAGGCGGATCAGATGTCCGAGGGCGGCTATCCCTAGCGCGCTGCCAGTGAGAAGGCTTTCAGGACGGAGGATCCACAGGACCAGCGCCAACCCGGTCAGGAGCAGAACCAGCTTGTCCAGCCCCTGCATGGGCGGCGCGGTCCTTTTTGCGGCGGTATCATTGCGACCCGCCAGCCAGTTCAGGGTAAAACTGGGCACGATACGCCCACCGATCAGTGCCACCAGCAACGCTGTGACCGCGAGGGTCATGCGGGTCGCCGGGCCGGACCCTTGCGGCCAGTGAAACGCGAAATGAGAGAGCGTGAACAGCGCCACCATCACCGCGACCGGTAGGTTGCGCCAGTTCCGCCCGGCTATGATCTCGCGCCAGGCCACCAGCGTAAAGACCGGCAGGAAGGCGAGGTCGATCGCAATCGCCCAACCCTCTCCAGAAAAGAGCATGGCCATACGGCCTGCGAGCCAAAGCACAAAAAGTGCTGCCAGCCCCGCACCGGCGACCGGCGACCGTCCGGTCCAGTTGGCGATCGCGGTCAGTGCGAACCCGCAAATAATCGCAGCAAGCACGCCATAAAGCATCTCGTGAGCGTGGCCCGCCGGCCCCGCCGCATAGCCCAGATAACCCGAATATTCGGCATACCAGATCGGCACTTGTATCGCCGCCCAGATCGCCCCTCCCAGAAAGAAGGGGCGAAAGGCGTTTTGCAGAATGGGCGGGGCATCCCGGCGGTGCGCCCCGCGGTCGATTTCATGCGCCATGGCGAGTCCCATGTCTTGATAAGTATCAAGTACCATACCTGCATTGATCGGAAGATGAGGCGCATTGTCTCGATCGCCGCATTCCGAAGGTGATCAAGCCCTGCGCACCTTGAAACCAGGGAAACGGGCTTTCAGCTCCTCGAGTAGGACCGCATCGCTGAAAACCTGTCCACCCAGCGCTTTCCCGGTGTAAGGATGACGGCACTCTTGAAGCACAAAGTCCTGACAGGACCGGCTGCTCGCTTGATCCGCTATCTCGATGATTTCGGCAGGTCCGATCAGATCCGGCCAGACCGTAACGCGGATTTCGTGCGGAGTGCCCCTCTCCGCAAGATGATCCAGGCTTGCCTTCGCTCGGACGCCGCTGCCATCAAGGCCCGTCACGGCACCATAGCGATTGAAAGGCGCCTTGATGTCCAAGCCAACCCAATCGAGAAGCCCGTCCAGACGGGCCAGTCGGTCCGGCAGCACACCCGAAGTATGTAGCCCCGTCGCAAAACCCATCTCCCGTACCTGCCTGAGAGCATCGGACAGTTGTGCCTGGGCCAATGGCTCGCCACCAGAGAAAACGATGGCTTCTAGGAGACCTCGCCGTCGCTCCAGCCGCTCTCGAATACCTGTCCAGCGGAACGCGGTGCTGCGACGTGGCTGGATAAGTTCGGGATTATGGCAATAGACACAGCGCAACGGACATCCCTGCAGGAAAACAACCGCCGCCATCCGGCCAGGGAAATCCAGCGTAGTGAAAGACTGGAATCCCCCAATCCGGAGACCGGTAAGCGCGTCAGGCCGCGTCGCGGCAAGGGTTTTCATGGAAATGCAGCCGCTCTTCATGTTCGGACTTCTTACCGGGATTGAAGGCCTCAACCGGACGGTGATAGCCCATGACACGTGTCCAGACCTCGCAGGCCTGCCGGTTCTCCTCATCGTAGCGACCGGCAGCTTTTGCCTCTTCATCGCAGACCAGGCAGTAAGGCTGCTCGCCAGCCAGATAGCCATGTTGCGGACAGATCGAGAAGGTCGGTGTGATCGTGATGTAGGGCAGATGGAACCGTTCCAGCGATCGCCGTACCAGCGCTGCACAGGCCTCGGCGTTCGACAGCTTTTCGCTCATATAGAGGTGCAGCACCGTTCCGCCGGTATAGCGGGTCTGCAAGGCGTCCTGCCTTTCAAGGGCCTCGAACGGATCGTCGGTAAAGCCCACCGGCAGCTGACTGGAATTGGTATAATAGGGCCGCTCCTTCGTGCCCGCCTGAAGGATTCCCGGAAAGCGCCGGGCATCTTCCTTGGCAAAGCGATAGGTCGTGCCCTCGGCCGGTGTGGCTTCCAGATTATACATGTGACCGGTCTCGTCCTGGAATTCGAGCATCCGCGCGCGGACATGGTCGAGGAGGCGAAGAGCGAAAGCTTCTCCCGAGGCCGACGTAATATCTTCCCGGCCGTCCGTGAAATTCCGGATCATTTCGTTCAGACCATTCACGCCCAGTGTCGAGAAATGATTTCTGAGACTGCCGAGATAGCGTTTCGAATAGGGGTAGAGCCCCTCGTCCATGAGCGACTGGATCAGCGTCCGCTTGATCTCCAGACTGTCGCGGCCAAGGTCGAGCAGGCGGTCGAGCTCTTTCATCAGGCCGGCTTCGTCGCCTTTGAAACGGTAGCCCAGCCGGGCGCAGTTGACCGTCACCACGCCAATTGACCCGGTCTGTTCGGCCGAGCCGAAGAGACCATTGCCGCGTTTGAGCAACTCACGCAGGTCCAGCTGAAGTCGGCAGCACATCGAGCGGATCTGGTTTGGTTTGAGCTCGGAATTGATGAAGTTCTGGAAATAGGGAAGACCGTATTTCGCGGTCATGTCGAACAAACGCTGCGCGTTTTCGCTTTCCCAGGGAAAGTCTTCTGTGATGTTGTAGGTGGGGATGGGGAAGGTAAACACGCGTCCCCTTGCATCACCACGCGTCATTACCTCGATGAAGGCCCGGTTGATGGTATCCATCTCGGCCTGCAACTCGCCATATGTGAAGTCAACCTCTTCGCCGTCAATGACGGGTACATCCTCGCGCAGGTCTTCCGGACAGACCCAATCGAACGTCAGATTGGTGAACGGAGTCTGTGTGCCCCAACGCGAGGGGACATTCAGGTTAAAGACGAATTCCTGCATCGCCTGGAAAACATCCTCATAGGACAGGCCGTCAATTCGCAAGAAGGGCGCCAGATAGGTATCGAATGAGGACAGTGCCTGCGCACCGGCCCATTCGTTTTGCAAGGCTCCCAGGAAATTGACGACCTGGCCGAGCGCGCTGGTGAAATGCCGGGGCGGGGCGGCCTCGATTTTTCCGGGGACGCCGTTGAAGCCCTCGATCAGTAGATTGCGGAGCGACCAGCCAGCGCAATATCCTGCCAGCATGTCGAGATCATGGATGTGAATATCGGCCTGCCGGTGTGCCTCCCCCAGCGCGGCCGGATAGACTTGGTCCAGCCAGTAATTGGCTGTCACCTTTCCCGATGAATTGAGGATTAGACCGCCCAGAGAATATCCCTGATTGGCGTTGGCCTTTATCCGCCAGTCTTTCCGGCCTGTGTATTCCTCGATCGTCGACTTTACATCGACACGCCCGGCCCCTGCCGGTTGAGCCAGCTTGTTCTGACCATCTGCTACCAAGTCCATTGCGCCCTCCAGTGACACGATATGTTGTGATGCACGCAAAAATCCGGCCTACATATTGTGCCTAAGGACAGCAAACGTCATCGCGGCGCCTTGCCGCGCGGCTCTAGGACGCACGCTTCGAGGCTTGACATTTATCAATTCATGTGTGCTTGCATGCGCTCGATGAAGCGCGGCATCAGGGCCGCTCTGATGGATTCCTCGCGCCAGAAGGGGTTCATGAACACGCACCGCAGCAGCACCATCGAATCGGTGTCGGCCTCGCCGCCATAACGCGCCACATGCGCGTTAATCAGTTCGCCGTAATTTTCCCGCGAGAGAACCGTGTGCGACACCGAGAATTCGGGATCTGCCGTGAAAGTCCGGAAAACGCTCGCTGTCCGCTCATTCGAAACACTGAGCGCTTCGCCCGGCTTTGCCAGCGAGAAGCAGAATATATTGCTGTCAGTGGGTATCAGCGGCCTGACAAGCGGTTCGCCGTCTTGAAGGGCCCGGGCAAAAAAGCGGCAGGACTCTATTGTTCCCGCCATCATCGCGCCGAAGCGGTCGGACCGGAAAGACAGGGTTTGTCCGGTCAGCCAGACCGCTGATGCTCCCGCGCCACTACGGGATCCTTCCAGTGTCATCATCCAGCGGTCATTCGCCAGTGCCCGGTCGATATAGGGAGCCGCAAACAGAGAATTGGCGTAATTCTCATGATCGCGCACCAGAAACGCCCCGCACGCATATGGCACATAACCCAGCTTGTGCGGATCAAGCGTCACCGAATTGACGCGCCGTATGGCGCGCAGCGCTTTCAGGCTACGGCTTTCGAGCACGGTTTCGGCCTCGCCGCCCAGCATGGAGCACAGAAAGCCGCCCCAGGCGGCATCGACATGATGCCAGACATCGATGCCGGCTGCGCGCAGCCTGTCCAGATGATCACAGACAGTATCAACAGGATCGATCTCCCCCGCCTCGGTCGTGCCGGCCACCGTGATCACGGCAAGCACCGGGCGGCCTACCGACCGTGCCCGCTCGATGGCATGACCCAGCGCGTCTGGATCGAGCCGGCCCATCGCATCGAGGCTGACCGGCCAGAAGGCTTCTTCGCCCAGACCGAAGACATTGGCCGCTTTCAGCCAGGAAAAGTGCTTGTTGCCTGGCACTAGCAGGACCGGGCCGCGCCACGGCTGGCCAGAGGCCTTTCCGATCCTTTCCGCTGCCTCGTACGGGTTTGACACAACAGCACTGGCCTTGCGCAGCTCCTCCTCGCTGAACGCATACTGCCGAGCCAAGGCACGATACCGCTTCCACCCATATGCCCAGCCGCAAACGGATCCATCGGCTCGCCAGCCCGTTCGGAAATAGCCAGGGCCAGAGCCAGGAAATGGTCCATACGGTAGCGCGCCCGCCAAACGCATTCGAAATTCGCCAGTGTTCCACCTGAGGTGAAGTGTCCTTTTGCCTGGCTTGGGTCGAAGCCGATCATCGTGGCCAGCAGCGCGATCGCCTCATCCTCGATGGCACCGCTCACCCGCGCCACGTCGCGCGATGTATTGTTGGGATTGTGAAGCAGTGTCGCGACATGCCCGAGCAAGGCCGGAATCGAAACCTCGGAAACCATATGGCCGATATAGCGGGGCGTATATTTCGGCACTTCGCCAGTAAGCCGGTCGCACAACTCTGCCAGTTTCTCGCCGAGCTGCTCGCGCTCCGCCAGAATAACCTGTGATCGCCGCAGCTCTTGCGGCAATGGCGACGGATCGTCCGCGAAAAGATCGCGGCGCCAGTCGAACCACTGGTCCAGTACGGCCTGAAATTCTGACCGGAACCAAGAACCGTTCTCGGATCTTGGACCTAGAAAGTGTGCAAACGCTTCGTGAAACTGCTTTCGCGGCAAAACAGTCATCCTTCAATTGGCGACAGAGCGATACCATGCCACCTTCACACCATTTCGACTTGATATTTGTCAATGCCCCATGCCGCGCAGTCTGGAGCCGGGTCTAGGCGGGATTTATATGCTCCAACCCAGACGTGTTCCTCGTACTGCCTATTATGCGCGTAGCTTTCGCATGATCACCGCCAAGCGGATGATCTCAGGCGAAGTTTTTAGATAGCAAAATGGGTTGCTCATCTGTGAAGATTGGCACCGAACGTTTGCGTCCGCCCATGAACATGACGGCCTCGGATCCACCCGATGTGAGGGCGTCGAGCGCTTCATCGCGCGTGAGGAACCGGCGCAAGGCAAGCCAGAGGCGGCGGCAGCGCGTTTGACGAGCGCCGGCGATGAGATCCTGGGCAGCGTGCAGTCCACAGCCATAGGCCTGCAGCTTGTCC
>NZ_JASBRQ010000061.1 GCF_030149425.1 Maricaulis sp. | reverse complement strand
GAGGCCGCGGCGCGGCGCGTTGTCTCCCTGCCGATGCATCCGGACATGCCGCAGGCGGACATTGACCGGGTCATCGCGGCAGTGACCGAGTTTTGTGCATAGCAGTATTGGCAGTTGCGGGATTGGATTTCGCAGTCAGGTACGCCATATAGCGGCGGACGACCTTTCCGTGTCGGCTTTAGGAAAGGACTGCTAACATCGCTCGGAAGCGGGGTGGGCACCTCGCTGAACGAGCTTATGAGCGTCCAGGAATGAACGAGCCGATCCTGCAATCCATACAGTCCTACGCGCGTCGTTTTCGCGAGCCGGCCCCCCGGCGCGAGCGGCCATTGTCTGCGCATTTGCGTGCCCTTGAAGCCGAAAGCATGCACATCATGCGAGAGGTGGCAGCCGAGTTTTCGAACCCGGTCATGCTGTACTCCATCGGCAAGGACAGTGCGGTGATGCTGCATCTGGCCCTCAAGGCATTCTACCCGTCCCTGCCGCCCTTTCCGCTTCAGCACGTGGATTCCACGTTCAAGTTTCGCGACATGATCAGCTTTCGCGACACCATCGCGTCCGAGCTCGGTCTGGAGATGCGGGTTGAGATCAATGAGGAGGGCCGGGCCCGCGGCATCAACCCATTCGATCACGGCTCCCAGGTCCATACGCAGGTCATGAAGACGGAAGCCCTGCGCAACGCCATGACGCGCCATGGATACGATGCGGCATTCGGTGGCGCGCGCCGGGATGAAGAGAAGGCGCGTGCGAAGGAGCGGATATTCTCGTTCCGGGACGCAAACCACAGCTGGGACCCGAAGAACCAGCGCCCTGAACTCTGGCACAATTACAACACCAAGATCCGCAAGGGCGAATCCATTCGTGTCTTTCCCTTGTCGAACTGGACCGAGCTGGATGTGTGGCAGTACATCCTTGAAGACGAGATCCCGATTGTACCGCTGTATTTTGCGGCCCGGCGGCCGGTTGTCGAACGCGACGGCCAACTCATCATGGTGGATGATGAGCGCTTGCCTTTGCGCCCCGGCGAGACGCCCGATCACAGGATGATCCGTTTCCGGACCCTGGGGTGCTATCCGCTGACCGGCGCCATCGAGTCCGAAGCTCAAACGCTTGAAGACATTGTTCTGGAAATGCTGACGGCACGGACGTCTGAGCGGTCCGGGCGGCTGATCGACCACGATGAATCCGGGTCGATGGAGAAGAAAAAGCGGGAGGGGTATTTCTGATGGATGCTTCAACCCCGACCACAAGCGTGATGCAGCGCCTCACCCGGTCCGGCCAGCGCGGCGTGCTGCGCTTTCTGACCTGTGGTTCCGTGGACGATGGCAAGTCGACCCTGATCGGCCGTCTCCTCTATGACAGCAAGCTGTTGTTCGAGGACCAGATCAACGTGCTTCAGCGCGACAGCCGCAAGCACGGAACGACCGGGGACGAGATCGACTTCGCCTTGTTGCTTGACGGGCTGGAGGCCGAGCGCGAGCAAGGCATCACCATTGATGTCGCTTATCGTTTCTTCGCCACCGAGAAACGCAAATTCGTCGTCGCCGACACTCCGGGCCACGAACAGTATACGCGTAACATGGCCACCGGCGCCTCGACCGCCGATGTCGCGGTGATGATGATAGATGCGCGCAAGGGGGTGTTGGTTCAGACCCTGCGCCACACCTATATCGCGCGCATGATGGGCATTCGCCACGTCGTGCTGGCGGTCAACAAGATGGACCTGGCCGATCATTCCAGCGGCCGCTTCCACGAAATCGTCGCCGATTATCTCAAGAACGCCGAGGATCTCGGTTTCGACAGCATTACGCCGATCCCGATGTCCGCACGCTATGGAGATAATGTCACCCGTCGCTCCGAGGCCATGAAATGGTATACCGGTCCGACACTGCTCGAGCATCTGGAGACGCTGGATGTTGAAAGCGATCTGCTCGAGCAGCCTTTCCGCATGCCGGTGCAGTGGGTCAATCGCCCCAATTTGAACTTCCGCGGCTATTCCGGCCTTATCGTGTCCGGCCGGATCCGGATCGGTGACCCCATCGTCGTGGCGCAGTCCGGCCTGGTCGCCAATGTCGAGCGTATCGTGACTGCGGATGGTGATCTGGAAGAGGCTCATGCCGGTGACAGTGTCACCCTGGTGCTCAATCACGAGATCGACGTGTCCCGCGGTGATGTGCTGGCTGCTGCCGAACACCGCCCGGAAGTCTCCGACCAGTTCGCTGCCGAAGTGTTGTGGATGAATGAGCATGAGCTGCTGCCGGGCCGCTCCTATCTTCTCAAGATCGGCACGGCCGTAACGCCGGCGACAGTGTCAGCGCTCAAGCACCGCATTGACGTCAACAGCTATGAAAAACTGCCGGCCAAGAGCCTGGAGATGAACGGGATCGGCATGTGTAACCTGTCGACCGCTCGTCCCATCGCCTTTGATCGCTATCAGGATGTGCGTGATATGGGCGCCTTTATCCTGATCGACCGCTTCACCAACCAGACGGTCGGTGCGGGCATGATCGAATTTGGTCTGCGCCGGGCCTCCAACATCCACAAGCATGCGATGGATGTGAGCAAGGCGCAGCGGGCCCAGATCAAGGCACAAAAGCCGGCGATTCTCTGGTTCACCGGCCTGTCCGGAGCCGGCAAGTCGACGGTGGCCAATGCGGTTGAGCGCAAGCTGGCTGATGCCGGCCACCACACCTATTCGCTCGATGGCGACAATGTGCGTCACGGGCTCAACCGCGATCTCGGCTTTACCGATGTCGACCGGGTGGAGAATATCCGGCGGATCGGCGAGGTCGGAAAGCTGTTCGTGGATGCCGGTCTGATCGTGACCTGTTCCTTCATTTCGCCCTTCCAGTCCGAGCGCCAGATGGTGCGTGAGCTGGTCGAAGAGGGCGAGTTCGTCGAGGTCTTCGTCGATACCCCGCTTGAGGTCTGTATCGAACGTGATCCGAAGGGCCTGTACAAGAAGGCACAAGCCGGCGAGATCAAGAATTTCACCGGTTTCGACAGCCCCTATGAAGCGCCGGAAAACCCGGAGATTCGCCTCGATACGACGTCGATTTCGGTCGAGGATGCAGCCGATCAGGTCATCGCGCGTCTGCGTGAAATGGGCCATCTGGGCTAGCCCAGGCCGTGTGCCAATGAAAAAGGGCGTCCCGTGCGGGCGCCCTTTTGCGTTTCCGGCTATGTGATTGGCGCTCAGGGCTGCCGGCCCCAGGCGATAAAGGCGCCATTGAGGTATTCCACCGCTTCCTTGGCATAGAGGAAGTCCTCGCCCTCCGGTGTCACCACGGCGCCGCCGGCGGCATTGAGGACGGCATGTCCGGCGCCGGTATCCCACTCCTTGGTCGGGCCGAAGCGCGGATAAACATCAGCCTGACCTTCTGCGACGAGGCAGAATTTCAGCGAGGAGCCGGCCGAGATCCGTTCGGTGACACCGTGCTGTTCGGCAAAGCTGAGTGTTTTTTCATCCGCGTGGGAGCGGCTCATCACTGCCGTGCGGGCCTCGGCCTGGCCCGGGCGGGTGACGATGGTGTCCAGCGCGTCGAGTTGCGGTGTCTCGCCCGGCTTGAGCTGGCCGGCCCAAGCCCGGGTGCCGCCGATATAAATGCGTTCGCGTGCCGGTGCATACACGCATCCGGCGGTCGGCCGACGATCCTCGATGAGCGCGATATTGACGGTAAACTCACCGTTCTTGTTGATGAATTCCTTGGTCCCGTCGACCGGGTCAACCAGAATGAAGGCGCATCCGATTTCCGGGCGGAAGCCATTAGAGAAGCTCTCCTCGGCAAGCACGGGGATACCGGGCAGGCTTGCCTCAAGCTCGCGCAGGATGATCTGTTCAGCGCGCTCATCCGCATCGGTCACCGGCGACTTGTCGTCCTTGGACCGGGCCGCAAAGTCGCTTTCATAAACCGCCATGATATCGACGGCTGCGAGCGAGCAGATGCGTGCGAATTCAAGGGCAATCGCGTTTTTGTCGGATAGGTCGGTCATGATTGGTGTCCCCACAGCCAGCGTTAACGGATGCATAGGCAATCCGTTGGCCCAGCACCAGTGGCTGGACTGCGTTGCGTTAAGCTTCTTGTGAATAGCTGGTTGCGCCGCCCCCTGCGCTTGGCGCAAGAAGGGCCCCGGGGCGAATGAGGATATGCATGCGCGAGACGGCAGACATCTCGGTTCTGATCGTGGCTTACAAGAGCCGCGATACGATCGGGCGTTGCCTGAACGCCCTGGCCGCACAGACCGTGCCGCCACGCGAAATCCTTCTGCTGGAAAATGGGTCTCCTGCCGGCGAGGCGATCGAAGAGGCGGATATTCCGGACGGCGTGCGCTTCATCAAGAGCGAAGACAATCTCGGTTTTGCGGCCGGCAATAACCGGCTTGCCGAAATGGCCGGTGGGCGCTGGCTGGCGTTTTTGAACCCCGACGCCTTTCCCCATCCCGGCTGGATCGCCGGTCTGGATCAGGCGACGCAACGCTATCCCGACATACGCCTGTTCGGGTCCACCCAATTGGCGGCCGACAAGCCGGGCATTGTCGATGGGGCCGGGGATGTCTATCACGCCGCTGGCCTGGCCTATCGCGCGGCCTATTTACGCCCCGACCGCTTTCTGCCGGAAGAGGGAGAGGTGTTTGGTCCGTGTGGCGCCGCGGCCCTGATTTCGAGCGAGCTGTTCGCCGAGCTAAACGGCTTCGACGAGGACTTCTTCTGTTACAACGAAGATGTCGACCTGGCCTATCGCGCCCGACTTCTCGGCGAGCGCGCTGTGCAATTGCGGACCGCTATTGTCGACCATCTCGGTTATGGCTCGTCCGGGCGGCGGTCTGATTTCGCGACCTATTACGGCGTGCGCAATCGGCTCTGGGTCTTTCTCAAGAACACGCCGGGCTGGCTGCTTTGGCTGCTCGCCCCGTTTCACGCCTTCGCAACACTGGCTCTGGGCATAGCCGCAAGCCTGAAGGGGCAGGGCGGTGTGTTCTGGCGTGCGATCGGCGATGGCCTGAAGGCCTGGCCGGCGGTAATGCGGTCACGGCGTGCTGTTCAGAAGGCGCGCCGGGTCAAGCCGAGCCAGATTGCCAATGCGATGTGCTGGGACTCGCGCATGCTGCTGACGCGATTGCCCGATGTGCGGCCTTATGAGGGCGTCAAGCGCAACTCGGCTGAGGCTCCAGAACGCTGACCTCAATGCGTTCGACATCAATCGTATTGGCTTCCTCGACCCAGTCCGGCCAGAGCGAAACGAAGGCAAAGTCCCACACGCATTCGCGCACGGCGATCTCGAAATCATAGGCCTCGAAACTGTTCGACAGTTCAACGCGCTCCCATTGTCCCTGACCGCGCCCGGGCAGGAACAGGTTCACATGCGTGCCCTCGGCGCCATTGGTGCCGGCACTGCGCGCCACGACGCGCATGCGCACACGATGGCCCTGGAAGGCTTCGCGCTCGAGATCACTGAGGACGAAAAAGGCTCCTGCCGATTGCAGCCCGTCAAACTGACCGCGTTCAGCCCGGACCCGCGCGAAAAAGCCGTCATCCTCGTTCAGAAGCTGCACATAAAGCCCGTTGCCGGTCGCCAGGGCGCCCAATTCCTCGCCTTGGAAGACACGGCCATCCTGCAGCAGCTCCTCGACCGAGCGTGCACCGGTATTTCCGAAGCTCAACGCTCCGCCAATCATGCCGCCGATCACCAGTGCGGCAATCGGGTAGAACGCCCAGTCGGGCAGGCTGGTGAAACGCACGGCGTAAAGTCCATCAAAGCCTGAGAGGGTGTCGTGTTTCGCCCGCAAGCGGGGTCAGGTCAACCGGCGAGCTGATCGGGCCAAATCCCGATGGCACGCGGACGCCGGAATTTTGCCATGTTTGCACCGGCATGTGTCGCTGAAGCGCTCACAGAGTCAGCGCTGAGGGACGCACTCTTAACAGACTGCTTGAACTTTGGGCCGACGCAGTTGATTTTATAGGGCCATGACGACGCCGACCGTACCCCATGATGATCCGCTAGATCGCGCTGTTGCGCGCCTCGACGGGGCGATGACCCGTATCGAGCGGATGACCTTGCGTCTGCGCCAGCGGGCCGAGAGTTCACAGGCGGCGGCTTCGATCCAGATCGATTACGACCAGGACCGCCAGCGTCTGGCGGAAGCGCTGGACGCGTCGAAAGCGCGCGAGGCGGCATTGGAAGAGGCGGCTCAGCATGCCTCCGATGCACTCGACCGAGCCATTGATGACTTGCGCCAGTATGCTGCGGGGGAGGGCTGAGCCATGTCCCGCGTTGCCGTAAAGCTCAATGGCCGTGATTTCACCATTGGCTGTGAAGAGGGCCAGGAGGCCTATCTGCGCTCCTTGGCCAACTATCTCGACGGCAAGGTCGGGGAAATATCCGGCCAGGTGGGTCAGATCGGCGATCTGCGCCTGTTGCTGATGGCTTCGCTGGTTGTCGTCGATGAATTGCGTGAGGCCGAGCGCAAGGTTGAAATGCTTGAGGCGCATAGCGAGCGCTTGAAGGCTGAGGGCGAGACTGTCGCCGTCGGACGCAATAGTGAGCGTGTTCGCCTGGCGGAAAGCATCTCCAAGGCAGCAGAACGCCTCGAAGCCCTGGCCCAGACGCTGGAAGGCGGAGACGATGGCGTACAGGCCGAGCCTGCCGAAGAGGGCGGGCTTGCGCAGGTTCAGGCTTGAGCCCGGCGTGGGAAAGCCCCAAATAGGACGCGGCGGTTATCTGCAGCGTGCGATAGAACGTTTATCCTACCGACCGTACATCACCACTAGGGAACTGCCCCTGGTCGGGACCGTGGTCCCGATTACGCGGTGCCCACCTGATTTATCGGGTCTGTGGGGATATTTCCGGGCTGCCGGCGCAGGCGGAGCCGCCACATGACTTCTCCCGCCGCCAAAAAGGCGATGCGGGACGCGACCCGCGCGATACGGGCAAAGCTCGCGGTCTCGCAGCCGGGCGCGGCGGAAGCCTTGGTCGGCACCTTTCCGGAGAGTGTCCTGGCAGCAGGCGGCACGGCGGCAGGCTATTTCCCGCTCGGAGATGAACTCAGCCCGCTTTTACTCATGCAGGCACTTGCCGCCCATGGTTGGCAGACCAGCCTGCCGGTCATGCGGAGCGATGAGCGCGGCCTTGATTTTCACGCCTGGAGGCCTGGCGACCCGCTGGAAGAAAAACGCTTCGGTGTTCAAGAGCCAGCTGCGCACACGCCTGGGATCGACCCGTTTCTTATCCTTGTGCCGGCTCTTGCCGTTGACCTTCAGGGTGGGCGGCTGGGGTATGGTCAGGGCTATTATGACCGGGCGTTATCCTGGCGCGCCAAGCAAGGGCCGGTCTTTGCCTGTGGTGTCGCCTATGACGACCAGGTTCTGCTCAATGTTCCGCGCGACCCCT
This sequence comes from Maricaulis sp., assembly GCF_030149425.1. Taxonomy (GTDB): domain Bacteria; phylum Pseudomonadota; class Alphaproteobacteria; order Caulobacterales; family Maricaulaceae; genus Maricaulis. The sequence continues at coordinate 1,824 of NZ_JASBRQ010000061.1, read as the reverse complement.
GGGATTTCCCGCTCAATGCCATTCTCACCCCAACGCGCTTTATTCTCATATCGGATGAGTGAATATTAGTATTCCTGTAAGGGTAATTCTTGGAGTTTATCCGTCCCGTCCGACTCAGGAGTCCGCGTGAGCTTTACCGTTGCCCATGATGACAGCCACAACGTCGCCGTCCTCTCCCATGAGGGCTCTGTAGACGTGGCCGAGATTCATCAGTCCCGGCTGGAGTTGAAGGATGCGGCCCTGCGCCAGCGGGTGCGCGGGGTGATTATCGACATTACAGGCTCGGTGATCGAGGCGAGCCCGGTCGAGATCATCGAGAATGTCGAGGGACTGGCCGGTGACCTCATGCCCAATATGCGCCTCGCCTTCGTCTCCGCAGACGAAGCGGCGCAGTCAACTGTGTCGATGATCGTCGCGACCGTGGCGCATACGTGCGGCACGCGGGTTGGTCAGTTCAATGATCTCGCCAAGGCGAAATGCTGGCTCGCGCGTGAGCGGGCGGAGGCCGTTGCTTGCGGCTGCATGCCGCTGACGGACCAGGACTAGTTTCCCTACAAAAAAGGGCGCCGCAAACGCGACGCCCGTTTTCTGTGATGGCTCTGCCGCCTAGTAGCGGTAGTGCTCGGCCTTGAACGGGCCTTGCTGCGGCAAGCCGAGATATTCAGCTTGCTCGGTGCTCAGCTGGGTCAGCTTGGCGCCCAGCTTCGGCAGGTGCAGGGCTGCGACCTTCTCGTCGAGATGCTTGGGCAGGATGTAGACTTCGTTGTCGTACTTCTCGCCCTTGGTCCACAGCTCGATCTGCGCCAGCGTCTGGTTGGTAAAGCTGGCGGACATCACGAAGCTCGGGTGACCGGTGGCATTGCCGAGGTTCACCAGGCGTCCTTCGGACAGCAGCACAATGCGGTGGCCTTCCGGGAAGTTCACCAGGTCGACCTGCGGCTTCACATTGGTCCACTGGAAGTTCTTCAGGCTTTCGACCTGAATCTCATTGTCGAAGTGACCGATGTTACAGACGATCGCCATGTCCTTCATGCCGCGCATGTGGTCGACGGTGATAATGTCCTTATTACCGGTCGCCGTGACGAAGATATCCATCTCGCCGACCACGTCCTCGATGCGGACCACTTCGAAACCGTCCATGCAGGCCTGCAGGGCGCAGATCGGGTCGATCTCGGTGACGTAGACGCGAGCGCCAGCACCGGCGAGCGACTCAGCAGAGCCTTTGCCGACATCGCCATAGCCGCAGACGACGGCCTTCTTGCCCGCCATCATCACGTCGGTACCGCGGCGGATCGCGTCGACGAGGCTTTCGCGGCAACCATAGCGATTGTCGAACTTCGACTTGGTCACGCTGTCATTGACGTTGATGGCCGGGAAGGGCAGCTCGCCGCGCTTCTGCATCTGGTAGAGACGCATGACGCCGGTGGTGGTTTCCTCGGACACGCCCTTGATCGCGGCGCGGGCCTTGGCGAACCAGCCCGGGGTGGCGGTGAAACGCTTCTTGATCTGCGCAAAGAGAGCGGTCTCTTCTTCCGACTTCGGATGGTCGAGAATGGACGGATCCTGCTCGGCCTTCTCGCCCAGGATGAGGTAGAGCGTCGCATCGCCGCCGTCATCGAGGATCATGTTGGCGGTCTCGCCGTTCGGCCAATGGAAGATGGCGTCGGCATAGTCCCAGTATTCCTCGAGCGTCTCGCCCTTGGTCGCGAAAACCGGCACGCCCGTCTCGGCGATGGCGGCAGCGGCGTGGTCCTGCGTGGAGAAGATGTTGCAAGAGGCCCAGCGCACTTCCGCGCCGAGCGCGGTGAGGGTCTCGATCAGCAC
>NZ_JASBRQ010000060.1 GCF_030149425.1 Maricaulis sp. | reverse complement strand
GCGTCTGGTGTCCGAAATGACAGCCAGCTTCGAGCAGCTGGCGCATGCTGAATTCAGGGAGAGCCATCGATGTATCCTTTTCCGGTTGGCCTCCACGGGGCGGAGCCGTTCGACCATCGAACGGCACCGGAGCGGCAAAACAAAACGAGCTGCCGGAGCCCCGTGTGCGTGATGGCGCGGCTTATAGGCCTGAAGCCCCAGCAATGCAAGCGGTTCACGGTTGTGTTCGAGCGGCCAAGTGCAGTGTTTCAGGCTTAGCCTGGAAAACCGGCCCGACCCTTGTCTCCGCACACGGATCAGCCCTAGCGCGGAAGTGCCCCGCCTTGCCCGCGCGAGGACAGGTTCAGGCTGCGGTCTCGGCCTCGACCACGGCCACGCCCTTGACGGCCCGGAGGGCCGCTTGGACCGCCGCGTCAGCACAGTGCCGCCCGGCCAGATGCAGCTCCGCTTCACCGCCAGTACCGAGCGGGACGAAGAGTTGAACCGCAGCGTCCGGCGTTGCATCGGAACGGGCATTGGCGCGGTCGAGCCGTGCCTTGATGCCAGCCAAAGCCGAGGCGTCATCGAGACGGATACGCAGCCGATGGGCCGACATGCGCGTGTCGAGCGGCTTTAACCGATCCGCGAAGAAGGACAGCTGTTCCTCGCGTTCATCCACCCGGCAGTCGACAATGATGGCCGACCCCGCCTCGAGTTCATCGCGGGAGGTGCGCAGGAGTTCCGGCGCGACAAAGACCTCGAACTCGCCGGACGGATCCGACAAGGTCACCCAGGCGAAACGCTCTCCGGACTTGTTCGACACGCGTTCCTGACGGCGGCGGACCACGCCCGCCAGGCGCAAGGCGGTCGCGCCCTCCATCACCCGGCCGGGAGCCTGGGCGAAAAGAACCACACCGCGACCGGCCAATTGTTCGGTGAGATCGTCCAGCGGATGCCCGGACAGATAAAAGCCGATGGCAGCGAGCTCTTCATCGAGGCGTTGGGTGGCGCTGAACGGCTCTGGCTCAGGCAGGTTCGGACGTTGCAGTTCAACCGTCGCATCGCCACCGCCAAACAGGCTGGCCTGGGCGCTCTCACGTTGCTCGGCTGCGTGCTGGGCCATGGACAGGAGGATATCGGCCGAAGCCAGCACTTTAGCGCGATCCGGCTCCATACCGTCAAACGCCCCGGCGCGCGCCAGGTTTTCAAACGTGCGCCGATTGACCTGGCGCGGATCGACACGCTCGGCGAAATCATACAAATCCTTGAACGGTCCGTTCGCGGTGCGCTCGGCGACGATATGCTCCATCGCCGAGAAGCCCACATTACGAATGGCCCCGAGAGCAAAACGCACCGCGCCATTCTCGACCGAGAAATCGGCCTCGGCGGCATTGACGCAGGGCGGCAGGACATCAATGCCCATGCGCCGGATTTCCTGGTGGAAAGCGGCCAGCTTGTCGGTATTGGCCCGATCGAGCGACATCAGCGCCGCCATCAGCTCAACCGGATAGTTGGCCTTCAGATAGGCGGTGCGATAGGCGATGACGGCATAGGCGGCGGCGTGCGACTTGTTGAAACCATAGCCGGCAAACTCGGCCACCAGTTCGAAAATGTAGGAGGACTTGGCACGATCGACGCCATTTTGTTCGGCGCCATCGAGGAAGCGGACCTTCTGCTTGTCCATCTCCTCTTTTTTCTTCTTGCCCATCGCGCGGCGCAGCAGGTCGGCTTCGCCAAGGGAATAGCCAGACAGGATCTGGGCGATTTGCATCACCTGTTCCTGGTAGATGATGACGCCATAGGTCTCTGACAGCACGCCCTCGAGATCGGGATGCAGGCAATCCACCTCAGCGCGACCGAATTTTCGATCGACATAGACGTCGATATTCTTCATCGGGCCCGGTCGATAGAGCGAGATCAGGGCGATCAGATCCTCGATCGCGTCCGGCTTCATCTTCTTCAACGTATCGCGCATGCCCGAGCTCTCGAGCTGGAACACGCCGATGGCATTGCCGGAGGCCAGAAGTTCATAAGTGGGCCGGTCTTCCAGATCGATGGCTTCGATATCCGGTGCCTCGCGGCCGGTACTTTCGATATAGGACAGCGCCCGGGCGATCACGGTGAGGGTTTTCAGGCCGAGGAAGTCAAACTTCACCAGCCCGGCCGGCTCGACCCATTTCATGTTGAACTGGGTGGCGGGGATATCCGAGCGCGGATCGCGATATAGCGGAACCAGTTCCGACAGTTTGCGGTCGCCAATCACCACGCCGGCCGCGTGGGTGGAGGCGTTGCGGTAAAAGCCTTCCAGCTTCAACGCCGTGGTCAGCAGACTGTCGACCGCCTGGTCCTCAGCCCGCATCTCCCCGAGGCGCGGTTCAATATCGAGCGCCTGGGCCAGGGTGACCGGATTGGCCGGGTTGGCCGGGATCAGCTTGGCCAGCTTGTCGACGAGACCGAAGGGCAATTGCAGCACCCGGCCGACATCGCGGACCACAGCGCGCGCCTGCAGGGTACCGAAGGTGATGATCTGGGCGACCCGGTCATGGCCGTATTGATCCTGTACATAGCGGATCACCTCGCCGCGCCGCTCCTGGCAGAAGTCGACGTCGAAGTCGGGCATGGAGACGCGTTCAGGATTGAGGAAACGCTCGAACAGCAGGCCGAAGCGCAGCGGATCGAGATCGGTAATCGTCAGGGAATAGGCCACCAGCGAGCCGGCACCGGAACCACGGCCCGGCCCGACCGGGATATCATGCGCCTTGGCCCACTGGATGAAGTCCGAGACGATGAGGAAATAACCCGGGAAACCCATCTGCTTGATGATGTCGAGCTCGAAATCGAGACGATCGCGGTATTCTTGCTCGCTGACAGCCGTGGCCCCCGCCGCGATCCGCTCGGTCAGACCTTCATGCGCCCGGGCAACCAGTTCCTCAGCCTCATCGCGGCCGCCCTTGGTCGGGAAGCTCGGCAGGATCGGTGGATGGGTCCTAACCCGATAGGCACATCTCCGGGCGATCTCCAGCGTGTTCTCCAGCGCCTCCGGCAAATCCGCAAAACGCTCCCGCATTTCATCTGGCGTTGCCAGATGGTGCTGGTCGGTGACCTTGCGGCGGTCGGCGACGGAAACATAGGTGCTGTCAGAGATACACAGAAGCGCGTCATGCGCCTTGTGCATGCCCGGGTCGGGGAAAAACGCCTCATTGGTCGCCACCAGCGGCAGATCGCGGGCGTAGGCCTGATCGACCAGCCAAGCCTCCGCCTGCAATTCCTCGGCCCGGCCATGACGTTGAAGCTCGACATAGAACCTGTCGCCAAAGGTCGCACCGAACCGGCCGAGTAGGTCCGCGGCCTCAGGCTCGCGCCCCGCCACCAGAAGCTGATTGAGGATACCGTCCGGCCCTCCGCTCAGTGCGATCAGACCGGCATGGTGCGACAGCACGAGATCGAGCGGGACATGCGGCTCCTCGGTTCCATCGACATCAAGATAGGCGGCGCTGGAGAGCGCCATGAGGTTGTCATAGCCCTCCCGGTTCTGGGCATAGAGCGCCAAGGTCCCATCGGCCTCGGCCCGCTCACCGGGATGCGGCTGACCAAGTCGCACCGAAAGCGTACAGCCGACAATGGGCTGCACACCATTTCCGGCCATGACTTCGGAGAATTCCAGGGCGCCAAACAGATTATTGGTATCTGTCAGCGCGATGGCCGGCATGCCATAGGCTTGGCAGGCTTCGGCCATTTTCGGGATGCGGATCGCGCCTTCTAGCAACGAATAGGGCGAACGGACGCGCAAATGCACAAAAGGTGTCTTCGCCGTCATGAATTCAGTCTCCGCGCCCCGAATGATCCGCACGCGCCCAGATGGGCGCGAGTCGGATCAGATTAGCGCGCTCAGACCGCGGCGAGAACCGAGCCCCACACAGTCACCATCCAGGCAAAGCCCAAAACCGCAGTCGCAGCCGAAACATCTTTGATCATCTGACGCATAATGTCCTCCCGCATCAATGTTCTTGCTTTGTTCTTTTCACGGATGGAGAGAAGCGTCAAGTGTGATTCGTAACTTTGTTCCAGATTTGTTCTAGCCTCGAACCGTCAACCGGCCATGATCAAAGGTCACGACACGGTCCATTCCGTCCGCCAGCTGATGATTATGCGTTGCCACCAGAGCCGCAGCGCCGGCCTCACGCACACTCTTGCGAAAAGCATCAAAAACCGTGGCGGAGGTATCCGGGTCGAGATTGCCGGTGGGCTCATCGGCAAGCAATACGCGGGGCGTATTAGCCAGAGCACGGGCGATGGCAACACGCTGCTGCTCGCCTCCCGACAGCTGCGCGGGATTATGATGAAGGCGCTCGGACAGTCCCAGTTGGCTCAATAACCCCCTCGCCCGTTCCGCAGCCTGACCGGCAGATCGGCCGGCGATCTGCTGCGGCAGCGTGACATTCTCCAGAGCATCGAATTCAGGCAGAAGATGATGGAATTGGTAGACGAAGCCGATCGCATTGCGCCGCAGCGCAGTCCGTTCTGTGTCGGTCAACGCATTGGTCGCCAGGCCGTCTATCAGCACATCACCGCCATCGGGACGCTCCAGAAGCCCGGCGGCATGCAAGAGCGAGGATTTGCCTGAGCCGGATGGGCCAACCAAGCCGACAATCTCGCCCGGAGCGATCGAGAGATTGACCCCGCGCAAGACCTCCAGCGGCCCCGCCTCGGTGACATAGGTGCGCTCAACATTGGTGAGCTGCAATACCGGACTACTCATAGCGCAGTGCCTCCACCGGATCGAGCTGCGCGGCGCGCCAGGCCGGCGGCAGGGTCACAAGCAGGGAGACGACGAGGCCGAAGATCGAAACGAAAGCGACTTCGCCCAGATCGAGGTCGGCGGGGATGCGATACAGGTAATAGACATCCGGATCCCAAGGCACACGAACCAGGTCCTGGATCCAGCCAATATTGAGCACAAATAGCGTACCGAGCACGACACCGAGCAGCGTACCAATCATGCCGATGGACGCGCCTACGATAAGAAACACGCGCAGTATGCTGGCCCGCGTCATCCCCATGGTCCGGAGAATGGCGATATCGCGCCCCTTATTCTTCACCAGCATGACCAGGCCGGAGATGATGTTCATCGCTGCGATCGCGATAACGATGGCCATCACCAGACGCATAGCCGTTCGCTCAAATTGCAACGCGTTGAACAAGGCCGGGTCAGAACTGGTGTAGTCGCTGACGACGGTATTGGGGCCGGATATCGCCTGGACAGGGGCAACATATTCCCCCGCACGGCTCGGATCTTCCAGCCGCACCTGGACCATTTCGATCTCGCCTTCGCGGTTGAAGAAGATCTGGCCCTGCTCCAGCGGCATGAAGGCGACCGCGTTGTCGATGGTCGACACGCCCGCCGCGAGGATCGCGCCGACACGGTAGGCCTTGCGCCGCGGCGTGACGCCAAACGGCCCCGAAGCCCCCCGCGCGGTCAGGAAAGTCACATCATCCCCGACATTGACGCCGAGCCGCCGGGCAACACCCTGTCCGAGGACGATCACATCACCGCCATTGCGGCCCACGCCGAACTCGCTGAGATCACCATGGGTCAACCCGGTGCGGCTCATCGGGTCCTGGCCGTCCCGGATCGCCTGCAATTGCGCCAGGTCATCCGGGTGTGTCGCCAATATCTGGATAAAGGCATCGCGGCCGCCGGCCGTCGCCATCACCTGGCCGGTGACAACCGGATTGGCACTCTCCACGCCCTCAAGCGCTTCGAGCTGGTCAACCAGGGCTTCTGCGCCCTCACCCGGGATAAAGCGGGTATCGACATAGACATGAGGCTGAAACCCGAGCAGCTGGCGCATGAGCTCGTTGCGAAAACCGTTCATGATCGACATGACCGAGATCAATGCCATCACCGCCAAGGTGATACCGACCACGGAAATGATGGCGATCATGGCCACGCCGCCGTGCTTGCGCTTGGTGCGCAGATAGCGTCCGGCAATGGTGAATTCATGCGCGCTGAAAGCGCCGGCTCCGGCCTGCGTGTCAGCCATTCGAGAAGGCCCGCTCGGCCAGGCGTGCCACCGCATCTTCCGGAGACAATTCGTGCGTCTCGCCGGAGCGGCGCACCTTCACCTCGACCTTGTTCTCCTTCAGACCGCGCGGTCCGATCACCAGCTGGTAGGGCAAGCCGATCAGATCGGCGGTGGCAAACTTTCCGCCCGGACGTTCCTTGGTGTCGTCGTAAAGCGGGTCGAGCCCGGCTTCACTGAGCGCAGCATAGGCACTCTCGCAAGCCGCATCGGCCGCTTCGTCGCCAGCGCGCAGGTTGAGAATACCGGCCCCGAACGGCGCCACGCTTTCCGGCCAGATACAGCCCTTGTCGTCGTGATGCGCTTCGATGATGGCGGCGAGAAGACGCGACACGCCCACGCCATAAGAGCCCATATGCACCGGCCGGTCCTTCTGGTCGGGATGGGTGACATAGGCCTTCATCGGCTCGGAATACTTGGTGCCGAAATAGAAGATATGGCCAACCTCAATGCCGCGCGCCGACAGGCGTCGGTCTTCCGGCACTTGGGCAAAGGCGTCGGCGTCGTGCATTTCCTCGGTCGCGGCGTAGAGCGCGGTGCGCTGGTCGACCAGCGGCTGAAGATCGCCCTCCCAGTCCACATCCGGGCCCGGTGCACCCATTTCAACAAGATCAGCATGGCAGAAGACCTCGCTCTCACCGGTCTCGGCCAGGACGATGAACTCGTGTGAGAGATCCCCGCCGATCGGGCCGGTATCGGCGCGCATCGGGACGGCTTTCAGCCCCATGCGGGAAAAGGTGTTGAGATAGGCCACAAACATGCGGTTATAGGCATGGCGGGCCGCCGCCTCATCCAGGTCGAAGGAATAAGTGTCCTTCATGAGGAATTCGCGGCCGCGCATGACGCCGAAGCGCGGGCGGATCTCGTCGCGGAATTTCCACTGGATATGATAGAGCAGCTTGGGCAGATCTTTGTAAGACCGGCAATAGGTGCGGAAGAGATCGGTGATCATCTCTTCATTGGTCGGCCCGAACAGCATGTCGCGCTCATGGCGATCGGTAATGCGCAGCATCTCCTGGCCATAATCATCATAGCGCCCGCTTTCACGCCACAGATCTGCCGACTGAATGGTCGGCATGAGCATTTCTACCGCACCGGCACGGTTTTGCTCTTCGCGGACAATGTCGGAGATCTTCTGCAGCACTTTCCAGCCGAGTGGCAGCCAGGAATAAATCCCGGCCGATTGCTGGCGCACCATGCCGGCGCGCAGCATGAGCTGGTGGGAGACGATCTGGGCGTCCGAAGGGGTTTCCTTCAGGACCGGCAGGAAAAAGCGGGAAAGGCGCATGCGAGAATGGTCCGCGTTGGAGTGATCATTCTCCAATAGACCGCGTTCGCCTGTGATTACAAGGCGCAGAGCGCCGCGATCTCAGACCTAATCCCAGAAACCGGTTTGCGGCATCATCGCGGCAAAGGCGCCGGTCTCAACCAGCAGAAAGAAGACCAGCCAGATCACCGAGGTGGCCACCGTGGTCCACCAGGCCTTGCGCGCCAGATCCGGCACCATGGGAGCCCCAGGCTCGGTCCCCTCGATCACTTGACCGCTTTCTTCCTGGCTGCGCACCCCGATCGGCAGGATCATGAAGACGATCAGCGACCAGGTAATCAGGAACACGACCACCCCGTTGACGACACCGACCCCGGCATCGCGGATAAAGAAGCGCGACAGCCAGAGAATACCGGTCAAGGCGACGGGGAGATAAGGCAGATAGCGCATCATCGCGACGGTTCCTGCATTAATTCAATCAATTGGCCGTTAGAATTCTTGGGATGGATGAAGATCACGGGAACTCCATGAGCCCCGATATAGGGTTCTCCCGTGCCCAGAACAGTGGCGCCGCGCTCAATCATGGCATCACGCGCAGCGACGATGTCGGCGACCTCGAAACACAGATGGTGCTGACCGCCCTTCGGATTGCGCTCTAGGAATTTGTGTACCGGGCTGTCATCGCCCAGCGGCGACAAGAGCTCGATCTCGGAATTATCCAAATGCACGAAGGCGACCTTGACGCCGAGTTGCGGGAAATCCTTGGTCTCGGTGGCTTCGGTAGCGCCATAGAGCTCGGCATAAGTCTGCTTGGCCGCTTCGATATCCGGCACGGCCACGCCGACATGGTTCAAACGTCCGATTTTCATCATGAGCTCCCTATACCGGCAGGACGATCACATCGACATGCGGCTTTTTACCCCAAATCGCATTGGCTTCGCGGCGAACGGCAAGGCGGACTTCCTCCTCGACCACGTCCGGGTCTTTTTTAGCGCGACGGCCCAGGCGATCGAATTTCTCTTCCGCTGCCGTTTCCAGCGCGTCGTGGAAGGCCTCGATCGGAAAATCATCATCTTCGGGCAAGCCGGCCGCGGTGACATTGGGGCCGGAGATCAGATTGCCACGGTCGTCGACCGCGAGGGCGACGGTGATATAGCCGGCCCAGGACAGGCGGCGGCGTTCTTTCACCGCCTCCCCGTCGGACGGGATCATGAACTTGCCGTCGACATACATGCGCCCGGACGGGACCTCGTCGATGATACCGGCCGTGCCGTCGGAATGGATTTCCACCATGTCTCCATTGCGCACGGAGACCGCGTGCGGCACCTGCAGTGAGCGCGCGAAATTGGCGTGTTCGAGCAGGTGACGGCGTTCGCCATGCACCGGGATCGCCACTTTCGGCTTGGCCCAGCCATACATTTGCGCCAGCTCGTCGCGGCAGGGGTGGCCGGAAACATGGATCGGACGATCCTTCTCGGTGATGATATTGACGCCTTTTTCGGCGAGCCGGTTCTGCAGCTCGAAAATCCCGATCTCATTGCCCGGAATGACGCGACTGGAGAAGATCACGGTATCGCCATTGCCCAGCGAGACATGGCGATAATTGCCTTCAGCGATGCGCGAGAGGGCCGCGCGCGGCTCGCCCTGGCTGCCGGTGCACAGATAGAGGATCTTCTCCGGCGGGAAATACCCCGCCTCCTCTTCGTCTACAAAGTCCTGGATGCCTTTGAGCAAGCCAACCGATTTCGCCGCCGCCGTCATGCGGTGCATGGAGCGCCCGACCAGGCAGACCCGGCGGCCATTGGCCTCGGCGGCCTCAATAGCCGATTGCAGACGCGCGACATTGGAGGCGAAGGCCGCGATGGCGACCTTGCCGGTCAGCTCTCCGACCAATTCGATCAGGGCATCACGGCAGCCCGCTTCCGAACCGCTATCGCCGGGCGAGAAGACATTGGTGCTGTCACAGACCATGGCGAGGACGCCCTCCTCGCCCATCGCCTCCAGCGCGGACACATCCGTGGTCTCGCCGATGAGTGGATCCGGATCGATCTTCCAGTCGCCAGTGTGCAGAACCAGGCCCGCCGGCGTGCGGATCGCGAGGCCATTCGGCTCGGGAATGGAGTGGGTCAGCGTCACCAGCTGGATATCGAACGGGCCGAGATCGAACCGGCTGTCGAGATTGATCTCACGCAGATCGACCTCATCAAGGAGGCCAAACTCGGCCAGACGGTCGCGCACCAGCCAGGCGGTAAAAGGCGTGGCATAGATCGGACATTTCAGACGCGGCCACAGCTTGGCCACGGCGCCCATATGATCCTCATGCGCATGCGTCAGCACCATACCGAGCAGATTGTCGGCATTGTCCTCGATAAAGGTCGGGTCCGGCATGATCAGGTCGATGCCCGGCGTCGACAGGTCGCCGAAGGTCACGCCGCAATCGACGATGATCCATTTGCGATCCTCTTCCGGCCCATAGCCGTAGAGGTTCAAATTCATACCGATTTCATCGGACCCGCCCAGGGGCAGAAAAATCATGCTGTCGCTCATGCCTGGCCTCCATTGAGCTTCCAGACCTGCAACAGGCCGCGAATGGTGAGATCGGGATCATAGTGATCAATGGTCTGCGACGCGCCGTCGAACAGCGACACGACACCGCCGGTTGCGATCACTGTCATCGGCTGGCCGTGCTCTTCCTTGATGCGCGCGACCAGACCGTCGATCAGGTCGATATAGCCCCAGAACACACCGGACTGCATGGCCGAGACGGTATCATTGCCGATGACTTTTTGCGGCCGGGCAATGGCGACACGGGGCAGTTTTGCAGCCGCCGCATGCAGGGCCTGCATGGACAGGTTGATGCCCGGCGCGATGATGCCGCCCTCGAACGCCCCGTCAGCGCTGATGACGTCAAACGTCGTTGCGGTGCCGCTATCGATAATGATCAGCGGTCCGTCATAAACACCGCGGGCGCCAAGCGCGTTGACCAGACGGTCTGCACCGGCTTCGGACGCTCGAGCCAGTCGGACTTCCATATCCAGATTGACGCCGTTTTCGCCGACAATGATCGGCTCGGCATCGAAATAGCGGCGAGACAGGTTGCGCAAATTGAACAGGGCCTGGGGCACCACGGTGGAGATCACACAGGCGTCGATATCCTTGAAGGCGAACCCGTGCAGATCCATCAACTGGGACAGCCAGACCGCATGCTCGTCGGCGGTCCGGGTTGAGTCCGTACCGGAGCGCCATTGCGCCTGCCAGTCCTCGCCATCATGAATGGCGAAGAGTGTATTGGTATTGCCGCAATCGATCGCGAGCAGCATGGCACACCTTTCTCACCCGGCCTGACGCGCCGGATCCGTCAAAAAAACACTTCGCCCGCGGAGATATACCGGCGTTCGCCGCTGGCCAAGTCCAGCCGCAGCGATCCGTCCGGCGCCAGGTCAGCAAACACACCGCGCAACGTCTCTTCGCCCAGCTGGGCGCGGCAGTTCGCTCCGAGGCCATGCGCACGCATGAGCCAGTGATCCCGGATCGGACCGAAACCATCCACGGTCCAGCGTTTGAGCCAGCCGCCGAAACTGGCCGCCAGCGTATCAAGTGCGGCCTCCCGCGTCGCCCGGCCGCCGGCTTCATTGATCGAGCAGACCGGCCGGTCATCGATTTTCGGTGCCTGGGTAATATTGATCCCGATGCCAACGGCGAGCCACAGACCACCACCCGGAGCACTCCCCGATTCCAGCAGGATGCCGGCCAGCTTGCGGCCATCGACGAGCACGTCATTAGGCCATTTCAGCTTGGTACGGGCCGGATCGATACCCGCCGTATCGCAAACCTCGGCCACCGCCAGCGCGGCAGCGAAGGACAGCTTGGCAACCTCACCCGGGTCAGCACTGAAGGTGAACAGCCCGGTGGTGAAGAGATTGCCCTCGACCCCACTCCAGCTGCGCCCGCGCCGACCGCGGCCGGCGGTTTGGCGTTTTGCGGCGATCCAAAGCGGACCGCGCTCGCCGGCTTCAGCCAGCGAGCGCGCATCAGTGTTTGTAGACGCGGTTTCCTCGCGCCATTCGGTGCGGAAGTCCGGGCCGACGAGCAAGAGTTACAGGGTCGCCAGGCCGACGCTGTAAGCGCGGAAGACGAGCCATCCGAGGACCGGCAGCAAGAGCACGGTGGCCAGGCCAGCCACGCGGGTCACCCAGTAAACGCTCATCGAAGACGGGACGAATTCGATGTCGGAGCTGTCGAACCAGATCACCTTCACCACGCGCAGATAGTAGGCCGCGGAGACGACCGAGAAGAGCACGGCGAGAACCGACAGGATGATCAGATCCGCCTGCACGGCCGCGTAGATGACGAAGAACTTGCCGAAAAAGCCGACCATGAAGGGCAGACCACCAATGGAGAACATCAGCGCCGTAATCGACCAGCCGAGCCCCGGGCTGCGCTGGGCGAGACCGGCCAGGTCAGAAATATTCTCGACCATGCCTTCACGCGTGCGCATCGACAGCACCGCGCCGAAGGCACCGACGACGCCAATCATGTAGAGCGCCATGAAGACAAGAAGCGCCCAAAGACCGGTCTGGCTGGCCGCCGCGATCGCCACCAGGGCATAGCCCATATTGCCGATCGAGGAATAAGCCAGCAGGCGTTTGATGTTTTCCTGGGTCAGGGCGCCGAAGGCACCCACGCCCATGGACAGAACCGCGATGATCCAGATCACGTCGCGCCAGTCATCAACGACAGCGCCGAACGGCTCCATCAGGACCCGCGCCATCAGCACGATGGCGGCGAATTTAGGCGCCGTGGCAAAGAAGGCCGTGACTGGGGTCGGAGCGCCTTCATAGACGTCCGGCGTCCACATGTGGAAGGGCGCAGCGGAGACTTTGAAGGCCAGGCCACAGATCACAAAGACCAGACCGAAGGTCAGACCGACATTGGTGCCACCATCAACGGCCGCCGCGATCTGTTCGAACCCGGTGGCGCCGGTGAAACCATAGACCAGGGAGGATCCGTAGAGCAGCAGGCCAGAAGACAGCGCGCCGAGCACGAAATACTTCAGACCGGCTTCCGAGGCCCGCAGGCTGTCGCGGTTGAAAGCGGCCAGCACGTAAAGCGCCAGGGCGGACAGCTCGATACCCATATACATGGAGATCAGGTCATTGGCCGACACCATGACCGTCATACCCGTCGCCGCCAGCAGAGCGAGGATCGGGAATTCGATCTTCATCAGCTTTTCGGCTTCCAGGTACGGCATGGCCAGGATCAGCGCCATGGCAGCGGTGAGGCAGACCGCAATCTTCGCGAACTTGGCGAGATCATCGAAGATGAAGGCGCCGGAAAAGGCGGTTCCGCCCTCTCCCGTCCAGAACAGCGAAGCAAAACCGGCCACGACCAGCAGCAGCACCGAGGCGATGTAAACAAGTTTCGAGGCCCGATCGGAGGTGAAAAACACCCCGAACATCAACAGAGCCATGGCCCCACCCGCCAGAATAATCTCCGGCGTGAGAAGACCGATTTCCTGATACAGCGTATCCGCGTTCATCAGAGGGCTCCTACTGCGCTGCCGCGGCGATCGCCGCGTTATAGTTCGCGATCAGATTCTCGACCGACGCGGCCGTGACATCCGTAATCAGGGTGGAGAAGACGCCCAGCACGATGGTCGAGACGGCGAGGACGGCGAGCATGCCGAACTCCTTGGCGTCGACATCGGTGATCGTCTCCAGCTTGGGGTTGGTGATCTCGCCGAACACCACATTGCGGTAGACGGTGAGCATGTACATGGCCGACAGGATAACGCCGACAGCCGCACCGGTAGCGACCCACCAGCCCGCCTGGAAAGCACCGACCATGGTCATGATCTCGCCGACAAAGCCGGACGTGCCCGGCAGGCCGACATTTGCCATCGCAAACAAGGCAAAGATCGCCGCATAAACCGGCATGCGGTGAACCAGACCGCCATAGAAGGCAATCTCGCGGGTATGCATGCGGTCGTAGATGACACCGACCAGGAGGAAGAGCGCCCCGGAGATCACGCCGTGCGAGATCATCTGGTAGAGCGCGCCCTGCACCCCGACATCATTCATCGTGAACAGGCCCATGGTCACGAAGCCCATGTGGGCGACGGAGGAATAAGCGATCAGCTTTTTGATGTCGGTCTGACGGAAAGCCACCAGTGAGGTGTAGATGATGGCGATGATCGACAGCACGAACACCATTGGTGCGAAATAGTCGCTGGCATTCGGGAACATCGGCAGCGAGAAGCGCATGAAGCCGTAGCCGCCCATCTTCAAAAGCACGCCGGCCAGGATGACCGAACCGGCCGTCGGAGCCTGCACGTGGGCGTCAGGAAGCCAGGTGTGCACCGGCCACATCGGCATCTTCACCGCGAAGGAGGCGAAGAAGGCCAGCCACAGCCAGGTCTGGGCCTCGCGGGCAAACTCGGTCTGCAGGAGCACCGTAATGTCGGTCGTGCCGGCTTCCAGGAACATGAAGATCATGGCGACCAGCATCAGCACCGAGCCAAGCAGGGTGTAGAGGAAGAATTTGAACGCCGCGTAGACGCGGTTCTGGCCACCCCAGACGCCGATGATGATGAACATCGGGATCAGGCCACCTTCAAAGAAGATGTAGAACAGAACCAGGTCCAGGGCCGTGAAGACCCCGATCATCAGCGTTTCCAGCAGCAGGAAGGCGATCATGTAATCGGCGACCCGGGTCTTGATCGAACCGGAGGCGAGAATACAGATCGGCATCAGGAAAGCGGTGAGCAGGACCAGAAGGACGGAGATACCGTCCACGCCCATGCGATAGCCCAGGCCGATCTGTTCCAGCCAGGTCACTTCATGGACCATCTGGAAACCGGCCACGGACGGGTCGAACTCGACCATCATCCAGATCGCCAGGCCCAGCGCTACGACCGTGGTCAGCAGGGCCACGCCGCGGGAATTCTCGCCGATCTTGGCCTGGTCTTCAGGCCGCGCCGTGAAGCGCATGATCGCGATGACCAGCGCGCCGACCGTCGGCAGGAAGGTCAGGATCGACAGGAAGGACGGGATTTCAGCGATCATTCTATTGTCCCCCGGTGCTGCCGGCCATGATCCACAGGGTCAGACCCAGGACGCCGATCAGCATGACGAATGCGTAGTGATAGAGGAAACCGGACTGCGCCTTGGCGACACGGCGAGCCGTGGCCATTGCCGTTGCGGCAAACCCGTTCGGACCAAGACCATCAATGATGCGGACATCACCGATCTTCCAGAACAGGTCACCGAGACCTTTGGCCCCCCGGACAAAGACGAAATTATAGAGCTCGTCGAAATACCACTTGTTGTACAGGAACTTGTAGAGCGGCCCCTCGCGCGCGGCGATCCGTGCCGGCAGCCCCTGTTTGACGATGTAGAACCACCAGGCCACGACCAGGCCGATCATGGTAGCGCCAAACGGCATCCACAGCACCCAGACTGGCGGATGATGGCCCTCATGGCCGTCACCATAGCCCTCGCCGCCATGCGCCTCATCGCCATAGCCGGTATCGGCTGCATGCGTGTCGGCAGCATGATCGTCGGTGGCATAGCCGTCTGCGGCATGCCCGTCTTCAGCCGCATGGGCTTCACCCAGGGACGCGCGGTATTCAGCGCCATAGGTGTGACCGTAATTGCCCTCGGCATACGGGCCCGGCGGCAGGCTCTCCTGCCAGAAGGCAAAGCTGTCCTTGGCCAGGAAGCTGTCCTTGTAAGCTGCGCCGGCGCCGATGGAGCCGACAGCCAGGATAAACAGCGGCACCAGCATCACCCACGGGCTTTCGTGAGCGCTGTTGAGCACTTTGACATCACCGCGATACTTGCCGTGGAAGGTCATGAAAATGACGCGCCAGGAGTAGTAGCTGGTGAGCAGAGCCACGAGGACACCGAACCAGAAGGCGACCATGCCGAGCTGCACGCCGGCCTGACCGGCCATGAAGGCTTCCTCGATGATCATGTCCTTGGAGAAGAAACCGGCGAAGCCCCAGCCCAGCATCGGGATACCGATGCCGGTCAGTGCGATCGTGCCGATGATCATCAGGATCCAGGTGAACGGCAGCGCCTTGTAGATGCCGCCCATTTTGCGCATGTCCTGCTCGTCATGCAGGCCGTGGATCACGGAACCGGCACCGAGGAACAAGAGCGCCTTGAAGAAGGCGTGCGTGAACAGGTGGAACATGGCTGCGGAATACAGGCCAAGGCCCGCCGCGAAGAACATATAGCCCAGCTGAGAACAGGTCGAATAGGCGATCACGCGCTTGATATCGTTCTGCACCAAGCCAACCGTCGCGGCGAAGAAACAGGTGATAATACCGATCGCCGTGATGATCGTGGACGTGGCCGGAGCCAGCTCGTAGATCGGGAAGGCGCGGCAGACCAGGAAGACACCGGCGGTGACCATGGTTGCAGCGTGGATCAGGGCAGAGACCGGCGTCGGACCTTCCATCGCGTCCGGCAGCCAGACATGCAGGAAGAATTGCGCCGATTTGCCCATCGCACCGATGAACAAGAGGAAGGCAATCAGCTCGAGGGCCGGAAGCTCCATGCCGGCAAAGGCCAGCACCGCATCCGTTGTCCCGACCTGCGAGAAGACGTCGTCGAACTTGACCGAGCCGAAGACCAGGAAGATCGCCATAATGCCCAAGGCAAAACCGAAATCGCCAACCCGGTTGGTGACGAAGGCCTTGATGGCGGCGTCATTGGCGGACTTCTTCTTGTACCAGAAGCCGATCAGCAGATAGGAAGCCAGGCCCACACCTTCCCAGCCGAAGAAGACCTGCAGGAAGTTGTCCGCGGTCACCAGCGACAGCATGGCGAAGGTAAAGAGCGAGAGATAGGCGAAGAAGCGCGCGCGGTGCGGGTCGTGGGACATATAGCCCCAGGAATACAGGTGCACGAGCGCGGAGACCGTGTTGATCACGATCAGCATGACGGCGGAGAGCGAGTCCAGCTTGATCGCCCAGGAGACGTCGAAATTGCCGACCGACATCCAGGTCGCCAGCTCGATGGTCTGGGTATTGCCGCCAATTGTGACGTCAAAGAAGACCAGCCAGGACAGGATCGCCGACAGACCGACCGCAAACGTGGTGATGATCTGGGCGGCGCGGTGACCGAAATAATTGCCGAAAACACCGGCGATGAAGGCCGCGATAAGCGGGCCGAAGACGATAATGATCGGTGCCATGATCCTTAGCCCTTCATCATGTTGACGCCCTCAACCGAGATATCACCCCGGTTGCGGAAGTAGACGACGAGGATGGCGAGGCCGACAGCAGCCTCTGCCGCGGCAACGGTGAGGACGAACATCGCGAAGACCTGGCCGGCGAGATCACCGAGGAAGCTCGAGAAAGCCACCAGGTTGATATTGACCGACAACAAGATGAGCTCGACCGACATCAGAAGGATGATGACGTTCTTGCGGTTCACGAAAATGCCGAAGACACCGATGGTGAACAGTATCGCGGCAACGGCCAGGTAGTGGCCCAGACCGATCTCCATCATTCCCCAATCCCCTGTCCCGGTTTGATGTCGACGAGTTCGACCGCTTCGTCGCGCTTGCGGCCGACCTGGGCGGTGACGCTCTGGCGCTTGACGTGCGGCTTGTGGCGCAGCGTGAGGACGATGGCGCCGATCATGGCAACCAGCAGAACCAGGCCTGCCATCTGGAAGAAGAAGACGTAATCGTCATACAGCACCTGGCCGAGCGCCTCGACATTGCCCATCCCTTCCGGGATCGCAGCGGCGCGCAGGGCCATGGCCTGCTCCGAGGCCTGCCAGGTGAAACCGATCATGGCCAGCTCGGCAGCCAGGATCAGGCCGACCAGACCGCCCAGCGGGGCATACTCCAGGAAGCCCTGCTTCAGCTCGGCGAAATCGACGTCGAGCATCATGACGACGAAGAGGAAGAGCACCGCGACCGCGCCGACATAGACGACGATCAGCAGCATGGCGAGGAACTCCGCGCCCAGAAGAACGAACAGTCCTGCAGCCGAGAAAAAGGCCAGGATCAGGAACAGCACGGACCTTACCGGGTTGCGCGCGATCACGACCATCAAGGCCGAAAGGATCGCGACTCCGGAAAAGGCCCCAAAGGCCAGGGTTTCGAGCATAGCGCCCTCTTCCATTTTCAAGTTTTGAACGACGCCGCGGATTAGCGGTACGGCGCGTCCAGTTCCAGGTTCTTGGCGATTTCACGCTCCCAACGGTCACCGTTTTCGAGCAGTTTCGCCTTATCGTAAAAGAGTTCTTCGCGGGTCTCGGCCGCAAACTCGAAGTTCGGGCCTTCCACGATTGCATCGACCGGGCATGCCTCCTGGCAATAACCGCAATAGATGCACTTGGTCATATCGATGTCGTAGCGCGTGGTGCGGCGCGAGCCGTCTTCACGCGGTTCCGCTTCGATGGTGATCGCCTGCGCCGGGCAAATCGCTTCGCACAGCTTGCAGGCAATGCAGCGTTCTTCGCCATTGGCGTAGCGACGCAGGGCGTGCTGACCGCGGAAACGCGGCGACAGCGGGCCCTTCTCGAAGGGATAGTTCACCGTGGCCTTCTTCTTGAAGAAGTAGCGCATGCCCAGTCCGAAAGCGGACCAGAAGTCCAGGAGGAGCGCGCCGCGAATGGCTTGTTGGATACGGCTCATGAGCTTTACCCTTACGTTCCGTAGACGATGTAGGCGCCAACCAGGGCGA